>NZ_JBIAHP010000025.1:0-142967 GCF_042870715.1 Streptomyces sp. NPDC006463 | reverse complement strand
CCGGGGCGCTCTCATCTTCGAACCCCCCCCACCGATCCGGCTCGCCCTCGCCCCACGCTAGTCATAATCACACCTCACCCCCCGGCGGCGGGGGCCCCGACGGACATCCGTCCGTCGCGCCTTCGGTATATCCGCTTGAGTTCTTCCGCGGCGGGTCGCCGGACCGACGACGACCGCCTGGAACGGGAGATCGGGGGTGCCACTCGTGCGGATCGGACTGCTCACGGAAGGTGGTTATCCGTATGCCACGGGAGAGGCGAGGCTGTGGTGCGACCGGCTCGTGCGCGGGCTCCCGCAGCACGAGTTCGAGCTCTACGCACTGAGCCGCAGCGCCGAGCAGGAACGCACCAGGGTCCCTCTGCCCGAGCACGTCACGCGTGTCCGGACCGCCCCGCTGTGGGCCCCGGCCGACGACGGGCGGACGTACAGCCGGCGTGAGCGCCGGCGCTTCGCGGACTGCTTCCGGAACCTGGTCCACGGGATCTGCGCCGGCGAGGCGCCGGCCTTCGAGGCCGGGCTCTACGGGCTCGCCGGGCTCGCCCGCGAGCAGGGCGGCCTGTACGCGGCGCTGCGCTCCGAGTCCGCGGTGCGGGCGGTGGAGTCCGCCTGCCGGGCACCGGGCGCGGGGCGCACCGTACAGGCGGCGCAGGTGCCGGACCTGCTGGAGTTCGTGGACGAACTGGAGCGCATGCTCCGGCCGTTGTCCCTCGACTGGTACGAGGAGCCGGGCAATCTCGGCGAGGTCGACATCTGCCATGCGGCCGCGGGCGGCGTGGCGGCCCTCCCCGGGCTCCTGGCCAAACGCTTCTTCGGGGTCCCCCTGCTGGTCACCGAGTACGGCGTCCAGCTGCGGGCCCACTACCTCGACCAGAGCCAGGAGGCCCGGCCCGCCGTACGGGCCCTGCTCGCGGCCTTCCACATCCGGCTGGCCGGGGAGATCTACGCCCAGGCCGACCTCCTGACCCCCGGGAACGCGCACGCCCGGCGCTGGCAGGAGCGGTGCGGGGCGCCGAGGGACCGGCTGCGGACCGTCTATCCCGGGATGGAGGCGGACCGATTCGCCACCGTCGGGGAGGACGTGGACTGCGGGGACCCGGAGACCCTGGTGTGGGCCGGCCGCATAGAGCCCGCCAAGGACCTCATCGCCCTGCTGCACGCCTTCGCGGAGGTCCGCAAGGCCGCGCCGGGAACCCGGCTGCGGATCTTCGCCACGGCCGTGGCCCCCGGCTACCTGGCCGACTGCCGGTCCCTGGCCGCGCAGTTGTTCCCCGACGAGGCCGCCGACGCCGTCACCGTCGGGGAGAACCCCGTCACCTTCGAGGAGATCGGCGGACCCGAGGCACCCTCCCCGGCCGAGGCCTACGGCGCCGGGCGCGTGGTCGTCCTGTCCTCCGTGATCGAGGGCTTCCCGATCACCCTGGCCGAGGCGATGTTCTGCGGCCGGGCCACCGTCTCCACCGACGTCGGCGCGGTCCGCGAGGTCATCGGCGGCACCGGGCTCGTCGTACCGCCGCGCAATCCGCGGGCCCTCGCCGACGCCTGCCTCTCGCTGCTGCGGGATCCCGAACGGGCACAGCGGCTCGGGGCGGCCGCCCGGGCGAGGGCCCTGGAACTCTTCACCGTCGAGCAGAACGTGGCCGCCTTCCAGGAGATCTACCTGCGGCTGCTCGCCCGCGGATCCGCCCGGCCGGACGGGGAGGTCCCCTTCGCCCGACCCCCGGAGGCGCGCGTGCCGGGGCACTGGACCAGCCCGACGTGGGCCGCGGCCCCGGCCGAAGTCCCGGCCTCGGAGGCCGCCGTATGACCACCGTCGACCCGCACGCCGTGGCGGGACACAGCAAGGGTGCGGCGCCGGCCGAAACCGCTCGGCGGCGAGGTGGCGGAGATCCCGTCAAGACGCTCCTGCACCGCCACCGCGACCTGTGCGAACGGGCCGTCGACCCGCTGGAGATCGCCGCCGGCCTGGAAGCCCACGGCATCACCGACCGGACCGCCGCGCGCTTCCGCCACCGGGACGTGTTCTCGCTCGCCGAGGAGCTGTACGCCCGGACCCCGCACGCCGCCGCACCCGCAGCCGCGCTCACCCCCGCCCCGGCCGGGCCGTCGGCGCTCCGGGGCCTCGGCCTCGCGCTGCTGCCCGGTGCCCTCGCGTTCGGCGCCACGGCCGCCGCACCCGCCTGGGCCGGGCCAGCCGCCGTGGCAGCGGCCGTCGCCGCCCTGGTGTGGCCCGGGCGGGCCGCCGGGGGCCGCTTCCCGTACGCCGCGCACCTGCTCGCCGCCCTCGCCGTCGGCTGGGGCGCGCACCGGCACGGCGCCGCCCTCGCCGTCGGCCTCGCCCTGGCCGTCGCCCCCGCCCACCTGGCCGCCACGGCGTTCGCCGTCGCGGCCAGGGCCCGCCTCGCCGGGAGCCGCGCCCTGGAGGACTTCGCCGACCGGGCCCGGCCGCTGCTCCTCGCGGCCGTCGCCCTGTTCACCGGGGCCGCCGCCGGAGCCGCCGCGCTCGCCGGAGCACCGCTCACGGCGGCCGTGCCGCTCGCCGTACTGCTGTTCCTGACCCGGCTCCTGCTCCGGCACGGAGCCCACCGCGGACCCGTGGCCGCCGCCCTGGCGCTCGCCCTGGTCCCGGTCCCCGCGGCGGCCCCCGCCGCCGCGGCGGGACTCCTCGTACACGCCGTCCTCGCGCTGTCCCGCGCATCCGCCCATGCGCGGCCCCATCCATCCACTCGCAAGGAGAAACAGAAGATGACCGGCCAGCCAACCGAACAAGGGGCCACGCGATGAGGGTGCTGCTGATCGGAGCCAACGGATACCTCGGCCGCTACGTCGCCGACCGGCTGCTCGCCGACCCCGCCGTCCAGCTCACCGCGCTCGGCCGCGGCGACGACGCCGACGTCCGTTTCGACCTCGCCACCGGCAGCCCCGGTGCGCTCACCCGCTTCCTCGACGCCGTCCACCCCGGCGTCGTCATCAACTGCGCCGGCGCCACCCGCGGCGGAGCCCGGGAGCTCACCCGGCACAACACCGTCGCCGTGGCCACCATCTGCGAGTCGCTGCGCCGCAGCGGCTGCGGGGCCCGCCTGGTCCAGCTGGGCTGCGCCGCCGAGTACGGGCCCAGCCAGCCCGGATCGTCCACGGCCGAGGACGCCGTGCCGAGACCCGGCGGACCGTACGGAGTCAGCAAACTGGCCGCCACCGAGCTGGTGCTGGGCTCCGGACTGGACGCCGTCGTGCTCCGGGTCTTCTCGCCCGTCGGTCCCGGCACCCCCGCCGGATCGCCCCTCGGCCGCCTCGCGGAGGCCATGCGCCGCGCGATGCAGTCCGGGGACGGCGAGCTCAAGCTCAGCGGGCTCGGCGTGCAGCGCGACTTCGTGGACGTACGGGACGTGGCGCGGGCCGTGCACGCCGCCTCCCTCTCGGCCGCGCAGGGCGTCGTCAACATCGGCACCGGCCGTGCGGTCCGGCTGCGCGACGCGGCCGCAGTCCTGGCCAGGGTCGCCGGTTACGGGGGCGCCCTGCACGAGCTGGACGTACCGCACGGCGGGCCGCAGCAGTCGCACGGGCACCCCGGCCGCCCGGCCGGACTCGCCACCATCGGGTCCCCCCGGTCCGAGGCGACGGCCGAGCAGCTCGCGGCAGCGGCCCCGCCGCCGTACCCGTACCCCGACGGCTGCGGGGCGTGGCAGCAGGCCGACGTCCGTACCGCCCGCGACCGGCTCGGCTGGCGGCCCAGGATCAACCTGGAGGAGTCGCTCGCGGACATCTGGATGGAGGCGGCGTGCCGTATCTGACCACCCCGCCCGGCGCCCCCGCGGCCGCCGCGACCGAGGCCGGCCGGCTCGGCCTCGGCATCCCCGGCTACGCGCACCCGCTCCTCGCGCCCGTCGAGTGGGCCGAGCTGACCCGCCCCGGCACCCCACTGCACTGGGCGGTGCTCAATGTCACGGACGGCCCGGGCGGGCGGCCCGACCCGCACTGCACGGAGGCGGCCGCGAAGCTGCGCGGCGCGGGCGGCGTGATCCTCGGCCATCTCGCGATGCGGGACGGCGAGCGGTCCTTCGGCGAGCTCGTCTCCGACGCCCACCGCTTCCGCGACTGGTACGGGGTCGGCGGTTTCTACCTCGCGCAGGCCCCGGCGGGCAAGGCCGAACTCGCCTCGGTGCGCCGGGTCGCGGACACCCTGCGCGGCCTCGGCGGGGACGTGCGGATCGTCCTCGGGCACGGCACGCACCCGTACGAGGGCTACGTGGAGGCCGCCGACCAGCTGGTGACCTTCTCCGGAACCTGGTCGGACTACCGCTGGTCGCAGGTGGCGGAGTGGACCGCGGACCACCCGGCGGAGCGGTTCTGCCACCTCGTCCACGGGGTGCCGCGCACGCACCTGGAGGAGGCGATGCGGATCGCCCGCTGGCAGGGCGCGGGCACGATCTGGTTCACGGACCGGCGCGGTGCGCGGGACCGGGATCCATGGGCTTCGATGCCCGCGTACTGGGACGAAATCGTCTCACGCATCGGGACAGGTGTCTTGGAATGAAGACGGGCGTGGCAGTGTTACGGGGAGAACCACCGTTAAGACGTAACCATCTACGGAGTCCCCGTGTCGCTGCCACCCCTGGTAGAGCCAGCTGCTGAGCTCACCGTTGACGAGGTCCGTCGGTACTCCCGCCACCTGATCATCCCGGATGTCGGGATGGACGGCCAGAAGCGCCTCAAGAACGCCAAGGTGCTGGCCGTGGGCGCGGGCGGCCTCGGCTCGCCCGCTCTCATGTACCTCGCCGCAGCCGGTGTCGGCACGCTGGGCATCGTGGAGTTCGACGAGGTCGACGAGTCGAACCTGCAGCGCCAGATCATCCACAGTCAGGCGGACATCGGCCGTTCCAAGGCCGAGTCGGCCCGCGACAGCGTGCTGGGCATCAACCCGTACGTGAACGTGGTCCTTCACGAAGAGCGGCTCGAAGCCGAGAACGTGATGGAGATCTTCAGCCAGTACGACCTCATCGTCGACGGCACGGACAACTTCGCCACGCGTTACCTGGTCAACGACGCCTGCGTGCTGCTGAACAAGCCGTACGTGTGGGGTTCGATCTACCGCTTCGACGGCCAGGCCTCGGTCTTCTGGTCCGAGCACGGCCCGTGCTACCGCTGCCTGTACCCGGAGCCCCCGCCGCCGGGCATGGTCCCGAGCTGCGCCGAGGGCGGCGTACTGGGCGTGCTCTGCGCGTCCATCGGGTCGATCCAGGTCACCGAGGCCATCAAGGTCCTCACTGGCGTGGGCGAGCCGCTGGTCGGCCGCCTGATGATCTACGACGCCCTGGAGATGCAGTACCGCCAGGTCAAGGTCCGCAAGGACCCCGACTGCGCGGTCTGCGGCCCGAACGCGACCGTCACCGAGCTCATCGACTACGAGGCCTTCTGCGGCGTCGTGTCGGAGGAGGCCCAGGAGGCGGCCGCCGGCTCGACGATCACTCCGGCGCAGCTCAAGGAGTGGATCGACGCGGACGAGAAGATCGAGATCATCGACGTCCGCGAGAAGAACGAGTACGAGATCGTCTCGATCCCCGGCGCGAAGCTGATCCCCAAGGGTGAGTTCCTGATGGGCACCGCCCTCCAGGACATGCCGCAGGACAAGCGCATCGTCTTGCACTGCAAGACGGGTGTCCGCAGTGCGGAAGTCCTCGCGGTCCTGAAGTCCGCCGGTTTCTCGGACGCGGTCCACGTCGGCGGCGGCGTGATCGGCTGGGTCCACCAGATCGAGCCCGACAAGCCGGTCTACTAGCCACGCCCCGAAGGGGCCGCACCCGCGAGGTCCGGGGTGCGGCCCCTTCGGCGTGTCCGGGGTGCGGGTGGCGGCCGACGGTCGATGGCTGGCGGGTGGCGGTCGGCGGCTGGCGGCTGGCGGGTGGCGGCGGGCGGCGGGCGGCCGGCGGGTCAGACGGGGGCGGCCCCGGTCGGCGGGGCGGTCGGCGGCACGGCCGGGGTCGCGCTCGGGGCCGCCCCCGCGGTGCAGACGGTGCCGGCCGCGGGGGTCTTCCCCTCCAGCAGGTACGCGTTCACCGCGTCCTGCACGCACATGTCGCCGCTGTTGTACGCACCGTGCCCCTGGCCCTTGTAGGTGAGTTCCACCCCGACGCCGGGGCCGAGCCGCTCGGCCATCTTGCGGGCGCCCTCGTACGGGGTGGCCGGGTCGCCGGTGTTGCCGATCACCAGGATCGGGGCGGCTCCCGGGGCGGAGACGTCCGGGGTCTCCCAGGCGCCCGCGACCGGCCAGTCGGTGCAGCTCATCATCGCCCAGCCGAGGAAGTCGCCGAAGACGGGCGAGGCCGAACGGAACGCCGCCAGCTTCGACTTGGTCTGCTCCAGGGAGTAACGGTCCTTGGAGTCGGCGCAGTTGATCGCGGTGTTGGCCGCGCCGATGTTGCTGTAATGCCCTTGCTGGTCACGGCCGTTGAGCGCGTCGGACAGGGCCATCAGCAGCTGTCCCTGCCCGCCGTCCGCCTCGTCGAGCCCCTGCTCCAGCAGCGGCCACAGCTCCTTGGAGTACAGGGCCTGCGCGATGCCGTTGGTCGCCGCGCTCTCGGTCAGCATCCGGTCGCCGACGCCCGGGATGGGGTGCGCGGCCAGGTCCTTCTGGAGCTTGATGACGCCGTCCTCGATCTCCTTGGCCGTGCTGCCCGGGAGCCTGCACTCGTCGCCGCGGTCCACGCAGTCCTGCGCGAAGTTGCCGAGGGCGAGCTGGAATCCCTTCGCCTGGGCCAGCGCCCCCTCCTCGGAGGTCTTGGTCGGGTCCACGACCGCGTCGAAGACGGCCCGGCCGACGTTCTTCGGGAAGAGGTGGGCGTAGACCCCGCCGAGCTCGGTCCCGTAGGAGATCCCGAAGTAGTGCAGCTTCTCGTCGCCGAGGGCCTGGCGGATCCGGTCCATGTCGCGGGCGGCGTCGGACGTGCTGACATGGGGCAGGATCTTGGCGGAGTTCTTCTGGCAGGCCCGCTGGTAGCCGCGGATGTTGTCGACGAAGTCCTTCTCCTCCTGCGGGGTGTCGGGGGAGGAGTCCTGCGCGTAGTACTCGTCCAGCTGCTTGTCGTCCTCGCAGCGGACGGGGACGCTGCGGCCCACCCCGCGGGGGTCGAAACTGACCAGGTCGTAGCGGGAGCGCAGGGCCTCGTACTCCTTGGCGGCGCCGGGGAGCGTGGTGATGCCGGAGCCGCCGGGGCCGCCGAAGTTGAAGACGAGGGAGCCGATGCGGTTCTTCTGGTCGCGGGCCTTGGCGCGGATCAGGCCGAGCGGGATGGTCTCACCCTCGGGCTTCGCGTAGTCGAGGGGCACGTCGAGGGTGGCGCACTGCCAGTCCTTGGGCGGGACCTGGCCGCCGCCCTCCAGCGGTGTGGGGGCGGGGCAGTCGCCCCACTTGAGGGGCTTGGCCGGCTTGGTGCCGTCGGCCTTCGGCTTCTCCTCCCCACTGTCGGAACAGCCGCCAGCCCCGGCCAGCACAACGGCGAGTGCGGCGGCCCCGGCAACCCGCAGAACGTTTCTCGACATGCCCCCATCCTGCGTGCCCCCCGCCCCACCCGCCCCCGCGCTGACCCGTTCGGGTCGGGACGCGGCTCAGCTCGGCAGACCGTCGCAGAAAGGGAGCACGCCAGGTCCCAAGTCGAAGCGGAACCTACGCCGCAGCCGGTCGTACTCCACCGGGACGCCGCACATGGGGCGAATGAAAGCCGCGTCGCTTGCTTCCGGTTGACGTGCCCTGTCGGCAGACGTCCCCAGCGAGCCCGGTGACGCCGTCGTGCCGTCTTCGGCGAGGAGGTGGGTGGGGGTCCCGATCAGGTCGGTGACGATGGCGAAGAAGCGGTCGTCGACCTCGTCCTGGTCGATGCGTTAGGTCTGGGTGAGGGGGTGGAGGCCGTCGTGGGTCAGGTCAGGGTGACGTGGCCGGTGGTCTGTTCGCAGAGGGTGGTGCCGTCCCACGTGAAGACGATTTCTTCCACCACTGTGCCGTCTTCCGACAGGCGCTGCTTGGCGGTGCGGCGGCCCAGCGGGTCGTACGTGTAGGAGACGCCGGAGCGACCGACCTCCGCCTCCCGCGCCCCGAGCAGGTGTGTGGGGGCGGCCGGGCAGCCGGGCGGGCGCAGCAGCTTCCGGAGATGCCCCTGCGCCGGCCGGAGGCTAGATGGCTTCCTTGCGGGTCAGGAAGTTGAACGAGAGCCAGCCCGGCAGCACCGGCAGCCAGAACGTCATCAAGCGGAACAGCAGCACCGCCGAGATGGCGACCTCCTTCTCCAGCCCCGCCGCGATCAGGCCCAGCGTCAGCGTGGTCTCCACCGCACCGATGCCGCCCGGCGTCGGCGCCGCCGATCCCAGCGCGTTGCCCGCCAGGAAGACCACCGCGATGCTCGCGTAGCTGATGGCCTGGCCGCCGCCGAACGCGCGGATCGACGCGTCCAGGCACATCACGAAGCAGCCCGTCAGCAGCAGCATCCCGCCGATGCCCGTCATCAGCTTCTGCGGCCGCTGGAGCACGTCCAGCATGCGCGGCACGACGCCCGCGAAAAGCGCCCGTACCCGCGTCGCCACGAACTTGCGCATGAACGGGACCGCCGTCACCACCAGCACCAGCACCGCCACCGTCAGCAGACCCGCGATGACCGTCCGGGACGGGGTCATCTCCGGGGTCTTCTCGGTGCCGGTCAGATAGCCGAACGACAGCAGCAGCAGGATGTGGCTGGCCAGCCCGAACAACTGCGAGGCGCCCACGCTCGCGACCGCGAGCCCCGGCCGGATCCCCGCCCGCTGGAGGAACCGCGTGTTCAGCGCGACGCCGCCCACCGCCGCCGGCGCCACCAGCTTCACGAAGGACCCGGCCACCTGCGCGAGCACGGTCCGCAGGAACGGCACCCGCTCGGGCACGAAGCCCAGCAGGCTCATCGCCGCCGCGAAGTAGCTCAGCGCCGAGAAGGCCAGCGCCGCCCCGACCCAGCCCCATTGCGCCTCGCCGACGATGGTCGCGAAGTCCACGTGCGCGAGCTGGGTCAGCAGGAAGTACGCGCCGAACGCGCCCGCGATGAACGACACCAGCGTGCGCGGCCGGATCCGTTCCAGCCGGGCCGGCTCCACCGGCGCCTGCGGGCGGATCAGCAGCACCTGCTGGCGGATCTGGCTGAGCAGGTCCTCCTCGCGGGCCCCGTCCAGGGCATCGTCCAGCGCCTTCTTCTCCGCCTTCCGGTCGGCGGCCGGGCTGCTCGCGGCGCCCGCCTCGCGCGCCGCCTTCGCCGCCCGCGAGGACTCCAGTACGGCTTCGCGCTGGCGCTGCGCCCGCTCCCGGGCCAGCCTGCGCAGCGTCGCCCGCGTCGAGCGGCTCAGCGCGATCGGCTGGAGCAGCGGCAGGCAGTCCGCCACCGCGTCCGGGCCGAGCACCGACACCGCCGAGGACACGGACCGCTCCGCGCCGACCCGCAGGCCGAGCGTGGTCAGCAGCTGCGCGATGTCCATCCGGAGCACCAGGTCGCCCGCGGCGATCTCGCCGCCCCGCAGGTCGGTGAGGATCACATTGCCGGAACGATCCACCACCAGGGCGTCCCCGGTCAGCCGCCGGTGTGCGATCCGCCGCGACTGCAGGGCCCGTACCTGCTCCCACGCGTTGCGGCACAGCTCGTCGGTGATCTCCTCGTCGGAGAGGGAGTCCAGGCTCCGGCCGCCCAGGTGCTCGTACACGAGCATCACGGCGTCCGGCCCGAGCTCGGAGGTGGCGATCAGCTTCGGCGCGTTCGCCCCGGCCGCGATGGCGGCGTACGCGAGCAGCGCCTCCTGCTCCAGTGCCTGGCGCAGCGACTGGAGGCTGCGCCCGGTGGTGATGCCGCGCAAGGTGAGCCTGCGCCAGACCCGGTAGAAGAACCCGTGGGCCTGCTGCTCCCGGTCCACCACGGTGACGTCGAGCGGCGGGCCGTCCTCCAGGGTGACGTGGTAGCGCCGGCCCCGGTCGTTCACCTCGGTGGCCTCGGGGCCGTCGGGCGTCTCCGCGCGCATCGCGCTGACCGGCTGGAAACCGACCCGGCGCAGTCCGGCGAGGAGGTGCTGCCCGGTGGGGCGCACGTTGGGCGAGCCGACGGCGTACAGGGTCCCGTACGCGACGCTCCAGCCGATCAGCACCGTCAGGATGATCGAGAAGGGGGTGGTGTAGCCGCTCACCAGCATCGTGAACGCGTCGAGCAGCAGGACCACCCACAGCGCCACGCGCCAGTGCGGCCGCCGGGTCATCCCCACGGCCGTCATGTACGCGATCACGGGCGCGAGGTAGCCGTGCACCGGATCGGTGAGCGCCCCGTCGGCGCCGGCGGGGCGGGTGAGGGCTTCCTGGATGGTGCCGGGGGCGGCCTGGGACACCCACAGGTCGGTGGCGAGGGTGACCCCGTGCGCGAGGACGGCGGCGAGCACGCCGTCGGCGATGCGCAGCCCGTCGCGCTTGATGAGCCGCTCGATGGCGAAGGCGACGGGCAGCAGGAGCACGGCGATGCTCGACACCAGCGCGGCGACCTTGACCAGCAGGTCCGGTGCCTGGCCGGTGCCCTTGTTGATGTCCTCCTCCAGGCCGACGGTGGTGCCGTGGGCGAAGGCGGCGATGGCGAGGACGACGGCGATGCCGAGGATGCCGACGAGGAGGCGTACGAGGTCGGACGGGCGGTGCACGCGGGCGGCGAGCAGCGGTTCGTCGACCTCGACCCGGTCGGCGGCCGTGGGGGTGTGCCCGTGCGGGCCCTCGGGACCGTCGGTGCCGGTGCCGGTGCCGGTGCCGGTGCCGGTGCCGGTGCCGGTTCCGTCGTCGCCGTCGTCGCCGGCAGCGCCGCCCGGAGCCCCGGGGCTCCGGTGGTCCGGGGCGTCCGGGCGCGCGTCGTCGTCCGGCGCCGCGCTGTCCGGAGGGCTCACACCCTGCTCCTTCGTCGTCACATCCGTCTCTTCTTGATCACGTATCACCAGTCACCGCCCGGAAGATGGTGGCACGGACCGACGGGCGAGCGGGGCATCAGGGTGCGCGCCGGTGCGGAAGCACACCTTCCGTCGCCGGACGCCCGACGTGCTGCACCATGGGCCGGATGAGCGACGAACTGCCCGCGTACGCGGAGCGCGTGCTGGCGCTGGCCGAGCGTATTCCGCCCGGCCGGGTGATGACGTACGGGGACGTGGCCGAGTGGCTCGACGAGGGAGGGCCGCGCCAAGTCGGGCGCGTCATGGCCCTGTACGGAGGCGCCGTGCCCTGGTGGCGCGTGGTGCGGGCGGACGGCGTACCGCTGCCGGGCAGCGAGCTGCGTGCCCTGGAGCACTACCGGGCTGAGGCCACGCCGCTGCGCCTGACGGCGGGCGGCGATCCGCGGCTGGACATGCGACGGGCGCGCTGGGACGGAGACGGCGGCGGGGACGGGGACCGCGACGAGGCTCACACCTGACAGCTTCGGCCATGCGCGGCCCGCGCGGGCGGTCGGGCGTCCGCGCGAAGGCCCGTCCGGGGGACGGAGACGGACTGCGCGGCGTCCGCCGGTTGCCGTAGCGTTGCCTCTTCGGCTCCGGCCGATGCCGTCCCGGCGGCACCCGAAAACCGCGCACCACCCGAAGACCCACCAGGACCGGCAGCTCACGTGATCACCTCTTCCTCCGACCGCACCGAACGGCGGCGTACGCGGACCCCTGACGCGTACCGCCTGGTGCGCACCGGGCCGGAACGGGTGGATCCCCCTGTCCTGGACGCAGCGCAGCGCGCGGTGGTTGACCATACGGCCGGACCACTGCTGGTCCTCGCCGGACCGGGCACCGGGAAGACGACCACGCTGGTCGAGGCCGTCGCCGCCCGGGTCGAGGGGGGCGCCGATCCCGCCCGCATCCTCATTCTCACCTTCAGCCGCAAGGCGGCGGTGGAACTGCGCGACCGGGCCGCACTTCGGCTCGGCGGCGCGCGCGCTCCGCAGGCGACCACCTTCCACTCCTTCTGCTACGGCCTCGTCCGCGCCCACCAGGACACCGACCTCTTCGCCGACCCGCTGCGCCTGCTGTCGGGCCCGGAGCAGGACGTGATGGTCCGCACCCTGCTGGAGGGCCAGCGCCGGATCCGCTCCATCCGCTGGCCGGACGACCTGCGGGCCGCGCTGACCACGCGCGGGTTCGCGGACGAGGTCCGCGCGGTCCTGGCCCGCGCCCGCGAACTGGGCCTGGGGCCGGAGGCGCTGTCCGATTTCGCCGGGCGGATCGGCCGCCCGGACTGGAAGGCGGCCGCGGCCTTCCTCTCCGAGTACCTGGACGTCCTGGACATGCAGGGCACCCTGGACTACGCGGAGCTCCTCCACCGTGCCGTCCTCCTGGCGGAGCGCACCCCGTCCCTCTCCTCCGCCTACGACGTGATCTACGTGGACGAGTACCAGGACACGGACGCCTCGCAGCTGCGACTGCTGCGGGCGCTGACCGGCACCGGCGGCACGCTGATCGCCTTCGGCGACCCGGACCAGTCGATCTACGCCTTCCGGGGCGCCGACATCAACAACATCCTCGACTTCGAGTCGTCCTTCCCCGGCGCGCGGGTGCGGGCCCTGACCGTCGCCCGCCGCTCGGGTGCGGGGCTCCTGGCGGCGACCCGGCTCCTCACCACCCGTATGCCCCTGACCCGCCTCCCCGCGGCCGCGGTCCGCGCGCACCGCGAACTCGCGGCCGCGCGGGAGGGCGGCGGGGCGGAGGTGTACACGTACCCCACGGCCGGGGCCGAGCTCGACAACATCGCCGACATCCTGCGCCGGGCCCACCTGGAGGACGGTGTGCCCTGGCAGGAGATGGCCGTCCTGGTCCGCGCGGGCGGCCGTACGCTCCCGGCGATGCGCCGCGCCCTGATCACGGCGGGAGTGCCGGTCGAGACGGACGGCGCGGACACCCCCCTGCGTCACGAACCGGCCGTCTCCCCCCTCCTCACGGCCCTGCGCGCCACGGCCACCTTCGCGGCGGGCCTCCCCGCCGGCTCCGCGTCGGCGGACGCGTCGGACCCGGACCCGGCGGCGCCCGCGGACCCGGACCCGGCGGCGCCAGCCCCGGTGGGCTCGCAGGAAGGGCCCGCGGCCGACCCGGCGGCGCTGAGCCCCGGCGGGCCGGTGGCCCCGGCCGACGGCGCTGCGCCTGCGGCCCCCGCCGCGTCGGCCGCCGACCCCGCCGCGTCGGCCGCCGACCCCGCCGTGACTGCCGCCGACCCCGCCGCGTCGGACGCCCTGAACGCCCCGGCGGACGACCTTGCGGACGCCTTGAACGCCCCGGCGGACGACCTTGCGGACGACCTGGACGCCCCGGCCGACGACCTGGCCGCCGCCCCGGCGGACGCGCGCGCAGACGGGCCCGACGCGGGATGGATCGGCGTAGAGGCCGCCCTCACCCTGCTCGCCTCCCCGCTCGGCGGGCTGGACGCCGCCGACCTGCGCCGCCTCGGCCGCGCCCTGCGCGACGAGGAGCGCGCCGCCGGCGTCAAGGTGCCCGCGCCCTCCGACGTCCTGCTCGCCCGCGCCCTCGCCGAGCCGGAACGGCTCACCGCCCACGACCCGGCCTACGCCCGCGGCGCGCAGCGCCTCGGCCTGCTCCTGCGCAAGGCCCGCGAACTCCTCCAGGGCGGCGGCACCGCCGAAGAGGCCCTGTGGACCCTCTGGGACGGCACCCCCTGGCCCCAGCGCCTGGAGCGCTCCGCGCGCCGTGGCGGTACCGCCGGCCGCAACGCCGACCGCGACCTCGACGCCGTCTGCGCCCTCTTCGACACCGCCGCCCGCGCCGAGGAACGCACCGGCGGGCGCGGCGCCCTCAACTTCCTCGAACAGCTGGAGGCGGAGGACATCGCCGCCGACACGTTGACGACACGCGCCGCCCGGCCCGACGCGGTCCGCCTCATGACCGCCCACCGCTCCAAGGGCCTGGAGTGGTCACTCGTCGTCGTCGCAGGCGTCCAGGAAGGCCTGTGGCCCGACCTGCGCCGCCGCGGCTCCCTCCTGGAGGCAGACCGGATCGGCCGTGACGGCCTCGCCGAGCCCCTCACCCCCGGCGCGCTCCTGGCCGAGGAGCGGCGGCTCTTCTACGTCGCCGCCACCCGCGCCCGCGACCGCCTCGTCGTCACCGCCGTCAAGGCCCCCGCCGACGACGGCGACCAGCCTTCCCGCTTCCTCACCGAGCTCGGCGTCACCCCGAAGGACGTCACCGGCCGCCCCCGCCGCCCCCTCGCCGTCCCGGCCCTCGTCGCCGAGCTGCGCGCCACCACCGTCGACCCGGCCGCCTCGCCCGCCCTGCGCGACGCGGCCGCCCGCCGCCTCGCCCGCCTCGCCGCGCTCACCGACGACGAGGACCGCCCGCTGGTCCCCGCCGCGCACCCGCAGCGCTGGTGGGGCCTGTACGAGCCCACCCGCAGCAGCGTCCCGCTGCGCGACCGGGACCGGCCCGTCGCCCTCTCCGGCAGCGCCCTGGACCAGCTCGCCAACACCTGCTCGCTCCAGTGGTTCCTCGGCCGCGAGGTCAAGGCCGACGCCCCTTCCACGGCCGCCCAGGGCTTCGGCAACGTCGTCCACGTCCTCGCCGACGAGGTCGCCTCTGGCCGCACCCCCGCCGACCTGGCCGTCCTCATGGAACGCCTCGACTCCGTCTGGGACGCCCTCGCCTTCGACGCGCCCTGGAAATCGGCCCAGGAGAAGGAGAACGCTCGCGCCGCCCTGGAACGCTTCCTGCGCTGGCACACCACCGACCGCGGGGGCCGGGCGGCGGTGGCCACCGAGCACGAATTCGACGTCACGCTCGAAGCGGGCGAGTACGCCGTCCGGATCCGCGGCTCCATGGACCGGGTCGAATCGGACCCGCAGGGGCGCGCGTACGTCGTCGACTTCAAGACCGGCAAGTCGGCGCCCACCAAGGCCGAGGTCGAGCGCCACCCCCAGCTCGCCGTCTACCAGCTCGCGGTGCGCGAAGGCGCCGTCGACGAGGTCTTCGACGGCCTGCGCCCCGCACCGGGCGGCGCCGAGCTCGTCCAGCTCCGCCAGCCCGCACCCAAGAAGGAGGGCGGCGACGCCGTCCCGAAGATCCAGGCCCAGGAACCCCTGCCGGGCGGCTCCTCCGGCGAGTGGGTCGGCGATCTGCTCGCCACCGCCGCAGGACGGGTCCTGGACGAACGCTTCGCGCCCGCCGTCGGCAAGCACTGCGACCACTGCTCCTTCCGCAGCTCGTGCAGCGCCCGGCCCGAGGGCCGCCAGACCGTGGAGTGACCCGGGCGACCGAGGGGAGCGTCCGAGCGCACCGGCCGGACGGACGAAGCGCGCGTCAGGGAGTGTCGGTGGGGGCGGCTAGCCTTTTCACGTGTCCGCGCGTGCACCCGTCCTCTCCGACCCCGAGCAGCTCAAGGAGCTCCTCGGGATCCCTTTCACGCCCGAACAGCTGGCCTGCGTCACCGCCCCGCCCGCCCCGCAGGTCATCGTCGCCGGAGCCGGCTCCGGCAAGACCACCGTCATGGCCGCCCGCGTGGTCTGGCTGGTGGGGACGGGCGCCGTCGCGCCCGAGCAGGTCCTCGGCCTGACCTTCACCAACAAGGCCGCCGGCGAGCTGTCCGAGCGCGTACGCAAGGCCCTCGCGCGGGCCGGTGTCACCGACCCCGACCCTTCCCCGGCCGAGGCCGACGCGGCCGGCGGCGAGCCGCGCATCTCCACGTACCACGCCTTCGCCGGCCAGCTCCTCAAGGACCACGGCCTGCGCATCGGTCTGGAGCCCAGCTCCCGCCTCCTCGCCGACGCCACCCGCTTCCAGCTCGCCGCCAAGGTGCTGCGCGAGGCCCCCGGCCCCTACCCCTCGCTCACCAAGTCCCTCCCCGACCTGGTCGGTGACCTGCTCGCGCTGGACGGGGAGCTCTCCGAGCACCTCGTCGAGCCGGAGCGGCTGCGCGCCCACGACACCGGGCTGCTCGGCGAGCTGGCCGACGCCAAGCTCACCAACGAGGACCTGCGCAAGGTCCCCGAGGCCGTGCGCGGCCGCCTCGAACTGCTGGAGCTCGTCAGCCGCTACCGCGCCGCCAAGCGCTCCCGCGACCTCTTCGACTTCAGCGACCAGATAGCCCTCTCCGCACAGCTCGCCACGACCCGGCCCGAGGTGGGGGAGCTGCTGCGCGAGGAGTTCCGGGTGGTCCTGCTCGACGAGTACCAGGACACCTCCGTCGCACAGCGGCTGCTGCTGTCCGGCCTCTTCGGCGCGGGCAGCGGCCACGCGGTGACCGCCGTCGGCGACCCCTGCCAGGCCATCTACGGCTGGCGGGGCGCCTCCGTCGCCAACCTCGACGACTTCCCCGAGCACTTCCCGCACGCCGACGGGACCCCCGCCACCCGCCTCTCGCTCAGCGAGAACCGGCGCAGCGGCGGCCGCCTGCTCGACCTGGCCAACGCTCTCGCCGCCCCGCTGCGCGCCATGCACGAAGGCGTCGAGGCGCTCCGCCCGGCGCCCGGCGCGGAGGGCGCCGGCTTCGTCCGGTGCGCCCTGCTCGAGACCCACGCCGAGGAACTGGAGTGGCTCGCGGACTCCGTCGCGCACCTGGTCCGCACGGGGACGGAGCCGCGCGAGATCGCCGTGCTGTGCCGGTCCGCCGGCGACTTCGCGCGGATCCAGGCAGTCCTGGTGGCCCGGGACGTACCGGTCGAGGTCGTCGGCCTCTCCGGGCTCCTGCACCTGCCGGAGGTCGCGGACCTCGTCGCCGTCTGCGAAGTCCTCCAGGACCCGGGAGCCAACGCCTCCCTCGTCCGGCTGCTCATCGGCCCGCGCTGGCGGATCGGCGCGCGCGACCTCGCCCTGCTGGGGCGCCGCGCCCGGCTGCTGGTGGGCCGCGCGGCCCCGGCCGAGGCGGACCCGGACGAGAGGCTCGCGGCGGCCGTGGAGGGCGTGGACCCGGCGGAGATCGTGTCGCTGGCCGACGCCCTGGAGACCTTCCTCGACGGCGCCGGGCAGGCCCCGGACGACCTGCCGTTCTCCGCCGATGCCCGGGTCCGCTTCGCACACCTCGCACAGGAGCTGCGGGACCTGCGGCGTTCGCTCGCGGACCCGCTGATGGACGTACTGCACCGGGTCCTGTCCGCGACCGGCCTGGAAGTGGAGCTGTCCGCGTCCCCGCACGCGCTGGCGGCCCGCCGCCGCGAGACGCTGTCGAACTTCATGGACGTCGCCGCGGGCTTCGCCGCGCTGGACGGCGAGGCGACCCTCCTCGCGTTCCTGGCCTTCCTGCGTACGGCCGCCCAGTACGAGAAGGGCCTGGACCACGCCCTGCCCGGCGGGGAGAACACGGTCAAGGTCCTGACGGCCCACAAGTCCAAAGGTCTGGAGTGGGACGTGGTCGTCGTCCCGGACCTGTGCGCGGGGGCCTTCCCGAAGGAGAAGGCGCCGGAGGCCTGGACCTCGTACGCGAAGGTGCTCCCGTACGCCCTGCGCGGCGACGCGCCCACCCTGCCGGGGGACCCGGCCTGGACCTCGGCCGGCATGAAGTCCTTCAAGACGGCACTGAAGGACCACAAGTCGGTGGAGGAGCTCCGCCTGGGCTACGTGACCTTCACCCGCCCCCGCTCCCTCCTGCTGGCCTCGGGCCACTGGTGGGGGCCGACGCAGAAGAAGCGCCGCGGCCCGTCCGCGTTCCTGTCCGCCCTGTACGAGCACTGCGCGGCCGGTTTCGGCGAGATCGAGGCCTGGGCGCCCGAACCCGAGCCGGCCGCCGAGAATCCGTCCCTCGCCGACGACTCCACCCCGGACCACTCCTGGCCCCTCCCGCTGGACCCGGCCTCCCTGCACCTGCGCCGCGCGGCGGCGGCCCTGGTGGAGTCCTACCTGGCCCAGCCGCAGCCCCCGGCTCCGGAGGAGGACGAGTCCTACCTCTGGCCCCCCTCCTGCGAGGACCCGTCCTACGAGGACGAACCCTGGCCGGACGACGACCTCTGGCCGCAGGACCCGGCCGAGCCGCGTACCGGTGGCCCCGCCGACCCGCACGGCGACCCCCACGCCGACCCGCACGCCGACCGGCACGCCGACCTCTGGCCGGAGGCCGACCTGTGGGCTCCCGCCGAGGCCGGTTCTGGCACCGGCCCGGGCGGGAGCGGCCACTCCGACCTGTGGCCGGAGGCCGGCCAGGCCGCGGCGCGCCCCCGCGCAGCCGGCACCGCGCCCACCCCCGCCGCAGGCACCGGCCCCCTCACACCCGAAGACGCGCGGGCCGTGGCCTCCTGGGACCGGGACCTCGACGCCCTGGAGGGCGAGCTCCGCCGCGCCCGCGCCGCCGTCCGCGACGTCGAGCTCCCCGCCGCGCTCTCCGCCAGCCAGTTGCTCCGGCTCGCCGCCGACGAGCAGGGCTTCGTCCGCGACCTCGCCCGCCCGATGCCCAAGCCCCCGCAGCCCGCGGCGCGCCAGGGCACGCGCTTCCACGCCTGGGTCGAGTCCCGCTTCGACGAGCTCCCGCTCCCGCTCCTCGACGTCCTCGACCCCGTCACCGAGCTGCCCGGCTCCGACCAGGAGGTCGCCGACGAGGCCGATCTCGCCTCCCTCAAGGCCGCCTTCGAGCGCAGCCCGTACGCCGACCGGCCGCCCCACCGCATGGAGGCCCCGGTCCAGCTGACCCTCGCGGGCCGCGTCATCCGCGGCCGGATCGACGCCGTGTACAAGAATCCCGACGGCTCGTACGAGATCGTCGACTGGAAGACCGGCCGCACCACCGAGGCCGACCCCCTCCAGCTCGCCGTCTACCGCCTGGCCTGGGCGGAAGCCACGGGTACGCCGCTGCGCAGGGTCACCGCCGCCTTCCTGCACGTCCGCAGCGGCCGCGTCATCCGCCCCCGCGACCTGCCCGACCGGGCCCGTCTTGAGCGGATCCTCCAAGGCAAATCGGCCACCGGCGGTGACCATCAGGCGGACGGCTAGGCTCGGGGCATGAGCGACAGCCCGCCGGACAGCGCCGTCCGCACGTACATCGAGACCCACCGCGCCGCCTTCCTCGACGACCTCGCCGAGTGGCTGCGCATACCCTCCGTCTCGGCGCAGCCCGAGCACGCGGGCGACGTACGCCGCAGCGCCGAATGGCTCGCGGCGAAGCTCAAGGACACCGGCTTCCCGGTCGCCGAGGTATGGGAGACGCCGGGCGCCCCGGCCGTGTTCGCGCACTGGCCGAGCGAGGACCCGGACGCGCCCACCGTCCTCGTCTACGGGCACCACGACGTGCAGCCCGCCGCCGTGGCGGACGGCTGGCACACCGACCCGTTCGAACCGGTCGTCAAGGACGGCCGGATGTACGGGCGGGGCGCCGCCGACGACAAGGGCCAGGTGTTCTTCCACACCCTGGGCGTACGCGCGCACCTGGCGGCCACCGGCGCCGCCGCCCCCGCCGTGAACCTGAAGCTCGTCGTGGAGGGTGAGGAGGAGTCCGGCTCCCCGCACTTCCGCGCCCTCGTCGAGGCCCGCGCCGCCGAGCTCGCCGCCGACGTCGTGATCGTCTCCGACACCGGCATGTGGTCCGAGACCACCCCCACCGTCTGCACCGGCATGCGCGGCGTCGCCGACTGTGAGATCGACTTCCACGGCCCGGACCAGGACATCCACTCCGGCGCCTTCGGCGGGGCCGTGCCCAACCCGGCCACCGTCGCCGCCCGCCTGGTCGCGGCCCTCCACGACGCCGACGGGCGGGTCACGATCCCCGGCTTCTACGACGGCATCGCCGAACTCACCGACGCCGAGCGCGCGCTCATCGCCGAGCTGCCCTTCGACGAGTCCGAGTGGCTCCGCACCGCCAAGTCCCACGCGGCCGCGGGCGAGGCCGGCTACTCCACCCTGGAACGCGTCTGGGCCCGCCCGACGGCCGAGGTCAACGGCATCGGCGGCGGCTACCAGGGCCCCGGCGGCAAGACCATCGTGCCCGCCTCCGCCCACCTGAAGCTGTCGTTCCGCCTGGTGTCCGGACAGGATCCGTACGAGGTCGAGGCCGCCGTCACGGACTGGGTCGCGGCCCGCGTCCCGGCCGGGATCCGCCACTCCATCACCTTCGGCGCCCCGACCCGCCCGTGCCTGACCCCGCTGGACCACCCCGCGCTGCAGTCGGTCGTCCGGGCCATGGGCCGCGCCTTCGGACAGAAGATCCGCTTCACCCGCGAGGGCGGCTCCGGGCCCGCGGCAGACCTCCAGGACGTCCTGGACGCGCCCGTCCTCTTCCTCGGCATCTCCGTCCCGTCCGACGGCTGGCACTCGCCGAACGAGAAGGTCGAGCTGGACCTCCTCCTCAAGGGCGTCGAGACGACCGCGTACCTCTGGGGCGACCTTGCCGCGTCCCACCGCACACCTGCCTGACGCCCGAGAAACACGCCACCCGAGTCACTGAGCCTGCCTGTCCCACCACCGCGGGAGTTGGAAGTACCTGTGAGCATCCATACCGAGCGCCCGATCTCGCTCACCGCGCCCAGCGGAATCGACCGCGCCGCGCACCACCGTCTCGACGAGGCCTGGCTCGCCGCCGCCTGGAGCCACCCGACGACCCGTGTGTTCGTCGTCTCCGGCGGCCAGGTCCTGATCGACGACACCCCCGACGGGGGCACCGGCATCGTGATGACCCCGGCGTTCGAGGCCCCGGTCACCGAGACCCACCGCTACTTCCTGGGGACCGACGAGGACGGCGTACGGTACTTCGCGCTCCAGAAGGACGCGCTGCCGGGCCGCATGGACCAGTCGGCCCGCGCGGCCGGCCTGCGCGAGGCCGGACTGCTGCTGAACGCGCGCGACGCCGGGCTGATGGTGCACGCGGTGGCGCTGGAGAACTGGCAGCGGATGCACCGCTTCTGCTCCCGCTGCGGCGAGCGCACCGTGGTCGCGGCCGCCGGGCACATCCGCCGCTGCCCGGGCTGCGGCGCCGAGCACTACCCGCGCACCGATCCGGCTGTGATCATGTTGGTCACGGACGACCAGGACCGCGCGCTGCTGGGCCGCCAGGTGCACTGGCCGGAGGGCCGCTTCTCGACCCTCGCCGGGTTCGTGGAGCCGGGCGAGTCGATCGAGCAGTCCGTCGTCCGCGAGGTGTGGGAGGAGGCGGGCGTCCAGGTCGGCGAGGTCGAGTACGTGGCCAGCCAGCCGTGGCCGTTCCCGTACAGCCTGATGCTGGGCTTCACGGCCCGCGCGACCAGCTCCGAGATCACGGTGGACGGCGAGGAGATCGAGGAGGCCCGCTGGTTCTCCCGCGACGAGCTGCGCGCGGCGATCGAGGCGGGCGAGGTGCTGCCCCCGGCGGGCGGCATCTCCATCGCCGCCCGCCTGGTCGAGCTCTGGTACGGCCAGCCGCTGCCGAAGCCCCCGGCCGTCTGACGGCTCCGCGGGCCGGGAAGGGCCCGCGGACGCAGAAGGCCCCCGCCGGGGCGGGGGCCGCTCTGGGTGCGCAGGGGGGGTCAGACGGCGAGGGCCTGCTTGACCTGGGCCAGGCTCGGGTTCGTCATGACGGACTCGTTGCCGGCGGAGGACTTCACGAGAACGGTGGGAACCGTCTGGTTGCCGCCGTTCGCCTTCTCCACGAACGCCGCGGACTCGGGGTCGAGCTCGATGTTGATCTCGTTGTACGCGATGCCTTCCCGGTCCAGCTGGGTCTTCAGCCGGCGGCAGTAGCCGCACCAGGTCGTGCTGTACATCGTGACGGTGCCCGTGTCCTGCATGCTGCGGTCTCCTTCGTGGGGTCTCGGTGGTCCGAGTACTGGAACGTACGCGACCGTGTGGCCATTCCCGCGCGGCGGGTGCGGTACGAGGACGGTGTGACACGGCGGCCGGTGCGACAAGGCGACTGGTGTGACAAGTACTACGGATACGGGTGACCTGTGGACAAGTTTCCCGCCCGCCCCTCCAGACCTGGCAGCATGGCGGGGTGACAGCAGCAACGCACTCCCCATCCTTCTCCGCCGCCGAGGCCGCCGACTCGGCCGACGCGGTGCTCCTGGGCCTGGACCCGGAGCAGCGCGAGGTCGCGACGACCCTGCGCGGGCCGGTGTGCGTGCTGGCGGGCGCCGGCACCGGCAAGACCCGTGCGATCACCCACCGCATCGCCTACGGAGTCCAGTCCGGCCAGCTCATGCCGGCCAGTGTGCTGGCCGTCACGTTCACCAACCGCGCCGCCGGGGAGATGCGCGGCCGTCTGCGCGGCCTCGGCGCCGGCGGGGTCCAGGCCCGTACCTTCCACTCCGCAGCCCTGCGCCAGCTCCAGTACTTCTGGCCCAAGGCGGTCGGCGGGGACGTACCCAGGCTCCTGGAGCGCAAGATCCAGTTCGTCGCCGAGGCAGGTGCGCGCTGCCGCATCCGCCTCGACCGCAACGAGCTGCGCGATGTCACCGGTGAGATCGAGTGGGCCAAGGTCACCCAGACCGTGCCCGCCGACTATCCGGTGGCCGCCCTCAAGTCGGGCCGCGAAGCCCCCCGCGACCTGGCCGAGATCGCCCAGATCTACGGGACGTACGAGCAGCTCAAGCGGGACCGCGGCATGATCGACTTCGAGGACGTGCTGCTCCTCACCGTCGGCATCCTCCAGGACCGCCACGACATCGCCGAACAGATCCGCGCCCAGTACCAGCACTTCGTCGTGGACGAGTACCAGGACGTCAGCCCCCTCCAGCAGCGGCTGCTCGACCTGTGGCTCGGCGAGCGCGACAGCCTCTGCGTCGTCGGCGACGCCAGCCAGACGATCTACTCCTTCACCGGCGCCACCCCCGACCACCTGCTGAACTTCCGGACCCGCTACCCGCAGGCCACCGTGGTCAAGCTGGTCCGCGACTACCGCTCCACCCCCCAGGTCGTCCATCTCGCCAACGGCCTCCTCAAGCAGGCCAAGGGCCGGGCCGCCGAGCACCGCCTGGAGCTGATCTCGCAGCGCGAGGCCGGACCCGACCCGGTCTACGCCGAGTACCCGGACGAGCCCGCCGAGGCCGAGGGCGTCGCCGCGCGGGTCCGGGAGCTGATCGCGGCGGGCGTGCCCGCGGGCGAGATCGCCGTCCTGTACCGCATCAACGCCCAGTCCGAGGTGTACGAGCAGGCCCTCGCCGACGCCGGGGTGCCCTACCAGCTGCGCGGAGCCGAGCGCTTCTTCGAGCGGAGCGAGGTCCAGAAGGCGATCCTCGCGCTCCGCGGAGCCGCCCGGTCCGGTGGGAACGACCCGCTGCTCGACGATGTCGTCGAGCTCGGCTCCCAGGTCCGGGCCGTGCTCAGCTCCACCGGCTGGACCGCCGAGCCGCCGGCCGGCTCCGGGGCGGTGCGCGACCAGTGGGAATCGCTGGCCGCGCTGGTCCGCCTCGCCGAGGACTTCGCCCGGACCCGGCCCGGGGTCACCCTGGCGGACCTCACCATCGAGCTCGACGAGCGCAAGGCCGCCCAGCACGCCCCGACCGTGCAGGGCGTGACCCTTGCCTCGCTGCACGCGGCCAAGGGCCTGGAGTGGGACGCCGTGTTCCTCGTCGGCCTCACCGACGGCATGGTGCCGATCACCTACGCCAAGACCGACGAGCAGGTCGAGGAGGAGCGCCGGCTGCTCTATGTCGGCGTCACCCGGGCGCGGTTGCACCTGACCCTCTCCTGGGCGCTCTCCCGGGCCCCGGGCGGCCGGGCCTCCCGACGCCCCAGCCGCTTCCTGAACGGCCTGCGGCCGGGCTCCGCGGCCCCGGGAACGGGTCCGGGCGGCGCGGCCGAGCGGCTGGCCCGCAAGCACGGCCGCCGCGGGCCGGTGCTCTGCAGGGTCTGCGGCAAGACCCTGACCGAGGCCGGCGAGCTGAAACTGATGCGCTGCGAGGACTGCCCGTCCGACATGGACGAGGGGCTCTACGAGCGGCTGCGGGAGTGGCGCCGGGCCCAGGCGAAGGAGCAGGGCCTGCCCCCCTACTGCGTCTTCACGGACAAGACGCTGATGGCGATCGCGGAGGCCGCGCCCTCCGAGGAGGGCGAGCTGTCGATGATCTCCGGCGTGGGTGCACGTAAGCTCGACCGGTACGGAGCCGACGTCCTGGCCATCTGCGCAGGTCAGGACCCCGGGGCTGAAGATTCTGACGACGCGTAGAAACTCGTCGGAAAAATAGTTTGCACATGCCCAGCCAATCCCCATAGGTTCTTAGCAACGGAAACGGTGGCTTCTCCGAAGCCCTGGATCCGTGCTGTACTTATCCGAATACGCATGGGACAGGCCCCCGGGCCCCGTCCCCGAGACGCCGAGAGGAGGCGAGACCAGTGACCAGCTTCATGACCTTCACCAAAATGACCGATCGCTCGGTCGACGCTTCCTGCCTGCTCGGTTCCGTCTCCCTCCTGGGTACCGGTGTGTCCGCGATTTCCGCCGACAGCCCTGCCCTGCTGGCGACCCGTCCGGTCAGCGAGCGCAATGAGCGACCGACCCTGGCACCGGTGGCAGTACTGGCAGCTGAAGCTCAGGCGCATGGCGCCTATGGCTTCGCCGCCGCAGCCGGTGCCGCCAGTGCCGGATTCAAGACGCAGCAGAACAAGCAGACGACGAAGCAGCAGCACCACCTGATGTGGGCCTTCCGTGGGCTCGAACCCTGGAGTGATCCAGCCTGATCGCATGATCAGGCCGGCGCCTTCAGGGCCGCGGAACCCCAACCGGGATCCGCGGCCCTTCTGTTTGTCCCCGAACGGGGACGACGCGCAGGCGCCTCGGGACTGGCAGAACCCCAGCCGAATCCGGCCGACCGGCCGGAACGACTAGCCGAACAAGACGAGGAAGAAGACACCGTGCAACTCGAAGCGCACGCCCCGTCCGTACCGCAGACCCAAACGATCTCCCCGCCCGCAGTCCCGGAGGACCACACCTTGACCCCGCTCACCGCGCTGACCGCGCTCGACGACGCCATCGAGAACCTCGGCGTACCCGTCCCGTGCCGCACCTTCGACCCGGAGGTCTTCTTCGCCGAGTCCCCGGCGGACGTCGAGTACGCCAAGTCCCTCTGCCGCACCTGCCCGCTGGTCGAGGCCTGCCTCGCCGGGGCGACCGAGCGCCGCGAGCCCTGGGGTGTCTGGGGTGGCGAGCTCTTCGTCCAGGGTGTCGTCGTGGCCCGCAAGCGGCCGCGTGGCCGTCCGCGCAAGAACCCGGTTGTCTCGGCATGACCGCCCACGGAACCATCGACCGCCCCCTCACGCACGACCCCCTGAAGCAGGCCCTCATGACCGCCCACTCCACGAGCGAGCAGCCGCACGGCTCCGCCACCGCAGACTTCATCACCGCAGGCGCGATCACCTCGCGTCAGAACAGGACCCGCGAAATGCAACTCATCCCAGAAGCCCTTGCCCGCGCCCATATGGACGACCGCATGCGTGAGGTGGACGCCGAGCGTCACGCCGTGCGCCTGGTCACCGCCCGCCGCATGCAGCGGCGAGCCGAGCGCGTCTCGCTGCGCGCCCGGCGCGCGCTCGCCATGGCCGTCATGCACTAAGAGCTCCGCAGCGCCGAGGCTCTGAAAGCACAGACACGACGTCCCCGGGGGGACCGGTCCGAACGGACCGGTCCCCCCGGTGCGTTGCGAGGCCCGTCCACCCCGTACGGGGATATCGTCTGGAGGTGGACCAGCCGACTCCCCAGCCCGCCAAGCCGGGATCCGAGGCCCAGCCCGTCGTCTGCGCGCGCTGTGGTGCCCGGTCTCCGGACGGCGCCCCGATCACCTGGACCTGCTCCATGGAAAACGGCAGCAGGCACTACTTCTGCCACGACTGCGCCCGGGCCAACATCCGGTCGATCGAGGGCAGGCTCGACTCCTCCTGGTGGTGACCCGGAGCCGGCCTGCCCGCCCCTACGTCACTGCGCGGACGCGAACCCCGGCAGCCAGGAGTCCAGTTCGTCCCGCAGCCGCACCGTCGAGCCCAGCTGACACAGCACCCCGATGGTGCTCAGGGTGACCCGGTGGATCAGCAGGTACGAGGGCGGCAGGTTGATCTGCCGTCCCAACTGGTGAGCGGGCCCCCGGGGATCGGCGATCCGCGCCGCCTGGCCGCGCAGCCACGCCCGGGTGAAGGTGAACTCCTCGGCCTCGGCGGGCTCGATGATCGGCTTGAGGTAGTCCAGTACCGCGTCGGGGTCCAGCTCGATGGACTCCTTCACGAACCCCTCGGCACACAGGTGCCCGTAGACCCCCTCGGCATCCCCGTCCAGCGTCATCCGCAGTGACCTGCCGATGGGCTTGGGCCAGCCGCCGGGCAGCCGGTCGACCGTGCCGAAGTCAAGGACGCCCAGCCGCATCCGGCCCTCCGGCCCCGATATCAGCCGGAAGTTGCCCGGGTGCGGGTCCGCGTGCAGCAGCCCGGTGCGGGCGGGGCCGGAGAAGAGGAACCGGGCCAGCAACTGCCCGGCGCGGTCGCGCTCCTCCTCAGTGCCGTCGGCTATCACCTCCGACAGCGGAGTCCCCTCCATCCACTCGGTCACCAGCACCTGGTCGCCCTGGTGCACGACATCCGGCACCACGACGTCGGGGTCGCCCTCGAACGCGTCCGCGTGCGTCCGCTGCGCCTCGGCCTCCAGCTCGTAGTCGAGCTCTTCCGAGACCCGGTCGCGCAACTCCTTGATGAGCGGCTTGATCTCCATGCCCGGTATCAGCGGCCCCAGCAGACCCGCGAACCGGCCCAGCTGCTTCAGGTCCGACAGCAGTGCCTCTCCGGCCCCCGGGTACTGGACCTTGACGGCCACTTGCCGGCCGTCGTGCCACACCGCCCGGTGCACCTGCCCGATCGAGGCGGCCGCGGCCGGCTTGTCCTCGAACTCCTCGAACAGGTCCCGCCAGTCCGCGCCCAGCCGGTCCGCCAGCACCTGGTGCACCGTGGACGTGGGCAGCGGCGGGGCCGCTTCCTGAAGCTTGGTCAGCGCCGCCCGGTAGGGCCCGGCGACCTCCTCGGGCAGGGCCGACTCGAAGACCGACAGGGCCTGCCCGAACTTCATGGCACCGCCCTTCAGCTCCCCGAGCGTCCGGAACAGCTGCTCGGCGGTGCGCTGCTGAAGCTCGCGCGCCACTATCTCCGCCGACCTGCCGCCGATCCGCTTGCCCAGCCCCCAGGTTGCCCGCCCCGCGATGCCGAGCGGCAGCGCGGCCAGCTTGACGGTACGGGTGACCGCCTTCCGGGGAAGATCAGACATACGCCCCTCCATTTCCCAGACAGCTGCGCCGCAAGCGGCGGTTCGGGAAGACCCTTCGATCCACGCATCCTGTCATGGCCCCTCCGGAGGCTCCCCTCCCGATCCTCCTCCCAGTCGCTGGAGCAGAGCTGGACGATCGGCGTTCGCGCCGCAGGGGCAGTCGGGGTGCGGGCCGACCGGGCTGCGCTGCCAGTGCAGGGCCGGGAGCGCGGCCTCCCAGCGGGCGGCGGTGGAGGCGGGCAGTTCGCCGTCGAGGAAGGACAGCGCGTGGGCCGCGGCCAGACCGGCCACCGCCGTGGACAGGCCCAGGTCGCACGCGCCGCCCGCCCGGCGCCGGTGCGCCGACCGCCACTGCACCAGCATCCTCGGCCAGGCCGGATCCAGGTCCACGCGCTCGCGCTCCATGCACCCCGCGCACGCCGTCGAACCCGGCAGCACCAGCGGCCCCACCAGTCCGGTGCCCTCCAACACCCCCGCGTACAGGTGCGGGATGCCCGTCGCCACCCATCCGGCCGCGGTGTCCGGATCCGGGGCCCAAGCCTGCAGCCCGTCGCGGGGCGCGACCACCACCAGGGCGAGCCCGGGCTCCGGGCCCTGGCTCTCCCCGGCCCGCGGCGCGCGCCCCGGAGCCGACTGGCGCACCAGCCTGCCCGCGGCCTCGGCCCGCAGCCGGCCCACGCTCTGCGACCCGAACCCGCCCGGCGCCACGTCCCCGGGCTCCACCCGGCCACCGTCGAGCACCTCGACCCCGCCCACACCGGCTCCCGACAGGACCGCGGCGATCAACGCGCCCACCCGGCCGCTCCCGCGCACCTGCACCCGTATCGCCCGGCGCGCGGCGATCCCCCGCAAGTCCCCGCCCGGCTCCCGGTGGACCAAGGAGAGCGAGCCCAGATCGGGCCCCAGCCGCTCCAGGGCCTCCGGCCGCTTGCGCACGGCCTGGGCGCGCGGGCCGCCCGCCGTGGCGTCGTCGAGCAGCCCGGCCGCCGCCAGCCGCCGGACCAGTTCGTCGGCCTGGCCGTCCGGCAGTCCCATCCCCGAGGCCTCGGCCCGTAACAGCTCCATCCGCCGCGTCCCGTCGATGCGGTCGATGAGCGCGCCCGTCGCCGTGTCGACGGGGCCCAGCACCACCGCGTGGGCGGGTGTCACCCCGAACTGAACCGTCTGCAGATCCCTCCAAGCCCGTGCCAGCGCCGGCTTCACCTTCGGATACACGGCCGTCCCCCCTCGATTTCACGTGCGCACCTGCGCCGCCTGTTTTTTGCGGTCTCCCGCAACACTGCCCGTCCGCCGCATTCCGTGCGGGAATTTGTCCACAGGCGAGGTGTATTAGGCATATGAGATGGAGAAATGGTGTGTTCCGGATACCGGCTGTGAATCGATCGCGTTCGACCGCCGGACGGGCGGGACTTCCGCCACGGCTACCGGGTACCGTCGTGGCGTGTCCGCCGACCCACCGCAGCGCGCCGTAGAAGTCCGCCGGAGCGCGCGCCGCCGCAGGACCGTATCCGCCTATCGCGAGGGTGACCGTACGGTCGTCCTCATCCCTGCCCGGATGTCCGAGGCCGAGGAGCAGCGCTGGGTGGGTGTCATGCTCGACAAGCTGGCCGCCCAGGAGAGCAAGCGCACCCTCGGCGACACGGAACTCACCGAGCGCGCCGAGCGTTTGTCCGAGCAGTACTTCACCGGCCGCGCCCGCCCCCGCTCGGTCCGCTGGGTCACCAACCAGAACACCCGCTGGGGCTCCTGCACCCCGGCCGAAGGCAGCATCCGCCTCTCCCACCGCCTCCAGGGGATGCCGGAGTACGTCGTCGACTACGTCCTCCTGCACGAGCTGGCCCACCTCCTCGTGCCCGGCCACGGCCCCCGCTTCTGGGAGTTGCTGGAGGCGTATCCGCGGACCGAGAGGGCCCGCGGATACCTGGAGGGAATCGTCGCCGCCGAGCGCCTCCCGAAGGTCCCCGCCGCCCGCGACGAATAGCGCTGCTCCGGTCCGACTGTCACGGACGGTGATATGTACCGGGTCGGTACCGACTTGGCCGGATGTCGGCAGTTGCCGTTAGCCTGAGCGGCACGCATTCACAGTCGGGATGGGGGACGGTCGTTACGTATGGCCAGGGAATTCCAACGGGGCCACAAGGCCAAGATCAGTGATCTGACGCCGGGCACGGATCTTTACGTGGGCGTCCAGATCGCCGGACCCGGACTCACCTTCGACATCAGCTGTTTCGGCCTCGACGCGAACGAGCAGCTGTCCGACGACCGCTACTTCGTCTTCTTCAACCAGCCGAAGTCGCCCGAGGAGTCCATCCAGCAGCTCGGTGCGCAGGCCGGAGACACCGAATCCTTCCGGGTGACCCTGGACCGCGTGCCTGCGTCCATCCACAAGCTGTCCTTCACCGCCACCATCGACGGCGTCGGCCAGATGTCGCAGATCGGTCCCGGTTACATCCGGATCGTCGCGGGCGGCGAGGAAGTCGTCCGGTACTCGTTCACGGGTGCGGAGTTCACCACCGAGCGGGCCGTGATGCTCGGCGACTTCTACCTCAAGGACGTATGGCGCTTCGCCGCCGTCGGCCAGGGCTTCGACGGCGGACTCGCCGCGCTGCTCAAGAACTTCGGCGGCGAGGTCGCCGAGGAGGAGGAGCAGCCGCAGCAGCAGGCCCCGGCCCAGACCGGCGCCGCGCCCGGATTCGCCCCGCCGCCGCAGGCTCAGGCCCCGCCGTCCTTCGGCGCCCCCGCCCAGGCTCCGGCGCCCCAGGCCCCGGCACCCCAGGCCCCGCCGCCGCAGGCCCCGGCCCCCGCGCCCTCCTTCGGCGCGCCGCCCGCTCCCGCCCCCGCCCCGCAGCCGCAGGCGTACCCGCAGCACAGCGCGCCCACGATGGCCGCGCCGCTCGCTCCGCCCGCCCCCGCGCCGTACGGCCAGCCGCCGCAGCACCCCTCCTACGGCCAGGTTCCCGCGCCCGCTCCGGCCCCCGCCCCCTACGGGCAGCAGCCGGGCTACGGTCAGGTTCCGGGGCAGATGCCCGGGCAGTTCCCCGGCCAGGCCCCCGGCGGCCAGTACCCCCCTGGCGGTCAGCAGCCCGGCTACGGGCAGCAGGTCCCCGCCCCCGCCGCGGCCGGTCTCGCCGCCGCGCTCCAGCCGTACAAGGAAGCCCCCACGGGCGCCCGTTGGACCGCGCAGAACCAGCAGCTCATGCGCGTCGACCTGTCGATGGGCGGCCAGGCCGTCCTCGCCCGGCAGGGCAGCATGGTCCTGTACCAGGGCAAGGTCGACTTCAGCTACAAGGGCGCGGGCTTCGCGGGCCGCATCGTGGGCAACGCCACCGGCCAGGAGATGCAGCTGATGCGCTGCACCGGCCGCGGTCAGGTCTTCCTCGCGGAGAACGGCTCCCACCTGCACGCCATCGAGCTCCAGGGCGACGCGATCTGCGTCTCCGCCGAGAACGTCCTCGCGTTCGACGAGTCGCTCCAGCACGAGGTCCGCCGCATCGAGGGCCACGGCATCCCCGGCGGGGCCCTGTTCACCATGCAGTTCCAGGGGACCGGCACCGTGATCGTCAAGACGCACGGCGTCCCGGTCGTCCTCCCCGTCACCCCGACCACCTTCGCGGACAGCAACGCCATCGTGGCGTGGTCGGCCGCCTCGCAGGTGATCATCTCCAGCCAGGTCCGGCTCCGGCGCAACGCCTACCCCGGCCACAGCGGGGAGACCGTGAACCTCCAGTTCCGCGGCGCTCCCGGCAACTTCATCGTCGTCCAGCCGTACGAGGTCTGAGGGAGCCCGTCATGAACGCAATGAACCAGCAGCTCGCGGGCTACGCCCCCACCCCAGTCACGGCCCGCATGGAGAACCACGGCCGGGCCATGCTCAAGGTCGCCATGCAGAGCGGCCAGGACCTCTTCGCCCGTACCGGCTCGATGGTCGCCTACGAGGGCTTCGTGCAGTACGAGCCCAACCCGCCGGCCGTCCGACAGATGGCCTCGCAGTGGCTCACCGGCGAGGGCGCCCCGCTGATGAAGTGCACCGGCGACGGCCTGCTCTACCTCGCCGACTACGGCGCCGACGTCGTGGTCGTCAACCTCAACAACGACGCCCTCTCCGTGAACGGGACCAACCTGCTCGCCTTCGACGCCCACCTCCAGTGGGGCGTCGAGCGGGTCAAGGGCATGGCGAAGTTCGCCGGCCAGGGCCTGTTCAACGTGCAGGTCGCCGGCACCGGATGGGTCGCGATCACCTCCCGCGGCACCCCGATCGTGGTCGACTGCGGTCGCGGCGAGGACGAGACGTACGTCGACCCGGACGCGCTCGTCGCCTGGTCGCCGAATCTCAAGGTCAAGGGGAAGCGCAGCTTCAAGGCCTCGTCGATGATCGGCCGGGGCAGCGGGGAGGCCTACCAGATGGCCTTCTCCGGCCAGGGCATCGTCGTCGTACAGCCGAGCGAGGACAGCACCGACCGGCTCCGGGCCCGGGGCTGAGGGGGAGCGGACACATCATGCAGAGCGCACTTTTCGCCCACGCCGAGGCGCAGTCCCAGGAGCGGTACGCCGTCCAGAACCCGCAGCTGCTGCGGGTCTCGCTGACCGGCCACGACGACGTACTCGCCCGCAAGGGCGCGATGGTCGCCTACCAGGGGATCATCGACTTCGACGGCGAGTACCAGAGCACCAACCAGCGCACCGCCCGCGCCCGCACCGGCGAGGGCCTCGACCTCATGCGCTGCTCCGGGCAGGGCACGGTCTACCTGGCCAACCTGGCCCAGTACGTGCACGTCGTGGACGTGGACCAGGACGGCCTCACCGTCGACAGCAGCTACGTGCTGGCCATGGACTCCACCCTGCACACCGAGGCCATCGCGGTGGACAGCCAGTACGGAATCTCCGGCTCCGGCAAGTACCAGCTCAACATCACCGGCCGCGGCAAGGTCGCGCTGATGACCTCCGGGCAGCCGCTGATGATGCAGGTCACGCCCGACAAGTACGTCAACGCGGACGCGGACGCCATCGTCGCCTGGTCCACCTCGCTGCGGGTGCAGATGCAGGCCCAGACGCACTCCACCGGGGTGTGGCGCCGGCGCGGCAACACCGGCGAGGGCTGGGAGCTGAGCTTCCTCGGCACCGGTTTCGCCCTCGTGCAGCCCAGCGAGGTGCTGCCGCCGCAGAACGCCCAGCTCGGCCAGGGCGTCGCGGCGCAGTTCGGCATGGGCCAGCACGGCTCGCACGCGCAGAACCAGAACAACGCCTGGAACTAACCGCAGGCGAAGGCACGGGCCAGGCAGAGCAGCCGGGCACGAGCCGGGCACGAGGAAGGGGCGGTCCCGGGCATCCGGGGCCGCCCCTTCCTCATGTCACGACGTCACGCGCCGAGCCGTGCCAAGGTCGCCTCCAGCAGCCGCACGACCGAGGTGTCGGCCACCGCCGCCACCTCCTCGTACGGGAACCAGCGCAGGTCCAAGGACTCCTCGCTGATCTCCGCCACCGCACCGGCCGGCGCCAGCGCCGCGTACTGCACGTCAAGGTGCCAGTGGCAGGGCGCCGGGATCGGATGCCGGTCGAGGCGAACCGGCCCGCCGGGCAACAGGCTCAGCCCGGACTCGATGCCGGACTCCTCGCAGGCCTCGCGCAGCGCCGCCTCGGCGAGGGTGACGTCGCCGGGCTCGCAGTGGCCACCCATCTGCAGCCACATGCCCAGTTTCTTGTGCAGGGTCAGCAGGACGCGCCGCCGCTCCGGGTCGATCACCAGTGCGCTGCCGGTGATGTGCCCGGCCTCGCACGGCTTGTAGACCCCGTCCGGATGGGCGGCCAAGTGTTCCAGGTAGACGTCGCGAAGCTCGGGCTGGTCCTCGTAGCGCTTGAGTACGAGGACCGCGTCGTCGTGCAGGCTCACTTCTCCCCGCCGCCGTCCTCGTCGCGCTTCTGGGCGGCCTCGCCGAGCATCTTGTCGAGCTCGGAGAAGTCAAGCTGCTCGCGGTGCACGAAGCCGTCCGGGTCGTCCAGGTCCGAGGCCGTCGGCAGCATGTCCGGGTGCTCCCACAGTCCGTCGCGGCCGTCCACACCCCGCGCGTCGGTGAGTGAGGCCCACAGCCGCGAGGCGTCGCGCAGCCGGCGCGGCCGCAGCTCCAGGCCGATCAGCGTCGCGAAGGTCTGCTCCGCCGGGCCGCCCGAGGCGCGCCGCCGGCGCATGGTCTCGCGCATCGCGTCCGCCGAGGTCAGACGCGGCTTCGCCGCCTCGTGCACGACCGCGTCCACCCAGCCCTCGACCAGCGCGAGCGCCGTCTCCAGGCGGGCCAGCGCGGCCTTCTGCTCGGGGGTGTCCTGCGGCTGGAACATGCCGCCCTGCAGCGCTTCCTGCAGCTGCTCCGGGTTCGACGGGTCCAGCTGGCCGACCACGTCCTCCAGCTTCGAGGTGTCGACCTTGATGCCGCGGGCGTAGCCCTCGACCGCGCCGAACAGGTGCGAGCGCAGCCACGGCACGTGGGCGAAGAGCCGGGCGTGGGCCGCCTCGCGCAGGGCCAGGTACAGCCGCACCTCGTCCGCCGGGACGCCCAGGTCCTTGCCGAAGCTCTCGATGTTCAGCGGCAGCAGCGCGGCCTTGCCGGCCGGGCCCAGCGGCAGCCCGATGTCGGTCGAGCCGACGACCTCGCCCGCGAGCACGCCCACGGCCTGGCCGATCTGCTGTCCGAACATGGCGCCGCCCATGGAGCGCATCATCCCGAGCAGCGGGCCCGCCATGGCCTGCATCTCCTCGGGCAGCACGCTGCCCATGGCCGCGCCGACCCGCTCGGCGACCGGGTCCACGAGTTCCTTCCACACCGGGAGGGTCGCCTCGACCCACTCTGCGCGGCTCCACGCGACGGCCGTGGCCGCGCCCGAGGGCAGCGAGGTCACGCCGTCCAGCCAGTGGTCGGCGAGGCGCACGGCCTCCTCGACCGCGGACTTCTCGGCGACGCCGACGCTCGTGTCCTTCACGCCGTCCGCCGTGCCCTGGGCAACCGTCTGGCGGGCGATGTCCTTGGCCATGTCCCAGTTCACGGGACCGCCCTCGTAGCTGAGCATCTGGCCGAGCTGCTGGAAGGCGGCGCCCAGGTCGTTCGGGTTCATCGAGCCGAACATCGCGGCGAACGGATTGTCCGCGCCGCCCTGGCCGCCGGCGCCGCCCGGCAGGCCCATGCCCGGGAACCCGAACGGATTCGGGCCGCCCTGGCCGCCCTTCCTCTTGCCTTCGTCGCCGTTCTCCGGCTCCTCCGGCGGAAGGCCGAATCCGAATGGGGTGTCGCTCACGGGTTTCCTCGGCTCGTAGGGCCGCCGGCGGGTGCCGACGGGCAATGGTCCGACAACACCACCCAGCGTAGACACCGGACCCGCTTACGGGCTCGGTGCTCCGCCGACTCCTGGGCTGCGGCAGGATGGACATCACCTGGTGGGTACGCGTCACGACGCGTCCCTACTGAAGACAACCGCTGGAGACGCCCGGTGAGTTCCCCAGATCCGCACGCTTTGGACAAGCACGGCTCGGACAAGCACAGGCCCGACGCCGAAATCCGCCCTGAGCGGAGCGACAGCGCCCACGATGTTCGCCAGCCGCGAAACCCGGCCGTGCGAGGCCCCGTGATCGCCGTGACCGGCGCCGCCTCGGGAGTCGGCGCGGCCCTGGTGAGCCGCCTGGCGGCCTCCGACGAGGTCAAGCAGGTCGTGGCCATCGACGAGCGGCGCGGGGACTGCGCGGCCGCGCAGTGGCACGTCCTGGACGTACGGGACCCCGCGATCGCCGAGAAGCTGCGCGGCGCCGACGTCGTGGTGCACCTGGCACTGGACCTGGATCTGGAGACGGACCCGGCGGCCCGTACCGCCTACAACGTGCGCGGGACCCAGACCGTGCTGACGGCCGCCGCGGCGGCCGGGGTGCACCGGGTCGTGCTGTGCACCTCCGCGATGGTCTACGGGGCCCTGCCCGACAACGACATCCCCCTCTCCGAGGACTCCGAGCTGCGGGCCACCGCCGAGGCGACCGGCGTCGGCGACCTCCTGGAGATCGAGCGCCTCGGCCGCCGGGCCCCCCGCGCCCACCCCGGCCTGAACGTCACCGTGATCCGCCCGGCGGTCCTGGTCGGAGGCACGGACACCGCCCTGACCCGGTACTTCGAGTCCCCGCGCCTGCTCGTGGTCGCCGGATCCCGCCCCACCTGGCAGTTCTGCCACGTCGAGGACCTGGTCAGCGCCCTGGAGTACGCGGCGCTGGAGAAGGTCGAGGGCGAGCTCGCGGTGGGCTGCGAGGGCTGGCTGGAGCAGGAGGAGGTCGAGGAGCTGAGCGGGATCCGCCGCATGGAGCTCCCCTCAGCGGTCGCCCTGGGGGCCGCGGCCCGGCTGCACCGGATCGGTCTGACGCCCTCCCCGGCCGGGGACCTCGCGTACACCATGCACCCGTGGGTGGTCAGCGTCAGCGGGCTGCACGCGGCGGGCTGGCGGCCGCGCTGGACCAACGAGGAGGTGCTGGCCGAGCTCCTCCAGGAGGTCGCGGGCCGCCACACGGTCGTGGGCCGCCGGCTGGGCCGCAAGGACGCCACCGCCGCGGGCGCGGCGGGCGCGACGGTCGCGCTGCTCGGTGCCGCCGCCGTGGTCCGGGCGGCCCGCAGGCGCCGCGGGATCTGATCCGGCCGCTGCCCGGCGGGGTCCCTGCGACGCCGTGGTCCGGGCGGCCCCGGGGCTGCGCCCGGGCTCTCCGAGGCTCAAGATGCGGGGTTTTTCCGTAGGAGGCTCCCAAGCAGCCGGGCGCGGCCCGGGCGAATCTGCTATTTCGCCTTGTCAGCGGCTAGGGCACGATGAAGACATGGCTCCGCACTTCGATCACCCCGGCGAGCAGGCCGCGCAGGACCCGATCCGGCTGCTCGCGATCCGCGACACCCCGCTCTCGATCGACGAGGTCTTCCAGGCCGTCGGCGACGACGCGACGGGCGGCACGACGCTCTTCGTCGGCACGGTGCGCAACCACGACAGCGGGGCGGACGTCGACTCGCTCGGCTACTCCTGCCACCCGACGGCAGAGGCCGAGATGCGCCGGGTCGCCGAGCGCGTCGTGGCGAAGTACCCGGTCCGCGCCCTGGCCGCCGTGCACCGCGTGGGCGACCTGGCCGTCGGTGACCTGGCCGTCGTCGTCGCCGTGTCCTGCCCGCACCGCGGCGAGGCCTTCGACGCCTGCCGGATGCTGATCGACGACCTCAAGCACGAGGTCCCGATCTGGAAGCACCAGACCTTCGCGGACGGCACCGAGGAGTGGGTCGGAGCCTGCTGATCCCCGCGACCGCGTGGTCGGTGACGCGACGGCGGACGGAGTCCGGCGCAGCCGGCCGAAGCCTGTGAGGCGCCCCCGCGCCGAGCGGTGCGAGGTCGGCGGAGGGAACCGGTCCTTTTCGGACGGCACCGAGGAGTGGGTGGGCGCCTGCTGAACCCCCGGTCGTGGGGCCGCCCCCGGAAGGCGGTAGCCTCGCACCCGTTCGGCCGCGCAACACGCCCTCGATTTGCGTAACCCCTTCCCGGGCAGCAGCGTTGAAGCCACCAACGACACGTATTTCGGGGTAGGGAGGCACGCCCATGGCGTCACTGGTGTGGTTGCTGATTCCGCTGTTCGCCGCGATCGGAGCGGCGATATGGGGCAGCTGGGCGGCACGCGACCGCACGCAAGGCGACATATCCGAGCTCGCCGGCTACGCGCGATTCCGCGAAGCCATGGGAAAGGCCGAACAGGCCCGGCAAAAGGCAGAGGCTCACTCCGGTTCCGACGCCGTCTGACGCGTCCCGGAAAGTGCCCCGAGATCACCGAGAGCCCGACGGCTCCGCGCAGGGCCTCGTACGGACCGGCCCCACGGGCCGCCCGCCAGAGCCGTCCCGTACTGTCGGATCCATGCCACGCCGCACTGCGACGATGCTCGCTTCCACCCTCATGCTGTTCGCGCTGCTCTGCGCAGGGGTGTTCATCAAGGTCCCGTACTCCGAGATGAGCCCCGGTCCGACGGTGAACACGCTCGGGGACTCGCACGGCGAGCCCGTCCTCAACATCTCGGGGCGCAAGACGTACCCGACGAGCGGCCACCTCAACATGACGACGGTCCGCGTCACCGGCGCCGACTACGACATGAACCTGGTGGAAGCGGTATACGGGTGGCTCGCCGGCGACAACATCGTCGTGCCGCACGAGAACCTCTACCCGAACGGCAAGACGGACGCGGAGTCCACCCAGGAGAACGCCGAGGAGTTCAGCCAGTCGCAGCAGAGCGCCAAGGTGGCCGCCCTCAAGCAGCTCGGCGTCCCGGTCTCCGCCCGCGTCATCGTCTCCTCCGTGGTCAAGGCCAGCCCCGCCGACGGCACGCTGCACGCCGGTGACGTGGTCAAGGCGGTGGACGGCGCCCCGGTCAACGCCCCCGAGGACGTGGCCAAGCTCGTCACCAAGCACAAGCCCGGCGAGCCGGTCGAGTTCACCATCGTCCCCGCCGCGGACGCGGCCGAGGCGGTGAAGGCGAACCGTGAACCCACCGGCTCCACCAAGGTCACCGTCACGGCGGGCAAGGCTGAGGGTGACGGCCACGCCATCGTCGGCATCCGGGCCGGGACCGACCACACCTTCCCGTTCACGATCGACATCAAGCTCGCCGACGTCGGCGGCCCCAGCGCGGGGCTGATGTTCGCCCTCGGCATCGTCGACAAGCTCACCCCGGAGGACCTGACCGGCGGCAAGTTCGTCGCGGGCACCGGCACCATCGACGACGCGGGCAAGGTCGGGCCCATCGGCGGCATCCAGATGAAGACCATCGGCGCCCGTCAGGCCGGCGCCGAGTACTTCCTGACCCCGGCCGAGAACTGCACCGCCGCGGCCGCCCACGTGCCCGACGGGCTCACCCTGGTGAAGGTCTCCACCATCGGCGACGCCACGCAGGCGCTGCAGAAGATCAGCAAGGGGGACACGGCCGGGCTGCCGCAGTGCAGCGCCAAGCCCTGACCGGCCCCCGGGCCCCGGCCACGCGCGCTACGCGAAGGTCGCGGCCAGCGCCTCGGCCAGCCCGGGCACCAGATTCCCGCCGGTGAGGACCTCGGTCGAGGAATCCTTCTCGCGCAGCCGTACGGCCGACTCGCGCGAGCCGTCGCGCAGCACGGCCACCGTCAGCCGGACCTCCTGCCGCTCCGGGTGCCCTGCGACCCACTTCGCCAGCTGCTTGTCGCTCAGCCCCTCCGGTACGGAGGCCTCCGCGGACGGCGGCAGCATCAGCCGCTCCACCGTCAGCGCGCAGCCGACGACGGCGGCCGGCCATGCGATGGTGCCCAGGAACTTGTCGAGCGGCGTCCCGGCCGGGACCTCGTCCTGCTCGATCGGGGTGAGGGAGGACTTGCCGGCGTCGTCCTGGTCGAGGCCGAGCTGGCTCGCGAGGCGAGGCTCCTGCTTCTTGAGCCGGGCGGTGTCGACGAGCGCGAACAGCCGGGCGGGCTTGTCCCAGCCGAGACCGGCCGCGTACTCGTCGATTTCGAGGCAGGCACGGGTCAGCGGGCTGGCCGCCATGGGCGTGCCGGGGGAAGGGGAAACGTTGGACATGGACAACATCCTGCCTCCTTTCCACCGGATACCGGGAACTGACCAAGGCCACGGAAAGTTGCATGAGTGGGGCTCTAGGATCGGGTGCCCGTTCATTACCAGACTCAGCGACTTTCGAGGTGCGCACCTTGGCTTTCCAGATGCCGGACCGCGGCGGAGGCCCTTCGGGGCCACGGATGAGAGTCGGCCGCCCGTCCCGGCGAGCCCGCACTCTTCTCATGACCTTGGGCGTGCTGGCCGTCCTGGCCATGCTCTTCATCATGTTCGCGGGCTTCTGGACGGACTGGCTCTGGTTCCGCTCGGTGAAGTACTCCACGGTCTTCACCACCACCCTGTGGACCAAGATCGGCCTCTTCGCCGTCTTCAGCCTGCTGATGGCGGGTGCCGTCGGGTTCAACATCTGGCTGGCGCACCGGCTGCGTCCGCCGCTCAGCGCGATGTCGATGGAGCAGCAGAGCCTCGACCGCTACCGGATGAGCATCGCCCCTTACAAGAAGTGGCTGCTCCTGGGCATCGCCGTGATCGTCGGCCTCATCGCGGGCGCGTCGGCGGCGGGCCAGTGGAAGACCTGGCTGATGTACGTCAACGGGGTGCCCTTCGGGCAGAAGGACCCCGAGTTCCACCTCGACGTGTCGTTCTACACCTTCGACCTGCCCTGGTACCGCTTCCTGCTCGGCTTCGGCTTCGCCGCGGTCGTGCTGTCGGTGATCGCCGCAGCCGTCGTGCACTACCTGTACGGCGGACTGCGCGTGACGAGCCCGGGCGCCCGGGCCACCGCCGCGGCGACCGGGCACCTGTCGGTGCTGCTCGGCCTCTTCGTCACGCTGAAGGCGGTGGCGTACTGGCTCGACCGGTACGGCCTCGCCGTGAAGTCCAGTGACTTCAAGGCCGCCGACAACTGGACCGGCCTGCGCTACGTCGACGCGAACGCGTACCTCCCGGCGAAGACGATCCTCGTCGCCATCGCCGCGATCTGTGCCGTGCTGTTCTTCGCGACGCTGTGGCGCCGCACCTGGCAGCTGCCGGTCATCGGCTTCGGCCTGATGGTGCTCTCGGCGATCCTGATCGGCGGCCTGTATCCGGCGATCGTGCAGAAGTTCCAGGTCCAGCCGAACGAGCAGGCCAAGGAATCTCCGTACGTCGAGAAGAACATCAAGGCGACGCGCGACGCCTACGGGATCGCGGGCTCCGAGGTCAAGGACTACCCGGGCGTCCCGCAGACGCAGGACCGGACCAAGCTGCGCAAGGCGGCCGACACGACCGCCAGCGTCCGCCTCCTCGACCCGAACATCGTCTCGCCGGCCTTCCAGCAGCTCCAGCAGGTCAAGGGCTACTACGCCTTCCCGTCCACGCTCGCCGTGGACCGGTACAGCGGCCAGGACACGGTCATCGGGCTGCGCGAGCTGAACATCGGCGGCATCCCGAAGAACAACTGGATCAACGACCACTTCAAGTACACGCATGGCTACGGAGTGGTCGCGGCCAAGGGCACCACGGTCGGTGACCAGGGCGCGCCCGACTTCACCCAGTCCGACCTGCCCTCCAAGGGGATGTTCGGCACGGACTTCGAGCAGCGCGTCTACTACGGCGAGCAGACGAAGCAGTACTCGATCGTCGGCGGACCGCAGAAGGAGCTCGACTACTCGGACGACCTCAAGGGCGAGAAGGAGACCAGCTACAAGGGTGACTCCGGCGTCAACCTCGACAACCCGATAAACCGGGCGGCGTACGCGCTCACCTTCAGCGAGCCGCAGATCCTGTACTCAGGGGCCATCGGCGACGGGTCGCGGATCCTGTACCACCGCACGCCCAAGGAGCGCGTCGAGGCCGTCGCACCGTGGCTGACCATCGACGGCGCCCCGTACCCGGCGGTCGTGGAAGGCCGGATCAAGTGGATCGTCGACGCCTACACGACGACCAACGGCTACCCGTACGCCTCCCGCACCACGCTGGGCCAGAGCACCGCGGACTCGCTGACCAACAGCCAGCGCGCGGTGGTGGCCCAGGAGAACCAGGTCAACTACATCCGCAACTCGGTGAAGGCCACGGTCGACGCGTACGACGGCACGGTCAGCCTGTACCAGTGGGACACCCAGGACCCGGTCCTGAAGACCTGGATGAAGGCGTTCCCGGGCACGGTGAAGTCCAAGAGCGAGATCTCCAAGCCGCTCATGGACCACCTGCGCTACCCGCAGGACCTGTTCAAGGTCCAGCGCGAACTGCTGACCCGCTACCACGTCACCGACCCGCAGACCTTCCTCAGCGGCAGTGAGGCCTGGGCCGTCCCGGACGACCCGACGACCAAGGCCGGTACGGCGGTCCCGCCGTACTACCTGTCGATGAAGCTGCCGGGTCAGACGGAGAAGGACCAGGTCTTCTCGCTCACGACGACGTTCACGCCGAACGAGCGGGACAACCTGAGCGCCTTCATGGCGGTCAACGCCGATCCGGGCACCCCGGACTACGGCAAGATCAGCGTCCTGAAGCTGCCGACGAGCAAGCCGGTCGACGGCCCCAAGCAGGTCCAGAGCAAGTTCCAGTCCGAACCGAAGATCGCCGAGTCGATCCGCCTGCTGCGCGGTGGCGACTCGGAGGTCGAGTACGGAAACCTGCTCACGGTCCCGCTCGACGGCGGCATGCTCTACGTGGAGCCGGTGTACGTGCGCAGTTCGGGCCTGAAGTACCCGCTGCTGCGCAAGGTGCTCGTGACCTACGGCGGCCAGACCGCGTTCGAGGACACGCTGGAGAAGGCGTTGAACGTGGTGTTCGGGGCCGAGGCTCCGACCACGCCCGTGCCGCCGGCCCAGCCGCCGGGTGAGGGCACCACGACGCCTCCGGCTGCCACGGACCCGACGGTGAAGGCGGCGCTCGCCGACGCGTCGAGGGCCATCGAGGACGCCGAGAAGGCCCGGCAGGCCGGCGACTGGGCGGCCTTCGGCAAGGCCCAGGACGAGATCAAGGCGGCGCTGAAGCGGGCGATCGACGCGGAGGCGAAGCTGACCGCGCCCACGCCTCCGCCGGGCGGCTAGCGATAAATCGGTAATGGCTCTGCCCCGCGTCGTGATACCTTGGTTTCACCGACGCGGGGTGGAGCAGCTCGGTAGCTCGCTGGGCTCATAACCCAGAGGTCGCAGGTTCAAATCCTGTCCCCGCTACTGAAGATGAAGGCCCGGATCCATGGGATCCGGGCCTTCGTCGTGCCCGGGGCGGACACGCGGTAGCCAACAAGGGTGAGTTGGGGCGGGAGCGTGTTTGACTTGACTCTCTATGGGCATGTCGACAAAACGCTGTAGTGACCTCACTGGCTGCGACATACCAGGTGTACGCGGGTAGCAGGTGATGCGACGATGGGATTTATGGGGGACAGGTCAACTCTGCTGGAGACAGGGCGGTTTGTGAGGGCGGAGGCCGAGCCGGGTACGGGAGCCGGTGAGTCGGCTCCCGTTGTCAACGCGCAGACCGCGCTGACCGATGCGGATTTCGCGGAGGAAGTGTTCGCCGAGACCGACGCGGCGAGCGACGCCGAGCTGGAAGCCCGGCACCGGGTGGCCGCCGACAAGGGCGACCCGGGTGCCATGAGCGTGCTCGGTGCGCTGCTGCTGCGCCGCGGCGACCTCGACGGCGCCGAGCCGTACCTGCGCGGCGCCACCGGGGAAGGGGACCGGGCCGCCGCGAACAACCTGGGTGTCCTGCTGCACCAGCGGGGCTACCCCGAGGACGCGGCCGGCTGGTGGCGGGTCGCCGCCGTGGCCGGATCCGCGCCGGCCGCGCACGCCCTGGGCCGCCACTTCCGCGAGCGCGGGGACGAGCCCGCCGCCGAGTACTGGCTTCGCCAGGCGGCGGAATCCGGCCACGCCCTGGGCGCGTACGGGCTGGCCGACCTGCTGGAACACCGGGGCGACAAGGGAGTCGAGCGGTGGTTCCGCGCCGCCGCGGAACAGGGGCACCGCGAAGCCGCGTACCGGCTGGCGCGGCACCTGAGGAAGGGAGACCCCGCCGAGGCCGAGCAGTGGTACCGGCAGGCCGCCGCGCGTGGGCACCGGCGTGCCGCGCTGCACCTGGGCGCGCTGCTGGAGGCGCGCGGCGAGCTCAAGGAGGCCGGGCGCTGGTACCTGACCTCCGCCAAGCAGGGCGAGGCCAGGGCGGCCTGCGCGCTCGGCTTCCTGCTGCGCGACGCCGGGGACGAGGAAAGCGCGTCCACCTGGTGGCACCGGGCGGCCCAGGACGGCGACGGCAACGCCGCGAACGCCCTGGGCGCGCTGCACGCGGCGCGGGGCGAGACGCAGACAGCGGAGCGCTGGTACCGGACCGCCATGGACGCGGGCGATCAAAACGGGGCGTACAACCTTGCTCTGCTGTGCGTCGCACAGGACCGGACCGCGCAGGCCGAGCAGTGGTACCGGCGTGCCGCGTACGCCGGACACCGCGAGGCGGCCAACGCGCTCGCCATCCTGCTGCTGCAGGGCGGGGACGCGGAGGGCGCCGAGCCGTGGTTCTCCAAGGCGGCCGAGGCGGGCAGCGTCGACGCCGCCTTCAACCTCGGGATCCTGTTCGCCAGCCGCGACGAGGACCGTACGGCGCTGAAGTGGTACGAGCGGGCCGCGTCGGCGGGACACACCGACGCCGCGCTCCAGGTCGGCATCGCGCTGGTCCGGGACGGGGAGGAGCGTGCCGCCGAGCGGCACCTGCGGTGCGCGGCGGGCGGCGGCAGCGCGGAGGCGGCCTTCCGGCTGGCCTCGCTGCTGGAGTCGCTGGCTCCGCCGCCGGAGCCCGTGGCGCTGGGTGAGTCGGCGGGCGGCGCCCCGCGGACCGAGAGCGAGGAGTGGTACGAGCGGGCCGCCGAGCTGGGGCACCGCCGGGCCCAGGTGCGGGTCGGCATGCTGGCCGCCGCCCGGGGGGACCTGGCGGTCGCCGCGCGCTGGTACCGGGAGGCGGCCGAGGCGGGTTCCCGGAACGGCGCGTTCAACCTGGGGCTGCTGCTGGCCCGCGAGGGCAGCGAGCCGGAGGCCGCCCTGTGGTGGACCCGCGCCGCGGTGGCGGGCCACGGCCGCGCCGCGCTGCGGCTCGGGCTGCTGGCGGCTCGGCACGGGGACCTGGCCGAGGGGCAGAAGTGGTGCGTTCGAGCTATGGAGCTGGGACCGGAGGAGGTTTCGCAGCGCGCGGCGCGGCTGCGCGAGGCCCTGGCCGAGGAGCTCTCGGCCTGACCGCTGGTGGCCGGCCAGGAGCTGTCCTCAACCGATTTGCATCTGCCGTGCGGCCTCACGTAAAGTCGTGTTTACCGACGCGGGGTGGAGCAGCTCGGTAGCTCGCTGGGCTCATAACCCAGAGGTCGCAGGTTCAAATCCTGTCCCCGCTACTGAAGACTGAAGGCCCGGATCCTCTGGATCCGGGCCTTCAGTCGTTTCGGGCGATCGCGATGGACGATCGAGAAGGAGAAGGGGCCTGGAGCGTTCGGCTCCCGGCCCCTTGCACTTGTCGTCCGCTGTGGACTGCGGCTATGCGCCGGCGCAGTTCGGGCACACCCCGCGGTACGTCACCTCGACCGCCGACACGACGAAGCCGAAGCGCTCCGTGTCCGGCAGGTCGGCCAGCGGGTTGCCCGCCGGGTGGACGTCGCGGATCGCGCCGCACTGGGCGCAGACCAGGTGCTGGTGCGGCCGGTGGGCGTTCGGGTCGTACCGCTTGGCGCGGCGGTCCGTGGAGACTTCCAGGACCTCGCCCAGGGACACGAGCTCCCCGAGCGTGTTGTAGACCGTCGCCCGGGAGATCTCCGGCAGCTTGGCCACCGCGCGCGCGTGCACTTCGTCGGCCGTCAGGTGAACGTGGTCACCGTCGAGCACCTCGGCCACGACGCGCCGCTGTGCGGTCATGCGCCATCCGCGTCCGCGAAGTCGTTCCAGCAGGTCACTCATGGGAACCAGCCTAACAGCGAGGGGACTGCGTGTAACTCCCGAACCAGTTCGGACTTGGATGCTTACTTGACTTAGACAAAGTCCATTGTAGGGTCGAGTACGGCACAGGCCGAGGACAGGACATGCAGGAATGACGCAGGAGGCGCACGTGACGCAGGGACCGCTCACCACGGAGGCCGGAGCTCCGGTCGCCGACAACCAGAACAGCGAGACCGCCGGCGTCGGCGGCCCCGTCCTGGTCCAGGACCAGCTGCTGCTGGAGAAGCTCGCGCACTTCAACCGCGAGCGCATCCCGGAGCGCGTGGTGCACGCCCGCGGCGCCGGTGCGTACGGCACCTTCACGCTGACCCGTGACGTCTCCCAGTGGACCCGCGCCAAGTTCCTGTCCGAGGTCGGCAAGCAGACCGAGACCTTCCTGCGCTTCTCCACCGTCGCGGGCAACCTCGGCAGCGCCGACGCCGTGCGCGACCCCCGCGGCTGGGCGCTGAAGTTCTACACCGAAGAGGGCAACTACGACCTCGTCGGCAACAACACCCCGGTGTTCTTCATCAAGGACGCCATCAAGTTCCCCGACTTCATCCACACCCAGAAGCGCGACCCGTACACGGGCTCGCAGGAGGCGGACAACGTCTGGGACTTCTGGGGTCTGTCGCCCGAGTCGACCCACCAGGTGACCTGGCTGTTCGGTGACCGCGGCATCCCGGCGTCCTACCGCCACATGAACGGCTACGGCTCGCACACGTTCCAGTGGAACAACGAGGCCGGCGAGGTCTTCTGGGTCAAGTACCACTTCAAGACCGACCAGGGCATCGTGAACCTCACCCAGGCCGAGGCCAACAAGCTCGCCGGTGAGGACCCCGACTCGCACCAGCGCGACCTGCGCGAGGCCATCGAGCGCGGCGACTTCCCGACCTGGACCGTGCAGGTCCAGATCATGCCGGCGGCCGAGGCGGCCGGGTACCGCTTCAACCCGTTCGACCTCACCAAGGTGTGGCCGCACGAGGACTACCCTCCGATCGAGATCGGCAAGCTGGAGCTCAACCGCAACCCGGAGAACGTCTTCGCCGAGGTCGAGCAGAGCATCTTCAGCCCGGCTCATTTCGTACCCGGCATCGGTCCCTCCCCGGACAAGATGCTCCAGGGCCGTCTCTTCGGCTACGGCGACGCGCACCGCTACCGCGTCGGCATCAACGCCGACCACCTGCCGGTGAACCGCCCGCACGCCACCGAGGCGCGCACCAACTCCCGTGACGGCTACCTGTACGACGGCCGCCACAAGGGCGCGAAGAACTACGAGCCGAACTCCTTCGGCGGCCCGCACCAGACGGACCGCCCGCTGTGGCAGCCCATCGACGTGACCGGTGGCACGGGCAACCACGCAGCCGCCGTGCACAGCGAGGACAACGACTTCGTCCAGGCGGGCAACCTCTACCGCCTGTACTCCGAGGACGAGAAGTCCCGTCTGATCGAGAACCTGGCCGGCTTCATAGCCAAGGTCTCCCGTGACGACATCGCCGAGCGCGCGATCGACAACTTCCGCCAGGCGGACGGCGACTTCGGCAAGCGGCTGGAAGCCGCGGTCCAGGCCCTTCGCGGCTGATACGGATCGCTTGCCGTTGCGGGACGGCGGGCCGGAACCCCACGGGGTTGCGGCCCGCCGTCGTTCTATGCGGGAACCGTCCGGCGCGCCGGTACCCAGCAGCGGATGACGTCGCGTACGGAGACGATGCCCACCGGGCCGCCGTTCTCCAGCACGATCAGATGCCGGAAGCCGCCGTGGGCCATCGCCTCGGCGGCCTCCTGCACCGTGGCGTCGGGGGTGCAGAACACGACGTTGTTGGTGGTGTGCGCGCCCACGGACTCGCGGTCGGGATCGTGGCCCGCGCCGATCGAGTTGAGGATGTCGCGCTCGGTCAGGATGCCGATTCCGCTGTGCTCGGGGTCGAGTACGACGGCCGCGCCGACGCGCCGGCCGGACATCAGGCAGGCCGCCTGACGCAGGGTGTGTGCGGGTCCGAGGGTGAGGATCACGGTGCTCATTGCGTCACGGACGAGCATGAAGAGAGCCACCTCCTGGGTGAGTCCCTCCGCTTGGGTGGGGTGCGGAGGGGAATCCAAGAGAATGGATTCACAAGCGCACAAGCGGGGGGATTCTCAGATTCCCACGGACACGCAGGGTCAACAAGAGGGCACGCTCAGGCGCGTGGGCGCAAGTGCTCCAGCATCTCTTCGTGGAGGAGCCCGTTCGAGGCCGCCGCGTTCCCGCCGTGCACCCCGTCCACCCCGTCCAGGCTCGTGAAACGGCCGCCCGCCTCCTGGACCACGACCGCGATCGCGGCCATGTCCCACAGGTTCAGCTCCGGCTCGGCGCACAGGTCCAGCGAACCCTCCGCGACCATCATGTACGGCCAGAAGTCGCCGTAGCCGCGCGTACGCCAGCACGCGCGGGTCAGGTCCAGGAATCCGGGGAGGCGGCCCTGCTCCTCCCAGCCGCTCAGCGAGGAGTACGCGAACGAGGCGTCGGCCAGCGTGCCCACCTTCGACACGCCGATCGCGCTGGTCGCGCCGAGCGCGCCGCCCGCGAAGGCGCCCCCGCCCTGCGCGGCCCACCAGCGCCGGCCCAGCGCCGGCGCCGACACCACGCCGACCACCGGACGGAAGACCCCGTCGGCGCCCTCGGCCATCAGGGAGATCAGGGTGGCCCAGACGGGCACCCCGCGCACGTAGTTCTTCGTGCCGTCGATCGGGTCCACGACCCAGCGGCGCGGGCCGCTGCCCTTCAGGCCGTACTCCTCGCCCAGGATCGCGTCGCCCGGCCGCGCGGCCGCGATGCCCGCGCGGATGATCTCCTCGGCGGCCTTGTCCGCCTCACTCACCGGGGTCATGTCCGGCTTCGTCTCGACCTTCAGGTCGAGGGCTCGGAACCGCTCCATCGTGGCGACGTCCGCCGCGTCGGCGAGTTCGAGGGCAAGGCGCAGGTCATCGTCATACTCGGACATGGCCGAACAGTATCGCGGCCGGTGGCGCGGCCGGGACGCGCCCTTGACAGCATCTGTCGCCCCGTCAACTCTGGCCCTGAAGCCAAACGGGGGAGGCGCATGTGCCGGCAGCCCGGGAAACCCTGCTGGAGGCGGCGGGAGCGGCGCTCGCGGCGCGCCCCTGGCCGGCCGTGCGGATGGTGGACGTGGCGGCGGCCGCCGGAGTGTCCCGGCAGACCCTCTACAACGAGTTCGGCGGCAAGAGCGGCCTCGGCCGCGCCCTGGTCCGGCGCGAGGGCGAGCGGTACCTCGAGGGCGTGGAGCGGGCCCTGACCGTCCCGGGCCGGACCGCCGAGCGGCTGGCCGCGGTCGCGGAGTGGACCGTACGGGCGGCCCGCGCCTATCCCCTCGTACGGGCCCTGCTGACCGGGTTCTGGGATCCGGACCTGCCCGCCGCGGGCCGGGCGCCCGGGCCCGGTGAGCTCGCCCGGACCGTGCGCGACCGGGCGGTCGCCGTGCTGATGCCCGCGGCGGACGCCGAGCGGTGCGAACTCGCCGTACGGCTCGCCCTCTCCTACGTGGTCGCGCCGGGGGAGGAGCCGGGGGCGGGCGAGCTGCTCCGGCTGCTCAGTGCGCAGAACCGGACAGCTGGAGCCCGATGACCCCGAGGATCACCATCGAGATCGAGACGAGCTTGAGGGTGGAGACCAGGTCGCCGAGGAAGACCATGCCGTAGATCGCCGTCCCCGCGGCGCCGATGCCCGTCCACACCGCGTACGCCGGGCCCACGTCCAGCTTCTTCAGTGCCAGCGTCAGCAGACCGAAGCTGCCGAGGGCGAAGCACGCGAAGGCGATGGTCGGCCACAGCCGCGTGAAGCCGTGGGACAGCTTGAGACAAACCGCGAAGCCGGTCTCCAGGATTCCCGCGACCACGACGAGCAGCCACGCCATGTCGAATGCCTCCCCGCGTCACGTGCCTTCGCGCCACTCGGTGCGATTATGCATTTATCCAGACACGATCTTCGGCAAACCCCGTCGGCCCCGCCGGACCCCTCGGCCCGGCCGCCCCCGCGAAACGGTCAGTCGCCCTCGCGGCGCTCCCGCGTCTCCAGCAGCCGCCGCAGCGAATACAGCCGCGCCGGGTCCGCGTGACCGTCCTCCACCCACTTGTCGAGCGCGCAGTCCTGCTCGTCGTGGCTGCACGCGCGCGGGCACTCCTCGGTGCCGGGCACCAGGTCCGGGAACGCCAGGATCACCCGGGACGGATCCACGTGGTGCAGGCCGAAGGAGCGCACGCCGGGGGTGTCGATCACCCAGCCCTCCATCCCGGGCAGCGGCAGCGCCAGTGCCGAGGTGGTGGTGTGACGGCCGCGCCCGGTGACCGCGTTGACCACGCCGGTCGCCCGCTTGCGGTCCGGCGCCACCAGCGAGTTGACCAGGGTGGTCTTGCCGACGCCCGAGTGCCCCACGAACGCGGTGATCCGGCCCTCCAGGCGCTCGCGCACCTTGGCGGCCGCGTCGCCCGTCGCGAGGTCCTCGCGGTTGGTCACGACGTAGTTGACGCCGAGCGTCGAGTAGATCTCCAGGATCTTGTCGGCGGACGTCAGGTCGGACTTGGTCAGCACCAGGAGCGGCTCCAGGCCGGCGTCGTACGCCGCCACCAGGCAGCGGTCGATCATCCGGGGCCGCGGCTCCGGGTCGGCCAGGGCCGTGACGATGGCCAGCTGGTCGGCGTTGGCGACGACCACGCGCTCGTACGGGTCGTCGTCGTCGGCCGTGCGCCGCAGGACGGACTTGCGCTCCTCGATCCGGACGATCCGGGCGAGGGTGTCCTTCTTGCCGGACAGGTCACCGACGATCCAGACCCGGTCGCCGACCACCGCCGCCTTGCGGCCCAGTTCCCTGGACTTCATCGCGTGGACCGTGCGGCCGTCGACCAGGCAGGTCAGCCGGCCGCGGTCGACGGTCAGGACGAAGCCCTCGGAGGCGTCCTCGTGCTTGGGCCGGATGTTGGTCCTGGGCCGGTTGCCCTTGGGGTTGGGGCGCTGGCGGATGTCGTCCTCGTCGGTGTGCTTGCCGTACCTGCGCATGACGGGCCCTACGCTCCCGCACCCGCCGTGCGGACCCCGGAGTCCCCGGCGTCTCCCGCGAGCATGTCCGTCCACATCTGCGGGAAGTCCGGCAGGGTCTTCGCGGTCGTCGCCACGTTCTCGATCAGTACGCCCTCCACCGCCAGGCCGATCACCGCGCCCGCGGTGGCCATCCGGTGGTCGTCGTACGTGTGGAAGGTGCCGCCGTGCAGCGGCCGCGGCCGGATGCGCAGGCCGTCCGCGGTCTCGGTGACGTCGCCGCCGAGCGCGTTGATCTCCTTGGTCAGCGCGGCCAGCCGGTCCGTCTCGTGCAGCCGCAGGTGCGCGACCCCGCGCAGGACGGACTCCGAGTCGGCCAGGGCCGCCACCGCGGCGATGCCCGGGGTGAGCTCGCCGACCTCGCCCAGGTCCACGTCGATGCCGTGGATCTTGCCGGTGCCGGTGAACACCAGGCCCGCGTCGGTCAGTTCGCAGGAACCGCCCATCTCCGTGAAGATCCTGCGCAGCGCGTCACCGGGCTGCGTGGTGCGGCGCGGCCAGTCCGGGATGGTGACCGTGCCGCCGGTGATCAGGGCCGCGGCCAAGAAGGGCTGGGCGTTGGACAGGTCCGGCTCCACGACCATGTCGCGGCCCAGCAGCGCGCCGGGGGTCACCCGCCACACGTTCTTCTCGCCGCCCGCCTCGGGTGTGTCGACCTGGGCGCCCGCCGCGCGCAGCATCTCCACGGTCATCCGGATGTGCGGCATCGACGGCAGGGTCGTGCCCACGTGCCGGACCTCGACGCCCTGGTTGAAGCGCGGGGCGGAGAGCAGCAGCGCGGAGACGAACTGCGAGGAGTTGCTTGCGTCGATCTCGACGGTGCCGCCCTCCAGCGCCCCGCCGCCCTGGACGGTCATGGGCAGGGCGCCCCGGCCGTCGTCGTCGATGCGGGCGCCCAGCGCGCGCAGGGCGCTGATGACCTGGCCGAGCGGGCGCTCGTAGGAGCGCGGGTCGCCGTCGAAGCGGATGTCGCCGTCGGCGAGGGTGGCGACGGGGGGCAGGAAGCGCATGACCGTGCCCGCGTTGCCGACGTCCACGGTCGTCGGGCCGTGCAGGGCCGCCGGGATGATCCGCCAGGCCTCGCCGCCGACCGTGCCGCTGGGGGATCCGGCGGAGCTGGAGGAGACGGTCTCCTCGATGCCGACGCCCATCGCGCGCAGGGCGTCCGACATCAGCTGGGAGTCGCGCGAGCGCAGCGGGCGGCGCACCCAGCCCGGCTCGGCGGCGAGCGCGGCGAGCACGAGGGCCCGGTTGGTGACCGACTTGGACCCCGGCACGGTGACGGTGGCGTGGACGGCCGAGTCGGCGGTCGGGGCGGGCCAGAGGGCGGGGACAGCGGGGGTCTCGGTCATGGCCACCACTTTAGTGGCTTCCTCCGGCACCAGATCTTGATCGCTGCGCCGTCTCAGAGGCCGAGAAGCCAACGGCCGCCGCCCACCAGCGAGCACAGGGCGACAACATGGAAGAGGAGCAGCCACACCACCGGGTGCACGTGTGTGAGCCGTCCGAGCTGGTCGGCGTCGGAATCGGGCGCCCCGCCGTGCCGCCGCTTGGCCCCGAGCTCGAAGACCGGCCGGACGCCGCCGAGCAGCAGGAACCACACCACCGCGTACGCGAAGACGGCCTGCACGTCGGCCGGGGCCCACCAGGACACCAGCACGAAGGCGCCGCCGGTCAGTACGACGGTCAGGACCCCGTACGCGTTCCGGATCATCACCAGCATCGCCAGCAGCAGGGCGGTGGCCACCCACAGCAGCAGCGTGATCCGGTGCGCGGACAGCAGTGCCGCCCCGCCGAGCCCGAGCAGCGAGGGGGCGGTGTACCCGGCGGCGGCGGTCAGGATCATGCCGAGGCCGGTCGGGCTGCCCACGCTGAGCGTGACCCCGCTGGTGTCGGAGTGCAGCCGTATCCCTTGGAGCCGGCGCCTGGTCAGCAGCGCCAGCAGGCCGTGCCCGCCCTCGTGCGCGATGGTCACGGCGTTGCGCGACAGCCGCCACAGCGGGCGGATGCCCACGGCGGCCAGCGCGGCCAGGCCCGTCACGATCACCAGCCACAGCTCGGGCGGGGTCTGTATGCCCGTGAGCCGGTCCCACAGGCCGGCGGTCGTGGTGCTGTCCATGAGGTGGCGGACTCCTTGCGGTAGTGGTCTGGGGGCACCTCCCAGCGTTAGCCGGGGGAGGGCCATGGCAGTGTGGCAGCCATGTGCGGAAGGTATGCAGCGAGCCGTGGGCCCGAGGACCTGGTGGAGGTCTTCGGCATCGAGAAGTGGGAGCCGGAGGAGACGCTGGCCCCCGACTGGAACGTGGCGCCGACGAAAGAGGTCCGCGTCGTCCTCGACCGTCCCGTGAAAGACGCTCCGACTCCGCGTCCGGTTCGCCAGCTGCGCGTCCTGAAGTGGGGGCTCGTTCCCTCCTGGGCCAAGAACCCCGACGGCGCCGCCCGGATGATCAATGCCCGCTCCGAGACCCTCGCCGAGAAGCCGTCCTTCCGCCGGCCCTTCGCCCAGCGCCGCTGCATCATCCCCGCCGACGGCTATTACGAGTGGGTCACCGCCCACGACGAGCGGCAGCTGGAGGTGGAGGGGAAGAAGAAGCGGGCCCGCAAGCAGCCCTACTTCGTGCTCCCCGCCGACGGCTCCGTCTTCGCCATGGCCGGGATCTACGAGTTCTGGCGCGACCGGACGCTGCCCGACGAGCACCCGCTCGCCTGGTGGGTCACCTGCTCGGTGATCACCACCGAGGCCGAGACCGGGCCGCTGGGCGTGGCTCCCGCCGAGGGGCCGCGCTCCCTGTCCGACATCCACCCGCGGATGCCGCTCATGCTGACCCCCGACCGCTGGGACGCCTGGCTGGACCCCGCGAACACCGACACCGAGGGCTCGCTGCGGCGCCTGTTGGAGCCGCCGCCGGGCGGCTTGATGCGGGCCTATCCGGTCTCCACCGCGGTGAGCAACGTCCGGAACAACGGTCCGGAGCTGCTGGAGGAGCTCGCCGCGCCGGAGGAGGCCACCCTCTTCTAGGCCCGGCCGCGGACCCGTCCGCGTGCAGGATGGATCCATGACCGGATCCATGACCACGCGTACCGAGAGCGTCGAGACCCCGGCGGGCGAGGCCCGCATCACCTGGTACACCGCCCGCAAGTCCAGGCTCGTCCTCGCACTGGGCCACGGCGCCGGCGGCGGCGTCGAGGCCCGCGACCTCCAGGCGCTGGCCGCGGCCCTGCCGGCCCGGGGGATCACCGTGGCCCTGGTCGAACAGCCCTGGCGGGTCGCCGGGAAGAAGGTCGCCGCCGCTCCCAAGGTGCTCGACGAAGGATGGCGCGCGCTGTGGCCGGCACTGGCAGGCCCCGGGCTGCCCGTGGTCGCGGGCGGCCGCAGCGCCGGGGCCCGGGTGGCCTGCCGGACCGCGGCCGCACTGGGCGCGGCCGGGGTGCTGGCGCTGGCTTTCCCGCTGCACCCGCCGGGCCGGCCGGAGAAGTCCCGGGCCGAGGAGCTGCTCGGCGCCGGGCTGCCCACCCTGGTGGTCCAGGGCGGCCGGGACTCCTTCGGGCGTCCGCAGGAGTTCCCGGAGCCGGCCGCGGGGGTCCCGTACGCGCTGGTGGAGGTCGCGTACGCGGACCACGGCTTCGCCGTGCCGAAGAAGGCGGAGACCACCCAGGAGGAGGCCCTCGGGGTGATCACGGAGGCGGTGGCCGAGTGGCTCGCGGCCCTGGAGGCTTGACCGCGACCTGACATATTCCGGGGTGATCCGGATCACTCCGGCCCGCCGTCGGCCATGCGGGCCCGTACGGAGGCCGAAAACCGGGCCCCTGCGGGGAATGCGCCGCCCGCGCCTTCTGTTGTCCCGGATGTCGGTACGCACGGGATTTCGTCGGAGGAGAGGGAGCGCATGACCCAGGTCATCAGCCAGAACCGTCCGCAGGCCGCTGACCTGGACTGGACGGTGCTTCCTGGCCCGAAGCGCAGCTCGCTTCGGGCGGCGGAGGGCCGGGAAGGTCGACTATTCTCCGATTCGAGCGGCTCCGCTTTCGGAGTCGCCACGCAGTCGGAGGAGGTGGGTCCTGTCGCTGGGACCGACGAAGGCCACGCGGAGGAAACGACCCTGGAGCGCAACGCGCGCTTCGAGCGGGACGCCCTCGGCTACCTCGACCAGATGTACTCGGCCGCGCTGCGCATGACGCGCAACCCGGCCGACGCCGAGGACCTGGTCCAGGAGACGTACGCGAAGGCATACGCGTCCTTCCACCAGTTCCGCGAAGGCACCAACCTGAAGGCGTGGCTCTACCGCATTCTGACCAACACGTTCATCAACTCCTACCGCAAGAAGCAGCGCGAGCCCCAGCGCAGCGCCGCGGAGGAGATCGAGGACTGGCAGCTGGCACGCGCCGAGTCGCACATGTCGACCGGCCTGCGTTCCGCCGAGTCGCAGGCGCTCGACCACTTGCCCGATTCGGACGTGAAGGAAGCGCTCCAGGCCATTCCCGAGGAGTTCCGCATCGCGGTCTACCTTGCCGACGTAGAGGGCTTTGCGTACAAGGAGATCGCCGACATCATGGGTACACCCATCGGTACGGTCATGTCGCGACTGCACCGTGGCCGCCGTCAACTCCGTGGAATGCTGGAGGACTATGCCCGTGAGCGCGGGATGGTCCCCGCGGGCGCGGGAGAGTCGAACGACAGGAAAGGCTCGGGCTCATGAGTTGCGGAGAGCCGCACGAGACGGAGTGCTCTGAGGTCCTGGACCACCTTTACGAGTTCCTCGACCATGAGATGCCCGACAGTGACTGCACGAAGTTCGAGACACACTTCGGCGAGTGCAACCCCTGTCTGGAGAAGTACGGCCTGGAACAGGCCGTGAAGAAGCTGGTGAAGCGCTGCTGCGGATCGGACGACGTGCCGACCGACCTGCGGTCGAAGGTGATGGGCCGGATCGAGCTGATCCGGTCGGGGCAGGCCGTGCCGGACCACGACGTCACAGCCGACGTCACCTCCGACTTCGGGGCCGACGTCACGGCGGACGCCACCGCGGACAATCCGGCAGCAGGATGACGCGGCGGTTGTGAACAACCGCCCCCGGAGAGGTACTTCGTTCACCCGAAGGTGCTAATCCGGGGGCGTCCGTATGGCGCAATACGAAAATGTGGCCCACTTCGCTCGGGGCCCCACTTATTCTCCCCATTCGGTACCGGTCCGATTCGGTACCCGGCCTGAACGGCTCAGGGGAGGAGAGCACCATGCGGGTACTTCCTCCGGGAGCGCGCGGATACATCCTGTGCGCCGTCCTCGCGGCAGTCGCATGCGTCGCCCCGGCCTTCGCCGATTCCGGTACGCCCTGGGCGTCCGTGGCACTGCTCGCCGTGCTCTACCTCGGCTGCGAGCTCGTGAAGATCTGGCCGCTGCCGGGCAGCCGGGTTCCCGAGGGCATCGGCTCCTTCTTCCCCGTGGTGCTGGCCGCCGTCTTCCTGCTGCCGCCGCCCGCCGCCGCGCTCGTGGCGCTGCCCGGCGCCCTCGCGGGGACCGTGGTCCAACGGCCCGCCTGGGTGCGCCGGGTGTGGCACGGCGCGCAGCAGTCGACAGCCGCCTGGGTCGCCGGGCAGACGTACCGGCTGCTGCGCGGCCCGGCGGCGCTGGGCTCCTCCGGGGGCTCCGGGCCGCCGGGTGCGGCGGACCCGCCCGTCTGGGTGGCCGACTTCCCGTACGTGATGCTCCCCGCGGCGGCCTCGGCCGTCGCCTTCTGCCTGGTGCTCACCGCCCTCGACGGGGGCATCCTGGCCACCGCGGAACGCCGGCCCGCCGCCACCGCCTGGCGCGGGCTGCTCACCCGGTCCCTCGCCCCGCACTGTGTGCACGGCCTGGCCGGGCTGATGATGGCCGTCATGTGGCGCAGCCCGTACGGCCTCCCGGCCGCGCTGCTCGTCCTGCTGCCGATGTACATCTCCTGCTGGGTCTTCGCCCAGTACCACCGCGAACGCGCCGCCCACCAGGCCACCATCCGCGCGCTCGTCCAGGCCGTCGACATCAAGGACCGCTACACGCGCGGCCACAGCGAACGGGTCGGCCAGGCCTCCGCGATGATCGCCCGCGAGCTGGGCATGGCCGAGGACCGCCTGGAGGTCGTCCGCATCGCGGGGATCCTGCACGACGTCGGCAAGCTCGGCGTCCCGACGCGGCTGCTGCGCAAGGACGGGCCGCTCACCCCGGAAGAGCGCCGCGTCATCGAACTGCACCCCGAGTACGGGCACGAGATGGTGCGCGGGATCGGCTTCCTCGGGGAGGCCCGGTCCGCGATCCTGCACCACCACGAGCGGGTCGACGGCTCCGGCTACCCGTACGGGCTGACCGGCGACCAGATCCCGGTACTGGCCCGGGTGGTGGCCGTGGCCGACGCCTTCGACGCGATGACCTCCACCCGCTCGTACAGCCGGGCCCGGCCCGTGGAGGTCGCCCTGGCGGAACTGGCGCGGTGCGCGGGGGCGCAGTTCGACCCGGCGATGGTGGGGGCCCTGACCGGGGCCGTCGGACGGCACGGCTGGCATCCGGTGGTCACCTCCGACGACGACCTCCAGGTGATCAGCGGCGGCTCGCCCACCGGGGGCGGGACCGGGGCGCCGACCCTGGCCGCCCTGCCCGGCCAGGGCGGCCAGGGCGCCCGCCCGGCCGCGGTCAGCCCTGCGTCCCCCGCTCCGCCCGGGGCCGGCACGTGAGGCGGGCCGCCGTCTGGACGGTGCGGGGCGCGGCCGCAACGCTCACGGCCGCCGGACTCGGGCACACCCTGTGGAACGGGCTCGCCGAACCCGGCGCCGCCCTGGCCTTCGGGATCCTGATCACCATCGGCGAGCTCGCCCGCCGCGACCGGCGCGAACCCACCGACCGCCGGCCCGCGCCGCTCGGCTCCGCCGGAGCCCTCGCCTACGCCCTGCTCGGCCAGCTCGCCGGGCGGCCCACCCACCACGGGGTGCTGCAGATCGTCGCGGTCGTCGTCGCGGCCGCCCTCGCCGGGACCGTCCCGCACGTCGCCCGGGGCCGCGGCCCCGCCCTGGACCACGTCGCCCGCCGGGTCCTCACCGTCGCGTTCGCCGCCGTCTGTTTCCAGCCTCTCTACAACTCGGGCCGTCTGGAGGAGCGGGTGGGCCAGGGCCCGTACCTCGTCCTCTTCCTGCTCCTCCTCCTCGGCCTCACCGCCCTGTGCGACGCCGTGCTCGCCGCCGCCCTCGCCGCGGCCCGGACCGGCTGGCCGTACGGGCCCCTGCTGCGCGACGAGCTGCGCGCCCAGCTCGGCATCGGCTCGGCGATCTGCGCCACCGGCGTCGTGATGGCCCTCGGCGTGGCGGGCGCGGGGCTGTGGGCCCTGCCCGTGTTCAGCGTGCCGCTGCTGCTGACCCAGATGTCCTTCCACCGGATCACCGCGATCCGCACCACCTACCGCCAGACCATCACCTCCCTGGCCCGGGCCACGGAGATCGCCGGCTGCACCCCGCCCGGCCACTCCCGCCGGGTCGCCTCCCTGAGCTGCGCCGTCGGCCGGGAGCTGGGGCTGTCGGAGCGGGAGCTCACGGTGCTGGAGTACGCCGCGCTGATGCACGACATCGGGCAGCTCTCCCTCGTCGACCCGGTCCCGGACGGGGCGACCGCGCGGCTGCCCGCCGCCGAGGCCCGGCGGATCGCCGAGCTGGGCGGGGAGGTGGCCCGCCAGACCGGGGTGCCGCCGGAGGTCGCCGTGGTGGTGGAGCGGCAGGCGGATCCCTACCGGGAGCAGCCCGTCGCCGCCCGCATCGTGCGGGCGGTCAACGCGTACGACGACCTGGCAGGCGGGAACCGTCACCCGGGCGGCTCACTGGCCGCTCTGGAGCAGCTCCGGCTGGGCACCGGGCACGAGTACCAGCCGGAGGTCGTAGAGGGCTTGGCAAGGGTTCTGGCCAGGGGCGGACGTGACAGAGTTGTTCCTGTCCAACCTGGGTAACCCATGGGTAATGAGCGGCCGTCCGAGTGGGCATGGTTGGATGCCAGTAAGAGGGACCGTGAGAGTGTCCGCAAGGCTGCACCGTAGTCCCCCAGCTACCGCTGGGTGGTGCCCCCAAAGCAGGCGGGAATCGTGAGGATCTTCGGGAAGGTACGGCATCGGCCCTCCGCCTCGTGGCGGCAGGCCACCGACCGCGCGTTCACGCTGATCGGCGACGGGCGGTACGAGGACGCGGGAGCGCTCCTGACCAGAGCCGCGGACCTGGAGCCCTGGCTGTCCGAGTCCTGGTTCAACCTGGCTCTGCTGCACAAGTTCCGGCACGACTGGGAGCAGGCGCGGTCCGCGGGGCTGCGCGCCGTGGCCCTGCTGGACCGGGAGACCGGCGCCCCGGACTGGTGGAACGTGGGGATCGCCGCGACCGCCCTGCAGGACTGGCCGCTGGCCAGGCGGGCCTGGCAGGCGTACGGGCTCAAGGTGCCCGGCGACCCGCACGGCGCCGGAGCGGGCAACGGGAAGCACGGCGGTGAGCCGGTCGGCATGGAGCTCGGCAGCGCAGCCGTGCGGCTGTCGCCCGAGGGAGAGGCCGAGGTGGTCTGGGGCCGCCGGCTGGACCCGGCCCGGATCGAGGTCCTGTCGATCCCGCTGCCGTCCTCGGGACGCCGCTGGGGCGAGGTGGTGCTCCACGACGGGGTCCCGCACGGCGAGCGGGTCACCGCGGCCGGACCCTCCTACCCGGTCTTCGACGAGATCGAGCTGTGGGCGCCGTCGCCCGTGCCGACCTGGGTGGTGCTGCTGGAGGCAGCCGGCGAGACGGACCGCGACGCGCTGGAGCAGCTGGCCGCGGACGCGGGCTTCGCCGCCGAGGACTGGTCCTCGTCGGTGCGGCTGCTGTGCCGCACCTGTTCGGAGAGCGAGATGCCGAGCGACGAGGGAGACGGGGAGCACCTGGACCCGCACGACCACAGCGAGCCGGGGCACCCCGGACCGCTGGGTCACCGCACGGCCGGTTCCGGATCTCTGTGGGTGCCCGAGCGGGAGTGCGGCATCGCGGCTCCGGCCGGGCTGGTGCGCGGACTGCTCGACGGCTGGGTCGCCGACAGCCCGGACAGCCGGGAGTGGCGGGATCTCGAAGAAGTCTGCTGAGCCGGGCCGTAGGCTGTACGGGCACATCGGTGACTTACGGAAGGCGTACGGCGGATATGGCGCAGCAGGAGAACGAGGTTGTCGAGGCCGAGGCCGCGGCCGGTACCGAGGTGAACGACGGGTACGTCGTGGACACCGAGGACTGTGCGCAGCGCGAGCTCGCCCACCGCGAGCGCGGCACCGCCCGCCCGATCACGGTGGTCGGCAACCCGGTCCTGCACCGGGAGTGCAAGGACGTCACCGAGTTCGGCGACGAGCTGGCACAGCTGATCGACGACATGTTCGCCAGCCAGAAGGCCGCCGAGGGCGTGGGCCTGGCCGCGAACCAGATCGGCGTGGACGCCAAGGTCTTCGTGTACGACTGCCCGGACGACGACGGCGTGCGGCACACCGGTGTCGTGGTCAACCCGAAGCTCGTGGAGCTGCCGGCCGGCGCGCGGGTGCTGGACGACTCCAACGAGGGCTGCCTGTCGGTCCCGACGGCGTACGCCTCGCTGGCCCGCCCGGACTACGCCGAGGTCGAGGGCCAGGACGCGCAGGGCAACCCGATCAAGGTGCGCGGCACCGGCTACTTCGCGCGCTGCCTGCAGCACGAGACCGACCACCTGTACGGGTACCTGTACATCGACCGGCTCTCGAAGCGGGACCGCAAGGACGCCCTGCGGCAGATGGAAGAGGGCACCCCGCGCTACGAGACCGTCCCGAACGACTGACTCTCGCGGCGTACGCACGCGCGCACGCGCACCTACGGCAGGACCCCGCTCGGGAATCGGAGCGGGGTCCTGCCGTAGGTGCGCATGGTTCTGGACTAGCGCTGGGCGGAGCCCCACCCGCTGTCGGCGGGAGCGGGGTTACGCGCGGCGTCGGCCGGAGCCGCGCCCCAGCCGCTGTCGACTGGTGCGAAGCCCCAGCCGCTGTCCGCGGAAGCGGCCTGGGCCGCGCCGCCTACGAGCAGAACGGCGAACGCGGCGGCGGTGAGGATGCGGGCGGAACGGGACATGGAAGGCCCCCCTGGGCAGTGGTGAGCGGCGCGCGGCCGGACGCTGTGCGGGCGCGGCCAGGCCAGGCCTCATCACCGTACGATACCGCCTGACTACACACGGACTTGGTTTGGGCCAAAGGTTCCCTGCTTCTCGGCCAGAGCGCACCGGTCAGGCCACGGCCCGCGGCCCCCGGAAGGTGCGCCTGAACGCGTTCGGTGTGGTGCCGAGCGTCCGCAGGAAGTGGTGGCGCAGGGCGGCCGCGTTGCCGAAGCCGCAGCGGCCCGCGATCGCGTCGACGGTCTCGTCGGTGGACTCCAGCAACTCCTGGGCCAGCAGGACCCGCTGGCGGAGCACCCACTGGTACGGGGTGGTGCCGGTCTCCTGGAGGAAGCGGCGGGCGAAGGTGCGCGGCGACATGTGCGCGCGCTCCGCGAGCTGCTCGACGGTGATCTCGCCGTCCAGGTGGCGGGCCATCCACCCGATCACCTCGCCCACCGTGTCGCAGGCCGTGCGGGGGAGCGGGCGCCGGATGAACTGCGCCTGCCCGCCGTCCCGGTGCGGTGGTACGACCATCCGCCTCGCGATCGTGTTGGCCACCTCGGCGCCCTGCTCCTGCCGGACCACGTGCAGGCAGGCGTCGACGCCCGAGGCGGTGCCCGCCGAGGTGATCACCTGGCCCTCGTCCACGTACAGCACGTCGGGGTCGACCAGGGCGCGCGGGTAACGGCGCGTCAGGGTCGGGGCGTGCATCCAGTGGGTGGTGCAGCGGCGGCCGTCGAGCAGGCCGGCCGCGCCCAGCATGAAGGCCCCGTTGCACACGCTCAGCACCCGCGCCCCGCGGTCCACGGCCCGGCGCAGGGCCGCCAGCAGCGGCTCGGGGTACTCGCGGGTCGTGGCCCGGCGGTCGGCCGGCACGCAGATCAGGTCCGCGCTCTCCAGTCGCTCCAGGCCGTACGGGACGACGATGTCGAAATGCCCGCCGCCGGTCGGGGAGCGCCGGTCCTGCGCCGCGCACACGGCGAAGTCGTACACCGGCAGTCCCATGTCGCTGCGGTCGATTCCGAAGACTTCGCAGAAGATCCCAAGCTCGAACGGGGCGACACCGTCGACGAGAGCCACGGCCACGTTGGTCAGCATGGCCCCAGTGTGGCAGTAATTCGCTCTTTGATGACAGTCCTGCCACTCGTCGATCATGGCCGAACAGGCGGACAGTGGAGGTATGAGTACTTCTCTGGACTACCTCGCCGTCCTGGTCATCGCCGCCGTCCTGCTCGGGCCGAGCCTGTACGGGGCGCGCGGCGACCGGCGGATCGACCGGCAGCTGCGGGCCGCCGCGACCCGGCTGGTGTGGCTGCCCCGCCAGCGGGCGGGCGGTCTGCCGCCCACTCCGCGCCGGCGCGGCATCCGGTTCCTCACCTGGCGCCGGGGACGCATGGCCCACTGAGGCCCGGCCCCCGGACGCGAGGAGCCGGAACGCGGTCGTCCTTCGCGTTCCGGCTCCGGGCGCACATGCGCGGACGGGCTAGAAGTCCTCGTCCAGGTCGACCGTGCCCTCGACCGCGACCTGGTAGGCGGACGGACGGCGCTCGAAGAAGTTCGTCAGCTCCTGGACGCCCTGCAGCTCCATGAAGGAGAACGGGTTCTGCGAGCCGTAGACCGGCGGGAAGCCGAGGCGGACCAGTCGCTGGTCCGCGACGCACTCCAGGTACTCGCGCATCGACTCGGTGTTCATGCCGGGCAGGCCGTCGCCGCACAGGTCCCGGCCGAACTGAAGCTCCGCCTCCACGGCCTCCTTCAGCATGTCGGTGACCTGCTGCTGGAGCGCGTCGTCGAAGAGCTCCGGCTCCTCCTTGCGGACCGTGTCCACGACCTCGAAGGCGAAGTTCATGTGCATGGTCTCGTCGCGGAACACCCAGTTGGTGCCCGTGGCCAGGCCGTGCAGCAGGCCGCGGCTGCGGAACCAGTACACGTACGCGAAGGCGCCGTAGAAGAACAGGCCCTCGATGCACGCCGCGAAGCAGATCAGGTTCAGCAGGAAGCGGCGCCGGTCGGCGGCCGTCTCCAGGCGCTCGATCTTCTCGACCGAGTCCATCCACTTGAAGCAGAACTGCGCCTTCTCGCGGATCGACGGGATCTCCTCGACCGCGTCGAAGGCGGCCGCGCGGTCGTCCGGATCGGGCAGGTAGGTGTCGAGCAGCGTCAGGTAGAACTGGACGTGCACGGCCTCCTCGAACAGCTGGCGCGACAGGTACAGGCGCGCCTCCGGGGAGTTGATGTGCTTGTAGAGCGTCAGCACCAGGTTGTTGGAGACGATCGAGTCGCCGGTCGCGAAGAACGCGACCAGCCGGCCGATCATGTGCTGCTCGGCGGGCGTCAGCTTCGCCAGGTCCGCGACGTCCGAGTGGAGGTCGACCTCCTCGACGGTCCAGGTGTTCTTGATCGCGTCGCGGTAGCGCTCGTAGAAGTCCGGGTAGCGCATGGGGCGGAGCGTGAGCTCGAAGCCCGGGTCCAGGAGGTTCTTGTGGTCGGTGGAGCTCATTACTGGCAGGCCTCGCAGGACTCGGGGTTCTCAAGGGAGCAGGCCAGGGCGTCGGCGTCGACGGCCTGCGGGAGCGGGGTGGCGGCGGCCGGGACGGCGGAACCGGACGCGGCGCGGGCGATCTTCGTCGCCGGGCGGGAACGCAGGTAGTACGTGGTCTTCAGACCCTGCTTCCAGGCGTACGCGTACATCGAGCTGAGCTTGCCGATGGTGGGCGTCTCCAGGAACAGGTTCAGCGACTGCGACTGGTCGAGGAACGGCGTACGGGCCGCCGCCATGTCGATCAGACCGCGCTGCGGGATCTCCCACGCCGTGCGGTACAGCTCGCGCACCTCGGCCGGGATCCAGCCGAAGCCCTGCACCGAGCCGCTGGACTCGCGCAGCGCCTCGCGGGTCTGGGCGTCCCACACGCCGAGCTGCTTCAGCTCGTCCACCAGGTAGGCGTTGACCTGGAGGAACTCGCCGCTCAGCGTCTCGCGCTTGAAGAGGTTGGAGACCTGCGGCTCGATGCACTCGTACACACCCGCGATCGAGGCGATCGTCGCGGTCGGGGCGATGGCCAGGAGCAGCGAGTTGCGCATGCCGGTCTGGGCGATACGCGCGCGCAGCGCGTCCCAGCGCTCCGGCCAGTTCAGCTCGACGGCGGAGCCGTAGTGATCGGGGTGCAGGACGCCGCGGGCGGTGCGGGTCTTGTCCCAGGCGGGCAGCGGGCCGCTGCGCTCGGCGAGGTCGCAGGAGGCCTCGTACGCGGCTAGCATGATCCGCTCGGAGAGCTTGGTGGACAGGGCCTTCGCCTCGGGGGAGTCGAAGGGCATCCGCAGCTTGAAGAAGACGTCCTGGAGGCCCATCGCACCCAGACCCACCGGGCGCCAGCGGGCATTGGAGCGGCCGGCCTGCTCGGTCGGGTAGAAGTTGATGTCCACCACGCGGTCGAGGAAGGTCACGGCGGTGCGGACGGTCTCGTCCAGCCGCTCCCAGTCGATCTCCCCGTCCACGACGAAGGCGCCCATGTTGACCGAGCCGAGGTTGCAGACGGCCGTCTCGCCGTCGTTGGTGACCTCGATGATCTCGGTGCACAGGTTCGAGGAGTGGACGACCGAGCCCGGCTCGGCGGTCTGGTTCGCCGTGCGGTTGGAGGCGTCCTTGAAGGTCATCCAGCCCTGGCCGGTCTGCGCGAGGGTGCGCATCATCCGGCCGTACAGGTCGCGGGCGGGCATGGTCTTGCGGGCCAGGCCCGACTCCTCGGCCTTGCGGTAGGCGGCGTCGAACTCGTCGCCCCACAGGTCCACCAGCTCGGGTACGTCGGCCGGCGAGAACAGCGACCAGTCGGCGTCGGCGTTCACGCGGCGCATGAACTCGTCCGGCACCCAGTGGGCGAGGTTCAGGTTGTGCGTACGGCGCTGGTCCTCACCGGTGTTGTCGCGGAGCTCCAGGAACTCCTCGATGTCCGCGTGCCAGGTCTCCAGGTAGACGGCGGCGGCGCCCTTGCGGCGGCCGCCCTGGTTCACGGCGGCGACGGAGGCGTCGAGGGTCTTCAGGAACGGCACGATGCCGTTGGAGTGGCCGTTGGTGCCGCGGATCAGCGAACCGCGGGCGCGGATGCGGGAGTACGACAGACCGATGCCGCCGGCGTGCTTGGAGAGGCGCGCGACCTGGTGGTAGCGGTCGTAGATCGAGTCGAGCTCGTCCAGCGGGGAGTCCAGCAGGTAGCAGGAGGACATCTGCGGGTGCCGGGTGCCGGAGTTGAAGAGCGTGGGGGAGGAGGGCAGGTAGTCGAGGCGGCTCATCAGCCGGTACAGCGAGGCCACTTCCTCGACGGCGCGCATGCTCTCGTCCTCCGCGAGGCCACAGGCCACGCGCAGCATGAAGAACTGCGGGGTCTCCACGACCTGGCGGGTGATCGGGTGGCGCAGCAGGTAGCGGCTGTGCAGGGTGCGCAGGCCGAAGAAGCCGAAGCGGTCGTCGGCGCCCTCGATGAGGGCGTGCTCCACCAGCGCGTCGAGGCGGCTCGCGTGGATGCGTACGAACTCGGCCGTGCGGTCGGCGATGAGCCCCTCGCGGTGCCCGACCGCGACCGACTCGGAGAAGGAGGTGGCGCCCTGGCCGGCGGCCTCGTCACGGACGGCGAGCGTCAGCAGCCGCGCGGCGAGGCGGGAGTAGGCCGGGTCCTCGGAGATGAGCCCCGCGGCGGCCTCGGTGGCCAGGGCGCGCAGTTCGGCCTCGTCGGCGGCGGAGCTGCGGCCGCGCAGCGCGGCGGCGGCGACCCGGCCCGGGTCCGTGTCGGGGAGGTCCGCCGTCAGTTCGGTGAGGGTACGCAGCAGCGTGGCCCCCGGGCCCTCGGTGTTGTCGCCAGAAGTGGACTCGGCGCGCGGTGCGGAAGGCGCGATGGTCACGGCGGGAGCTCTCCCTCGCTCGGCCCGGTCATCGGCGGGGCGGGGCGAGCGGGCGCATGCGGGCGTGCGGGAACGCGTAGGCCGCATGGCGTCCACCGGCCCAACCGCGAGACCCGGACGTATCGGCACCCGGTTCGGTCGAGCCGGGCGCGCTGTCGGCAGGTCCTCGGACTTGCGGATGCACTGATCGGTGCACTTCATACCGTTGCGGGACAGTTCCGGATTCGCACCGGATTCCCCTGCGGCGACAGCAGGCATGAGCATACATGTGGGGGCGGCCGGATGCGGCAGCCCCTACATGTTGTGTCGGCGTGGCTACAGCTTCAACCGATAAGTGAGCAACTCCAGGTCTTTGACGGGTGACCAGTCCCGCTCGGGAGTGCGTACGAAGCCCAGTCGCGCGTAGATCCGGTGGGCGCCGGCCATGGAGTGCTGGGTGGAGAGCACGAGCCCTGTCACGCCCTCGGTGGCCCGGGCCCGTTCGACGCACGCCCGCACCAGGGCCTCGCCGACGCCCTGGCCGCGAGCGTCGTGGGCCACGGCGAGCATCCGGAACTCGGCCTCGTCCGGACCGGCGATGTCGGCGAGCGGGCTGCCGGGCGGGGCGAATGTCACTCCGCCCAGGACCCGTCCGTCCCGTTCGGCGACGAGCACTTCGGCCTCGGCGGCCCGGCCGGCCACGTCGCGCAGCACGTGCAGGTATCCGTCGTCCTCGCCGAAGTCCAGGTGTCCGTCGGCGAGGTAGGCCCGGGCGGTGATCTCGCCGAGTTCCGCGTAGTCGTCCGGTACGGCTGTTCTGATCACGATGTCCATGCGGCCGAGTGTGCAGGAAGGGCGTCGAGCTACCCGACCCCGTCGGTATCACCCTGCAGACCGAGCCCCTCAAGGACTGGGTGCGCTGAGCACGTGGAAGGGGCCCCCGGTCACGACCGGGGGCCCCTTCACGCACCGCTCAGCAGCAGCGGAAGCCCTCGCGGGGGTCCGCCTCGCGCGCGTCCGTACGGGCCCGCTCGAACTCCCGGCGGCTCAGGACCTGCGCGTCCGGGTCGTGGGAGCGGGCGTGGGCCACGTACCGGTCGTACGCCGCCTCCCCCGAGAACTCCCGTACGTAGAACCGGGCCCGCGCCAGCACGTCGCGCAGGCTCGTACGGCCGCTCGTGGAGCCGCTCATGAGGACAGGGGCTCGTTGGCCCGGCCGCCGCCCGAGTCGAGGCCGGCCAGGGCGAGCTCCGCCCTCTCCTCGGCGGTCGGGATCAGGCCGGCCGGAGCGATGATCTTCGACTCGGTCCACGGGACCTCCGAGAGCTTCACGGACTCCGGGCTGCTGACGGCCTTGAAGCAGGTCCGGGCCGCGTCCGCCAGCACGATGAGGATGAGGATCGCGAACAGGGCCGACAGGGCGCCGTCCACCGTGGCGTTGGTGACCACGGTGTGCATGTCGTCCATGTTCTTGGCGGGCGGCAGGACCTTGCCCGCGTCGATCCCGGCCTGGTACTTGTCCCGCTGCGCGAAGAAGCCGACCTTCACGTCCTCGGAGAAGATCTTCTGGTAGCTCGCGGTGAGCGTGACCGCCACGTCCCACGCCAGCGGAACACCCGTCACCCAGGCCCACTTCAGCCGGCCGGACTTGACCAGCAGGGTGGTGCAGACGGCCAGGGCGACCGCCGCGAGCAGCTGGTTCGCGATCCCGAACAGCGGGAAGAGCTGGTTGATGCCGCCCAGCGGGTCCTTGATGCCGACCCAGAGGAAGTAGCCCCAGCCGAGGACGACGATGGCGCTCGCCAGCCAGACGCCCGGCTTCCAGCTGACGTCCTTGAAGGGCTTGTGCACGTTGCCGAGGGTGTCCTGGAGCATGAACCGGCCGACGCGGGTGCCCGCGTCGAGCGTGGTCAGGATGAACAGCGCCTCGAACATGATGGCGAAGTGGTACCAGAAGGCCTTCATCCCGGCGCCGCCGAGGACGGCCGAGAAGATCTCCGACATTCCGAGTGCGAAGGTCGGCGCGCCGCCCGTACGGGAGAGCAGGGTGGCCTCCTCCACGTCCTTCGCGGCCTGGGCGAGGGCGTCCGGGGAGATGGCGAAGCCGAAGTTGGTCACCGCCGCCGAGGCGGTCTCGACCGTGGTGCCGATGACTCCGCCGGGGGAGTTCACGGCGAAGAACAGACCGGGCTCGATGATGCAGGCCGCGATGATCGCCATGACCGCGACGAACGACTCGGTGAGCATCGCGCCGTAGCCGATGACCCGGACCTGGGTCTCCTTCTGGATCATCTTCGGCGTGGTGCCCGAGGCGACCAGGGAGTGGAAGCCGGACAGGGCCCCGCACGCGATGGTGATGAAGACGAAGGGGAACATCGAGCCGGCGAAGACCGGGCCGTCGCCGCGGGCCGCGAAGTCGGTGACCGCGGGCATCTTCAGCGTCGGCATCGCGATCACCACGCCCACCGCGAGCAGCGCGATCGTGCCGATCTTCATGAAGGTGGAGAGGTAGTCGCGGGGCGCGAGGAGCATCCACACCGGCAGCACCGACGCGACGAAGCCGTACACGACCATCCAGATGACCAGCGTCTCCTTCTCCAGCGTGAAGGTGGAGGCGAAGGAGGACTCGGCGACCCAGCCGCCCGCGACGATGGCGAGCAGCAGCAGCGCGACGCCGATGACGGAGATCTCGGTGACCCGGCCCGGGCGCAGCACGCGCAGGTAGAAGCCCATGAAGAGGGCGATGGGGATGGTCATGCCGATGGAGAAGACGCCCCACGGGGAGTGCGCCAGCGCGTTGACGATGACGAGTGCGAGCACCGCCAGCAGGATGATCATGATGGCGAACACGGCGACGAGGGCGGCGGCTCCGCCCACGGGGCCGATCTCGTCCCGGGCCATCTGGCCGAGCGAGCGCCCGTCGCGCCGGGTGGAGAAGAACAGCGTGACCATGTCCTGGACCGCGCCCGCGAAGATGACGCCCGCGACGATCCAGATGGTGCCCGGCAGATAGCCCATCTGGGCGGCGAGCACGGGGCCGACGAGCGGGCCGGCGCCGGCGACGGCCGCGAAGTGGTGGCCGAAGAGCACCCGCCGGTCGGTGGGGTGGAAGTCGACACCGTTGTCGAGGCGTTCGGCGGGGGTGGCCCGCGTCTTGTCCACCTTCAGCACGCGGTGCGCGATGAACCGGGAGTAGAAGCGGTAGCCGATCGCGTACGAGCCCAGGGCGGCGGCGAGCAGCCAGGCGGCCGAGACCTCCTCGCCGCGCGAGAGCGCGAGCACGGCCCAGCCGAGGGCGCCGATGAGGCCGACGAGCACCCACACGGCGATGGACTTCGGCGAAGGCGAGCCCGGAGTGCCGCCTGGACTCGCCGCGGCCCGTTCTGTACCAGTAGTTTGCGGTTCGGCCATGGCTCTCGTCCCCTCGTCGATCACTGCCCAAGCGCAGGGAATCTACGGGGGATTGCCCGGAGAACGTAAGACCCCGTCCGTATTCCGGTATAAGGGCCCGGGTGCTAGACGGCGGGTCGCTTGAGCCTGGCCACGAACTTGTAGCGGTCGCCCCGGTACACCGACCGCACCCATTCGACCGGCTCGCCGTCCGCGTCCAGGGAGTGCCGGGAGAGCATCAGCATCGGCAGCCCGACGTCGGTGCCGAGCAGGCCCGCCTCGCGCGGGGTGGCCAGCGAGGTCTCGATCGTCTCCTCGGCCTCCGCGAGGTGGACGTCGTACACCTCGGCGAGAGCGGTGTAGAGGGAGGTGTACTTGGCGAGCGAACGGCGCAGGGCGGGGAATCGCTTGGCCGAGAGGTGGGTGGTCTCGATGGCCATCGGCTCACCGCTGGCCAGCCGCAGGCGCTCGATGCGCAGGACCCGTCCGCCGGTGTTGATCTTGAGCAGTCCGGCGAGTGTGTCGTCGGCGGTCACGTAGCCGATGTCGAGGAGCTGGGAGGTCGGTTCCAGCCCCTGGGCGCGCATGTCCTCCGTGTACGAGGTCAGTTGGAGGGCCTGTGAGACCTTGGGCTTTGCGACGAATGTCCCCTTGCCCTGGATCCGTTCCAGCCGCCCCTCGACGACGAGCTCCTGGAGGGCCTGGCGGACGGTGGTCCGCGAGGTGTCGAATTCGGCCGCGAGCGTGCGCTCCGGCGGCACCGGCGTGCCGGGCGGCAGTGTTTCGGTCATGTCGAGCAAGTGCCGCTTGAGTCGGTAGTACTTGGGAACGCGCGCCGTGCGGGTGGCCGCCCCGCCTTCCGGCTCCGTGGTCGCCCCTTCGGTGGCCATCGCCGCCCGCCTTCCCGACTCCAGTTTCGCTGCCGTCACCGGCTCCTCCGATATGTGCGGTCACATCGTGACACGAGTGGGGGGACAGGCCTTCTCTCTCCCCAGGTGTCGGTCCGGTAACGGACCGAGCACCCGCTCATTAGACCCTTGACACCCCTAAAGGTCTAGGCCAAGCTCCAGCTACTGGTCTACACCAATATGGATCAGATCCCGGCCCCACGGGCAGTACTTGGTACGTACGTCACCGCGGCGGGCGAGGGAAGTTGCAGGCAGCATCCCTGAGGAGGGTGGCGTGAAGCGCAAGCTCATCGCGGCGGTCGGAGTCGCGGGCATGATGGCCGCAGTCGCGGCGTGCGGCAACGGCGGCGACGACAAGGGCAAGACCGACGCGGGTGGCGCCAAAGAGATCACCGTCTGGGTGATGGACGGCTCCGCGCCGAAGGCCTGGATCGACGAGGTCAACAAGGAGTTCTCGGCCAAGCACCCCGGTGTCACGGTAAAGGTCGAAGAGCAGCAGTGGAAGGGCATCCAGGAGAAGGTCACCACGGCCCTCTCCGAGAACACCCCGCCGGACGTCCTCGAACTCGGCAACACCCAGACCGCCGGCTACGCGGTCACCGGCGGCCTCGCCGACCTGACCAAGGACAAGGCCAAGCTCGGCGCCGACGCCTGGCAGAAGAGCATGCTCGCCTCGGCCGAGTACGAGGGCAAGCTCTACTCCGCTCCGTGGTACGCGGCCAACCGCGTCGTCGTGTACGACAAGAAGGCCTTCGCGAAGGCGGGCGTCACCCCGCCGACCACCCGTGACGAGTGGATCGCCGGCCTGGAGAAGCTGAAGGCCGCGGACCCGTCGTCGCAGCCGATCTACCTCCCCGGCCAGAGCTGGTACGTCCTCGCGGGCTTCATCTGGGACGAGGGCGGCGACCTCGCCGTCAAGGACGGCGGCAAGTGGAAGGGCGGTCTCGGCACCCCCCAGGCCGCCTCCGCGATGGAGTTCTACAAGAAGCTCCAGGCCTACTCCACCGCCCCCAAGGACAAGGACGAGGCCACCCCGCAGCAGTCCACCGACATCGTTCCCAAGGGCGGCGTCTCGTCCTGGATCGGTCTCGGCTGGGAGGCCGGCGGCGCGGAGAAGGCCCTGAAGGAGGCGGGCAAGGAGGCCGACTTCGGCTACTTCCCGATCCCGGGCAAGACCGCTGACAAGAGCGGCACCGTCTTCCTCGGCGGCTCGAACCTCGCGGTCGCCGAGCGCTCCAAGAACAAGGAGCTCGCCAAGGAGTGGCTGGCCCTCGCCGCAGGCAAGGACCAGATGGCCAAGTACGCCGCCGAGACCAAGGGCGCGCTGCTCCCGAACCAGGCCGGCGCGAACTTCACCCCCGCCGCGGGCTCGTTCGCCGAGGCCATGGGCAAGGCCGGCGTCAACGGCAAGATCACCCCGGTCACCCCGGGCTGGGCGAACGTCGAGACCGAGCCGAACCCCGTCAAGGAGTTCATGACCAAGGTCCTGAAGGGTGAGGACGCCGCCAAGGCGGGCGCGGACGCGGACAAGGAAATCGCGAGCCGCATCAACAAGTAGTCCCGCCCCGCAGTACCGGCACGACCCGCACTGCCCAGCAGTGTGAACGCACCGGGGGGTGCGGCAGGCGTCCAGCCGCCTGCCGTGCCCCCGGTCGCGCATTTGACTCCACAGTCAACCGCGAGGAAGCCAGACATGACCGTGCACTCCCAGGGAGCGGTGACCAGCGCTCCACAGGACGCACCACCGAAGTCCGCCGGGCGGCCCGAAGGGCCCACCACCACGACCGGCCCCGGTCATACGTCTCCTCGCGGGGGCAGAAGGCCGCTCCCCTCGGGGTGGCTGCCCTACCTGCTGGTCGGGCCCGCCGTGCTCGCCCTCGCGACGCTCCTGCTGTACCCGCTGATCAAGAACGTGATCCTGTCCTTCCAGGACATCAACAAGATCGAGTTCATCCAGCGGAAGTACCCGTTCGCGGGACTGGACAACTACACCGAGCTCCTCGGTGACGCGGACTTCTGGACCGTCGTCGTACGCAGCTTCGCCTTCACCCTGGCCAACGTCGCGCTGATCATGACGCTCGGCAGCCTCATCGGCATCCTGCTGAACAAGCTCGGCAAGAAGATGCGCCTGGTCCTGTCGATGGCGCTGGTGATGGCCTGGGCCATGCCGATCGTCGCCTCCGTGCAGGTCTTCAAGTGGCTGTTCGACGAGCAGTTCGGCGTCATGAACTGGGTGATGCGCACCGCCGGATTCGCCGGCTACGAACAGCACAACTGGATGGAGACCGGCCTCTCCACCCTCGTGATCGTCACGATCCTGGTCGTCTGGGGATCCATCCCCTTCGTCGCCCTCAACATGTACGCCGGCCTCACCACGGTCGGCGCCGAGCTGTACGAGGCCGCCCGGATGGACGGGGCCAACGGCTGGCAGACGTTCTGGAAGATCGTCTTCCCGAACCTCAAGCCCTTCTTCCTCATCACCACGTTCCTTGAGGTGATCTGGGTCTTCAAGGCCTTCACCCAGGTCTACGCGATGAACAAGGGCGGCCCCGACCGCGCCTCCGAGATCCTGCCGGTCTTCGCCTACGTCGAGGGCCAGAGCCAGGCCCACTACGGCCTCGCCGCCGCCATCTCCGTCCTGACGATCGTGATCCTCGTGATCGTCATGTCCTTCTACTTCCGCCTGATCCTGAAGCAGGAGGAGGAGCAGTGAGCACGACCACCGCCCCGAAGGCCGCCGCCCCCGAGCCCGGGCAGAAGCTCCGCACGCGCCGGCCGGTCCGCCCCGCAGCCGTCGCCAAGAACCTCGGCGCGCTCCTGCTGGCCCTCGTCTTCGTCTTCCCCGTGTACTGGATGTTCTCCTCGGCGCTCAAGCCGTCCAGCCAGATCCTCACCAAGGACCCGGTCTTCGTCTTCACCCCGACGCTGGACAACTTCACCAAGGCCACCGGGGTCGCCAACTTCTGGACGTACGTCACCAACAGCGTCCTGGTCACCGTCGGAGCCGTCCTGCTGGCCCTGCTCGTCGCCCTCGCCGCGAGCTTCGCCATCGCCCGCATGAAGTTCAAGGGCCGCAAGGGCCTCGTCCTCGCCGTGATGATGGCCCAGATGGCCCCCTGGGAGGTCATGGTCGTCGCGATGTACATGATCGCCCGCGACGCCGAGGTCCTGAACAGCCTCCCGCTGCTCACCGCGATCTACTTCGTGATGGTCCTCCCCTTCACCATCTGGACGCTGCGCGGCTTCATCGCCGCCGTCCCGGTGACGCTGGAGGAGGCCGCCCAGATCGACGGCTGCACCCGCGGCCAGGCCTTCCGCAAGGTGATCTTCCCGCTGCTGGCCCCCGGCCTGATGTCCACCTCGCTGTTCGGCTTCATCACCGCCTGGAACGAGTTCGCGATGGTCCTGATCCTGAACAAGGACAAGACCGCGCAGACCCTGCCGCTCTGGCTGACCGAGTTCCAGAGCGCGTTCGGCAACGACTGGGGCGCCACCATGGCCGCTTCCTCGCTGTTCGCGGTCCCGGTCCTGCTGATCTTCATCTTCCTCCAGCGCAAGGCCGTCGGCGGCATGACCGCCGGGGCCGTGAAGGGATAACGGCCCCATGACTGTCCTTGCGCACCGCCCCACCGCGTCCGATTCGAACGATGCCGTGACCAGGGACGCCCTCGCGGTCCTCCAGCCCGGCTTCGAAGGCACCACCGCCCCCGCCTGGCTGCTGCGCCAGGTCGGCGAAGGCCTCACCGCCGTCGGCCTGTTCGGCCGCAACATCACCTCGCCCGAGCAGCTCGCCGCGCTGACCGCGCAGCTGCGTACCGAGCGTGACGACGTCCTGGTCGCCATCGACGAGGAGGGCGGCGACGTCACCCGCCTGGAGGTCCGGGGCGGCTCGTCCTTCCCCGGGAACCTGGCCCTCGGCGCCGTCGACGACACTGCCCTGACCCGCGACGTCGCCCTCGAACTGGGCCGGCGCCTCGCCGAGTGCGGGGTCAACCTCAACTGGGCCCCGTCCGCGGACGTGAACTCCAACCCGGACAATCCGGTGATCGGCGTACGGTCCTTCGGCGCCGACACCGACCTGACGGCCCGGCACACGGCCGCGTACGTGGAAGGCCTCCAGGCCGCCGGCGTCGCCGCGTGCACCAAGCACTTCCCGGGCCACGGCGACACCAACGTCGACTCGCACCACGCGCTGCCGCGCATCGACGTGGACCTGGACACCCTCCAGGCCCGCGAGCTCGTCCCCTTCAGGGCGGCCATCGAGGCCGGCACCAAGGCCGTGATGAGCGCGCACATCCTGGTGCCCGCCCTCGACCCGACCCGCCCGGCCACCCTCAGCCCGCAGATCCTGACCGGGCTGCTGCGCAAGGAACTCGGCTACGAGGGCCTGATCGTCACCGACGGCATGGAGATGAACGCCATCGCCGGGACGTACGGGATCGAGCGCGGCTCGGTCCTGGCCATCGCGGCCGGCGCCGACGCGATCTGCGTCGGCGGCGGCCTCGCCGACGAGGCGACCGTGCTCAGGCTGCGCGACGCGCTGGTCGCGGCCGTCCGCGAGGGCGGGCTCCCGGAGGAGCGGCTCGCCGAGGCGGCCGACCGGGTCCGCGCGCTGGCCGCGTGGACCCGCCGGGCCAGGCCGGATGCGCGGCCGGAGGGGAGCCGCGCATCCGGCATCGGCCTGACAGCCGCCCGCCGGGCGCTGGTGATCACAGGCTCGGTCGCACCGGTGTCCGCCCCGTACGTGGCCACGCTCGCGCCCGTCGCGAACATCGCGGTGGGGGACGAGACGCCGTGGGGAGTGGCCGCGGAGCTGGGCTCGCTGCTCCCGGGCACGCAGGCGGGCGTCTACCCGGAGGGCGCCTCGGCCGGGGACGTCCTGGCGGCGGCGGGGGACCGCACCGTCGTCGCGGTGGTCCGTGACGCGCACCGGCACCCGTGGATGACGCGGGCCCTGGACGCGCTGGTCGCGGCGCGTCCGGACACGGTCGTGGTCGAGATGGGCCTCCCGCAGGCGGCGCCGCGCGGCGCCCTGCACATCGCGACACACGGCGCCTCGCGCGTCTGCGGCCGCGCCGCCGCCGAGGTCATCGCGGGGGTGTGAACCCGCGCCGAGCCGGAGCCGGGCACCCGTCACAGGGGTGGTGCCCGGCTTCGTCGCGTACCGCGCCCGGCACTCGAACGCACGGAGGGCCGGCCCCCTCATGGGAGTCCGGCCCTGCGGCGGTGGCGGGTACGGCTACAGGCCCTGCCAGGCGGGCTTGTTGGCGTACGTGTGCCGGAAGTACTCGGCCAGCTTCAGCTTCGACGCGGCGGCCTCGTCCACGACGACGGTCGCGTGCCGGTGCAGCTGCAGCGCGGAGGCCGGGACCAGCGCCGACAGCGGGCCCTCCACGGTCTGCGCGACGGCCTCGGCCTTGCCCTCACCCGTGGCCAGCAGGACCAGGTGGCGGGCGTCGAGGATGGTGCCGATGCCCTGGGTGATGACGTGGTGCGGCACCTGCTCTATGTCGTCGTCGAAGAACCGCGCGTTGTCCACACGGGTCTGCTCCGTCAGCGTCTTGATCCGGGTGCGGGAGGCCAGCGAGGAGCAGGGCTCGTTGAAGCCGATGTGGCCGTCCGTGCCGATGCCCAGCAGCTGGAGGTCGACGCCGCCCGCCGCGGCCAGGGCCTGGTCGTAGGCCGCGCACGCGGCGACGATGTCCGCCGCCGAGCCGTCGGGGCCCATGAAGGAGGCCTCGGACAGGCCGAGCGGTTCGACCACCTCGCGCAGTACGACGGCGCGGTAGGACTCCGGGTGCCCGGCCGGCAGGCCCACGTATTCGTCGAGCTGGCATATCCGCGCCCTGGAGGCGTCGACTTGCCCCGCCTTGACCTTGGCGGCGAGGGCTTCGTAGACGGGCAGCGGGGTAGAGCCGGTCGCCACGCCGAGCAGGGCGTCGGGCTTGCGGCGGACCAGGGCGGCCATGGCCTCCGCGATGAGCTCGCCGCCTGCTTTGGCGTCCGGGACGATGACAACTTCCACGCGGGGCCTGCCGATCTGGAGTGGTGAGGTGGTATAGACCAATCTAGCAGAGGCGGCCGTCTGTGGCGGGGGTCCCGCCGTTATCCATGGTGATCCGGATCCCGGTGCCCGGCCTCCCGGGCGCCGGGATCCGCCGTCGGCGCCGGCTAGGCCAGCGCGAGCTGGAGGCCGCCCGTGGCGTCGAGGTGCTGGCCGGTCACCCAGCGGGAGTCCGGCGAGGCCAGGAAGGCCACCACGTCCGCGACCTCCTCCGCCGTGCCGACCCGGTGGAACACCGAGCGCGAGGCCAGGTGGGCCCGGGTCCCGGGGTCCGCGAGCAGCCCCGCGTTCAGGTCGGTCTCGGTGATGCCGGGCGCCACCGAGTTCACCGTGATCCCGCGCGGGGCCAGCTCGGCGGCCAGCGACCGGGTCAGCGCGTTCGCCGCGCCCTTCGCCATGACCGTGGCCAGGATCGCGGGCAGGGCGATGTCCGGGGTGCCGGTCACGTTCACGATCCTGCCCCCGTCCCGCAGCCGGGCCAGCCCGTGCTGGATCACGAAGAAGGGCGCCTTGGCGTTGAGCGCGTGGGCCCGGTCGTAGGTCTCCTCGTCCGTGTCCGAGATTCCGGCGAAGGTCGCGGCCCCCGCGTTGTTCACCAGGACGTCCACGCCGTCGGTACGCATCGGGTGGGACTCGTACGCCTCCCACAGGGCCCGGGCGTCGCCCGGGACCCCGAGCTCGGCCCCGATGGCGAAGGCCCGTCCGCCGACCGCCTCGATCGCGGCCACGGTCTCCTTCGCCGCGGCCTCGCTCCGTCCGTAGTGCACGGCCACCAGCGCCCCGTCCCGCGCCAGCCGCTCCGCCACGGCCCGGCCGATACCCCTGCTGCCGCCCGTGACCAGCGCCGTCTTCCCCTTGAGCACGCCCATGACGCGCCCCCCTTCAGCATTTGCTAGTGGTCGCTACAGAAAGGAACGTATCAGATTCCGTAGCGGCCGCTATAGAATCCGGGCATGGTGACCGGACAGCGTGGCAGACCCCGTTCCTTCGACCGCGGCGCCGCCCTGGACAAGGCCATGCTCGCCTTCTGGGAGCGCGGCTACGAGGCGACCTCCATCGCCGACCTGACCGCGGCGCTGGGGATCGGCGCGCCCAGCCTGTACGCGGCCTTCGGGGACAAGCGCAAGCTCTTCGACGAGGTCGTCGTGGTGTACGGGGGCCGCTACGCGGACTTCGCGAGCGTGGCGCTGGCCGAGGAGCCCACCGCCCGGGCGGCCGTCGGCCGCATCCTGCGCGAGGCCGCCGAGGTCTACACCGACCCGGCCCACCCGCCGGGCTGCCTGGTGATCAGCGCGGCGGTCAACACCACCTCGGACGAGGTGGCCGAGGCCCTGCGCGAGCGGCGCAACGCGAACCTGGAGCTGTTCGAGAGCCGGATCCGGGCGGACATGGCGACCGGCGTGCTGCCCGCCGACACGGACGCGCGGGCGCTGGCCCGGTACGCCGGAGCCGTGCTTCAGGGGATGTCCCAGCAGTCGCGCGACGGGGCGAGCCGGGAGGAGCTGGAGGCGGTCGCGGAACGGGCCCTGCTGGCCTGGCCGGCGTAGACCGGGGACCCCGCGTGGACCGGGGACCGCATCGGACGGGAACCGCGTGGATCCCGTCCCCGAATGGGCCCGAGAAATGAAAAAAGGGCCCAGAAATTCCTCTGGGCCACGGTGCCTGACGGGACCCTCAACCCGTCCGGCACCGTAGCCCGGAGTACTTACGGCCGACGGGTGTGCGGTTCCCGCGGCCGGTGGGAGGTGCCGGCGCAGTCAGGGCAGAGTGCGCGGCTTACCTCGATCCGTCCTCCTGTGCGGGGAGGGCGGAAGCTTCAGGCAATTGTGGACTAGACCATTCTGTTCTGTCCATCCAATGGCGGGCCCTGGAATCCCGTCACTTCATCCAACAGTACGCGGCCTTCGGGCCTTCTGGATACTCCTGAGTATTCCCGTGGGGAAAGTCATGCCGCGTACCCGGGGTACGCTCGCCACGTGCCCTCCATGAACGACCTCGTACGCCAGCACACCGCTCTCAGTGAAACCGAACTGGAGTGGCTCCACCTGCTGGTCTCGGAGTGGCAGCTGCTCTCCGACCTGTCCTTCGCGGACCTCGTGCTGTGGGTGCCCACCCTCGACGGCACCCGGTACGTCTCGGTCGCCCAGATGCGCCCGAACACCGGTCCCACCTCGTACCAGGACGACATGGTCGGCCACCTGGTTCCGCGCGGCCGCCGCCCGCTGCTCGACGCCGCGCTCGACGAGGGGCGGATCGTGCGCGAGGGCGACCCGGAGTGGCGCGAGGAGGTGCCGGTGCGCGTCGAGTCGATCCCCGTGCGCCGCGAGGGCCGGGTCCTGGGCGTGATCGCCAGGAACACCAACCTGCTCACTGTGCGTACACCCAGCCGGCTGGAGCTCACCTACCTCCAGTCCGCCTCCGACCTCGCCCAGATGATCGCGGCGGGCTCCTTCCCGTTCCCCGGCCAGCAGGTCGACATGGACGCCTCGCCGCGCGTCGGCGACGGCCTGATCCGGCTCGACGCCGACGGCGTGGTCACCTACGCGTCCCCGAACGCGCTCTCCGCCTACCACCGGCTCGGCCTCGCCTCCGACCTGGTCGGGCAGCACCTCGGCGACACCACCGCCGAACTCGCCCCCTCCCGCGGCCCGGTGGACGAGGCGCTGGTCAAGCTCGCCAGCGGCTGGGCCCCCAGGGAGACCGAGGTCGAGGGCAACGGCGGGGTCATCCAGCTGCGCGCCATCCCGCTCAAGCCGAAGGGGGTCCGGATCGGCTCCCTGGTGCTCTGCCGCGACGTCACCGAGCTGCGCCGTCGCGAACGCGAACTGATCACCAAGGACGCCACCATCCGGGAGATCCACCACCGGGTGAAGAACAACCTCCAGACCGTGGCCGCGCTGCTCAGGCTCCAGGCCCGCCGGATGGATTCGGAGACCGGCCGCGAGGCACTCAACGAGGCGGTGCGCCGCGTCGGTTCGATCGCGATCGTGCACGAGACGCTGTCTCAGAACCTTGACGAGCGGGTCGAGTTCGACGAGATCGCCGACCGGGTCATCGCGATGGTCTCGGAGATCTCGCCGGGCAAGGTCGCCTGCCGGCGTGCCGGCCGGTTCGGGATCCTGGACGCCGAGGTCGCCACCCCGCTGTCGATGGTGCTGACCGAGATCCTGCAGAACGCCCTGGAGCACGCCTTCGCGCAGGGGGAGCGGGGCACCGTGGAGGTCTCCGCGATCCGCTCCGGCACCGGCCGCAAGGACGGCCGGCTGCTGATCACCGTCCTGGACGACGGCCGCGGCCTGCCCGAGGGGTTCGACCCCCAACGGGCCGGCAACCTCGGGCTGCAGATCGTACGGACCCTCGTGGAGGGCGAACTCGGCGGTACCTTCGACATGCTCCGGGCGGAGCCGCGCGGCACCAAGGTCGTGCTCGACATCCCGTCCAGCCCGCAGAAGTAGCGGCGAAGTCGTCACTCATTGTGACGACTTCGATCCGGCCCCCACCCCGGACAGCACTGAGCCCCGGACCGAAGGGTTCTCGGTCCGGGGCTCAAGAGCACGTTGCTGAGCGCTTATACGGTTCTACGCGCTGCGCGTCGAGGCTCGAAAGTCGTTGTCAGGCGCTGGCGTTGCGCGCCCGGTTGCGAGCGGCGCGGCGCTTCATCGCGCGGCGCTCGTCTTCGCTGAGACCGCCCCAGACGCCGGAGTCCTGACCGGACTCGAGCGCCCACTGCAGGCACTGCTCCATGACGGGGCAGCGGCGGCAGACGGCCTTGGCTTCCTCGATCTGCAGCAGCGCAGGACCGGTGTTGCCGATGGGGAAGAACAGCTCGGGGTCTTCCTCACGACAAACGGCGTTGTGACGCCAGTCCATGGCTGCTACCTCTCTTGTGTGACATGCACGTTGCTTGTGAATGTGAACGCTTTCACGAATCCCCCCGTGAGGGAAGGGCCGACGCCCAGTCGCCTGGTGCGGTCCGAAGATGCGTGGTGGGGTTCTGGCGGTCTGTGTGGGTGCCGGTTCTGCGGGCTGTCCCGATCGCCATGTAGAGATTCGCAAACCTCGGACGGGGATACAACCCCTTCCGGAAAGTTTTTTTTGATTCGTCGGTGTCTACTAGGTCACAGCCCTACATCCTGAGGGTGGACCGGCGTGTAAACGTTCGAGTGAAAGGACTTCGGGCCCTTCCACTCACACAATCACACGCAGTGCACGGCGTACGCCTGTGAACCGAACGCTGGTGCGCAGACCGAGGTGGTCTCCGTCCATCTGGAACGGAAGCGGCACCTTCGAATGCAAGGTGAAGTCCGTCAGATCGTGCAGAGACACCGCATGCTTGCCGTGCGGGCCCCGCTCAGGAGTCGAGGTCAGGAGCTGTGTCGCGTAGCGCGCGACCGCCGGAGTTGACAAACGATTGAGGGCCAATACGTCAAGTGCGGTATCGAACGACGCCTCCGGGGAGGCGTAAAGCGGACGATTGCCCAGATACGTCCACGGCGAGGTGTTGCAGACTATCGACAGCACCAGGTCCGTCACCGGATCCGCGCCGGGGCGCTCCAGCGTGACCGTTCCGTGCCGGCGGTTCGGCTCCTCCAGGAACTGCCGCATCAGCTGTCGTACATACAGGGCGTGCGTCGAACGCTTGCCGCGCTCGCGCTGCTGTTCGACCCGCCCCACCACGCCCGCGTCGAAACCGAAGCCCGCGCAGAAGGTGAACCAGCGGGCCGGGACGGACTCGTCCTCCGTGCCCGGGGCGCCGGCCGCCAGGCCCAGGCCCACCGTCCGCTCGCGCCGCTCGCGCAGTGCGTCGAGCAGGGCGCCGGTCGCCTCGACCGCGTCGTTGGGCAGACCGAGGGCGCGGGCGAACACATTGGTGGAGCCGCCGGGCACCACGGCCAGCCGGGGCAGCCGCTCCGGATCGGGCCCGTCGTGCAGCAGTCCGTTGACCACCTCGTTGACCGTACCGTCGCCGCCCAGGGCCACGACGAGGTCGAGCCCCTCGTGCGCGGCCTTGCGTCCCAGGTCACGGGCGTGGCCGCGGTACTCGGTGGTCACCGCCTCCAGCTTCATCTCGCTGGCCAGGGCGTGGGTCAGGACGTCACGCGTGCGCGCGCTGGTGGTCGTCGCTGCTGGGTTGGCCACGAGAAGTGCACGCATGAGCGCCAGACTACCCACCCCTTCGGATGCGGACCCTACTGCCCGTCCCCTCCGGCCCGCGGGGCCCGCGGCTACCCTGCTTGGGTGAGCAAGAAGCAGCCCCCGAAAGCCGCCGTCCCCGCCGCCACCCCCGCCGCCGGGCCCGCCGACCTGCCCGGCCGGCTGACCGCCGCCGCCGTGCTGACGGCCCTGGAGGGTCTGGCGCTGGCCGGCCTGGGTGTCTACATGCTGTTCGTGGGCATCGCCGGCGACCCCGACTCCCCACAGCAGGCCGAGACGGGCGGCATCACGCTGCTCGCGCTCGCCGCGCTGCCGCTGATCGCGGCCCGCGGACTGCGCCTGGGCCGCCGCTGGAGCCGCGGCCCGGCCCTGATCACCCAGCTGATGGCGCTGCCGGTGGCCTGGACCCTGTACTCCACGGGCGGTGCGATGATCGCCGCCGCCGTGGTGCTGGCCGTGACCGCGGTGGCCGTCGTGGCCCTGCTGGTGAACCCGACGGCGACCGTGGCCCTCGGAATCGGGCCTCGCGAAGAGACCCGATAACCGCTGCCGCTGCTGCTCCCCGACTCGCCCGCTCCTCGCCTGCTCCCCGCCTACTCCTCGACGAGGAGTTTCTCGCGGAGCTGGGCCAGGGTGCGGGCCAGCAGGCGCGAGACGTGCATCTGGGAGATGCCGACCTCCTGGGCGATCTGCGACTGGGTCATGTTGCCGAAGAACCGAAGCAGCAGGATCCGCTTCTCCCGCGGAGGCAGTCCCTCCAGCAGCGGCTTGAGGGATTCGCGGTACTCGACGCCCTCCAGGGCCTCGTCCTCCGCGCCCAGGGTGTCCGCGACCGCCGGCGACTCGTCGTCGGTGTCCGGGACGTCCAGTGAGAGCGTGCTGTAGGCATTGGCCGACTCCAGCCCCTCCAGCACCTCCTCCTCGGAGATCCCGAGCCGTTCCGCCAGCTCGTGAACCGTGGGGGAGCGGCCGTGCTGCTGGGACAGCTCGGCCGTGGCCGTCGTCAGCGAGAGCCGCAGCTCCTGCAGCCGCCGGGGTACGCGTACCGCCCAGCCCTTGTCACGGAAGTGGCGCTTGATCTCGCCGACCACCGTGGGCGTGGCGTACGTGGAGAACTCGACCCCGCGGTCCGGGTCGAACCGGTCCACCGACTTGATCAGGCCGATCGTCGCGACCTGTGTCAGGTCGTCGAGCGGTTCGCCGCGGTTGCGGAAGCGCCGCGCCAGGTGCTCGACCAGCGGCAGGTGCATCCGTACGAGCCGGTTGCGCAGCTCCGCCTTCTCCACCGAGCCGTCGGGCAGCGCCCGCAGCTCGATGAACAGGGCCCGCGCGCCACTGCGGTCGCGCGGATCCGGCAGCGCCTGCGCCACCGGGTAGATCGGAGCCGCCAGGGGCTCCACCGGTGCCACCGGTGCCACCGGAACCGCCGGGGTCTGCGGTGACTGTGGTTGGTCGTGCTGGTTCTCGCTCATAGGGCCCGCCCGTCGCTCCGCCGAGTCCAAAAAGCCGTCTTCCGCATCCGCGTCAGCCGGGTGCGGCCGGGCGTGCTGCTGCTCCGGGATGCCGCCGTCGACCTCGTGCCGTACCCGGGGCCGATCCCCGCCCCGCACCGGGATCTCCCCGCCGCTCACGCCGGGCCTGGTCCCGCGCCGCGCTGTTTGTAGAGACTGATGCTCACCGTCCGGTCCTCCTCGACCGTCGACTCGACCTTGCCGGCCAGGGCCGACAGTACGGTCCAGGCGAACGTGTCGCGCTCCGGCGCACGTCCGTCAGTGGTCGGCGCCGAGACGGTCACCTCCAGCGAGTCGTCCACCAGCCGGAAGACGCAGCTGAGGACGGAGCCCGGCACGGCCTGCTGGAGCAGGATCGCGCAGGCCTCGTCCACCGCGATGCGGAGGTCCTCGATCTCGTCGAGAGTGAAGTCCAAACGTGCCGCGAGGCCGGCCGTGGCCGTCCGCAGCACCGACAGGTAGGCACCCGCAGCGGGCAGCCGGACTTCCACGAAGTCCTGGGTCCCGGGCTCGCCTGCGATCTGGGACACCCTCACCTCCAAGGTGGTACGAGCTGTGTTCGCCGGTGACGCTATCGCGATCCGGGCAATCGTGTCGCGGCACCCCTCGTGGCGCCCGCTGGGGGCACCCCTTCCCACGGCCAGTGACTGATGGTAAGCCCATGGGTACGCACAGTGGCTAGGGGTCTGCGGGCCCAAATCTGGGGAACCGGCGGACGGTTGACCTACCCCACTTCAGACGATCGAACCGTCGACAAAACACCACCGCCAGATCTCGCCCGGTTCGAAGCTCCGCATCACCGGATGGCCGGTCTGCTCGTGGTGCGCCGTGGCGTGCCGGTAGGGCGAGGAGTCGCAACAGGCCACATGTCCGCACTCCAGGCACATCCGCAGCTGCACGGGGTGGCTGCCGATCGCCAGACATTCGGGGCACGTCCGGTCAGACGGGACGGGCTCGGGGCGCGGCAGTTCGGCAACGTGGGTGCACTCGCTCATGATGGCCAGCGTACGGCCAGGGTGCGGGTGCGCGATGGCTCCGACGAACGGGGATGGGATCTTCGATGGAGGTATTGCAGCTGGTGGCGCTGGTCGCGGGGAGCGCGGCCGTCGCGGGCGTGGCCCGCCGGACCCCGGTGCCGGCGCCGCTGCTGCTGGTGGCCGCCGGGCTCGTCGCCGCGTACCTGCCGGGGGTGCCCCCGTACACCCTCGACCCGCACATCGTCCTGCCCCTGCTGCTCCCGCCGCTCCTGCACACGGCCGCCGTCGACAGCTCGTACCTTGACCTGCGGTCGAACATCCGGCCCATCGCGCTGCTGTCGGTGGGCTACGTGCTCTTCGCGACGATCGCCGTCGGGTACGCGGCGTACCTCCTGGTGCCGGGCCTGTCGCTGCCGGTCGCGCTGGTGCTGGGCGCGGTGATCGCGCCGCCGGACGCGGTCGCGGCGACCGCGATCGCCCGCAAGCTCGGGCTGCCGAACCGGATCACGACGATCCTGCAGGGCGAGTCCCTGGTGAACGACGCCACGGCCATCACCGCGTACAAGGTGGCCCTGGCGGCGGCGCTCGGCATGAGCGCCGGCTGGGCGGGCGGGATCGCGGAGTTCCTGCTGGCGTCGGTGGGCGGGATCGGCGTGGGCCTGCTGCTGATGGTCCCGATCCACCAGCTGCGCAAGCGGCTGAAGGAGCCGCTGCTCCAGAACACCCTTTCGCTGCTGATCCCCTTCGTGGCGTACGCGGCGGCCGAGCGGGTGCACGCCTCCGGGGTGCTCGCCGTGGTCGTGGTGGCGCTGTACATCGGGCACCGCAACTGGCAGGTCGACTTCGCCACCCGGCTCCAGGAGGAGGCGGTGTGGAAGGTGATCGCGTTCGTGCTGGAGTCGGTGGTCTTCGCGCTGATCGGACTCCAGCTGCCGGTGGTCCTCAAGGGGCTCGGGGAGTACGAGGGCGTGCACGCGGCCTGGTACGCGGTCCTGGTGTTCGTCGCGGTGGTGGTGGCCCGGTTCGTGTGGGTGTTCCCGGCGACCTTCTTGCCGCGGTGGGTGTCGGAGCGGATCCGGGAGCGGGAGCCGGAGACCAACTGGAAGGCCCCGGTGATCGTGGGCTGGGCCGGGATGCGGGGTGTGGTCTCGCTGGCCATCGCCTTCTCCGTGCCGATGCCGGTGCCGCACCGGAACCTGATCCTGTTCCTCACCTTCACGACGGTCATCGGGACGCTGGTGGTGCAGGGGCTGACGCTTCCGCCGCTGATCAGGCTGCTGCGGCTGCCGCCGCGCGATGTGCAGGCCGAGACGCTGGCGGAGGCGCAGGCGCAGAGCGAGGCCTCGCGGGCGGCGGAGGAACGGCTCGCGGAGCTGCTGGAGGAACCGGAGAACAGCACGCTGCCGCCGCCGCTGGCGGACCGGCTGCGGACGGTGCTGGAGCGCCGGCGCAACGCGGTGTGGGAGCGGCTGGGCGAGGTCAACCCGGTGACGGGGGAGTCCGCGGACGACATCTACCGGCGCCTCGCGCGGGAGATGATCGAGGCCGAGCGGGAGGTCTTCGTCGCGCTGCGGGACCGGCGGCGGATCGACGACGAGATGCTGCGGGCGCTGCTGCGCCGCCTGGACCTGGAGGAAGCGGCGGCGTACCGGGAAGAGGCGGGCTGATCCCGTCCCCCGCACGGGGGAGCGGGATGGGACCGGGGGCCGACGCGCCGGCCCGCGCCGGGCACGAGGCTCGACCCATGACACCGAACTCTGCGAACTCTTCGGCCGCGTGCGGATTCTGGGCCGCCGGTACGAGCATCCTCGCGCTCGGCGCCGGCCTGCTGGGTGCGGGTCCGCCGCTGCTCGCCTGGGGGCTGGCCGGCGCGGCCGCCGTGGCCGTGGCGGGGCTGGCCATGCGGCGGCGGGCGGTGCTGTGGGTGGCCTGCGGGCTGTCCGCGGCTGCGGGATTCGGCCTGCTGATGGACGTGGTGGCACTGCTGTTCGCCCAGGGGGTCGACGACTGGGCGGCGGCGGTACTGCACGCGCTCGGCCTGCTGGGCGCGGTGCTGCTCGCGGGCGCCGCACGACCTCGCCGGACCGGGCCCGTGGTGGCGCCGGCGCCGACTGCGGCTTCCCGGCGGGTGCACCTCGCCGCGTACGGCGGGGCGTTCGCCTTCGTGCCGTACGCGGTGATGAAGGTGACGTGGGCACTGGGCGGCACCTTCGCGGGGACCGGCGGGGAGGAGATGCTGGCCGCTTACGAGCGCAATGGGGCCTCGGGACTCTGGCTCACCCTGGCGCGCTGGGGGCTGGACGGCACGGCGTTGCTGGCCGCGCTCGGGGTCTTCCTGCTCTTCGGCCTGGTCAGGCCCTGGGGGCAGGTCTTCCCACGGTGGACCCTGGTGCTGCGCGGCCGCCGCGTACCGCGCTGGCTGCCGCTCGGGCCCGCCCTGATCGGCGTGGGCACGCTGGTGCCGTACGGCCTGTTCGGCGTCGGCTATCTGACGCTGGCTTCGGCCGGGGTGGTGAGTGTCCGTGCCGGGGACTTCCACTCCTCGGCGGACGCGGTGCTGGTCGGCTGGATCGGCTTCTCGGCCTTCGCCGGGTACGGGCTGGCCCTGCTGGCGGCGACCCGGTCGTACTGGCTGCGCACGCGCGGGGTCACGGCCGGCCCGTGACCACGGCGGCCAGGGTGGTACCGCGCGGGAAGGCGCCGGAGGCGGTGAGCCCGGCCAGGGCCCAGAGGAGTTTGGCCACGTAGATCCGCTCGACCGGGAGGCCGTGGCGGGCCTCGAAGTCGGCGGCGAAGGCGTCCAGCGCGGCCGGGACGCGGGCGTAGCCGCCGTGGTGGAAGCCCTCGGCCAGGGTCCAGCCGCCGGCCGGGCCCCCGAAGGCCTGGTCCTGGAGGGAACGTATCTCCGCTTCCAGGAACCCGCCCGCCAGGACCGGCACGCCGAGCGCCTCCTGGCCGGGGTCCAGCCCGGCGGCCAGGCCCGCCAGGGTGCCGCCCGTCCCGCAGGCCACCGCGACCACGTCGGCCCGCCCGCGCAGCTCCCGGCCCAGCTCGGCGCAGCCCGCCAGGGCGAGGGCGTTGCTGCCGCCTTCGGGGACGACGTACGCCCCCTGCGCACCGGCCCCGTCCAGCAGGCGGGCCAGCGTCCGCGGCTCGGCCTTGAGGCGGTAGTCGGCCCGGGACGCGAAGTGCAGCCGCATGCCGTCCGCCGCGCACCGGGCGAGGGAATCGTTGAGCGGCCGGCCGGCCAGCTCGTCGCCGCGCACGACGCCGACCGTCCGCAGCCCGAGCAGCCGCCCGGCGGCCGCAGTGGCCCGCAGGTGGTTGGAGTAGGCCCCGCCGAAGGTGGCCAGCGTGTCGTGCCCGGCGGCCACGGCGGCCCGCAGGTTCGGCGCGAGCTTGCGCCACTTGTTCCCGGGCAGCTCCGGGTGCACCAGGTCGTCCCGCTTGAGCAGCAGCCGCACGCCGTGCGCGCTGAACCGCTCGTCGCGGATCTCCTGCAGCGGGGACGGCGGGCGCGGCTGCAAGAGCACGTCAAGGTTCGCGGGGCGGTTCACCCGTCCATTGTGGGCCGCTCCCGGCCGTGCCATCGCACGTCACCACAGGCGGTGTCCGGTGTGCCCGGGAAGAGCGGCAGGCAGGGGATGTCCATGAGCAGGTCCTGGATCCGTGCCGGTGTGGTGGCGGCCTTGGCGTCGGCCCAGTTGTGGTGTTTCGCCGGGTCGGCGCGGGTGGCGGCCACCAGTGTCAGCGTGCCGGGCGGCACCCTGTTCGTGATGGCGCCTCCGGGTCTGGTTTCGCCGTCTCCACGGAAGACCGATGTGTTCGTGGTGCGCGAGGTGGGGCGTGTGCTCAGGGCCGGTCCGGGATGCGCGGCCGTGACGGACGGTTCGGTGCGCTGTCCGGTGGCCGGGGTCCCGTACATCCAGGTGTTCACCGCCGACCGGGACGACGCGGTCGTGATCCCCCCGAGGGTCACGACGGGGGCCACGCTCACCGGCGTCGCCGGCAACGACTCGCTCTACGGCGGCCGCGGCGGCGACGCCGTGATCGGCGACAGCGCAGACCCCGTCACCCGGGCGACGGCAACGGCACCCCGCACGGCGGTGACGGTGTCGACACCCTCTTCGGCGAGGAGGGGAGTGACCGCGTCTACGGCGAAGGCGGGCGGGACACCCTTCCCGCAGGCGTGGACACCAGCGCCGACCTCCTCTACGGCGGTGACGACGACGGCATCCTCGTCGGCCACGACGACAACGACCGGCTCGACGGCGGTCCCGGCTCCGACAGTTGCACAAACGGCGTCCAGACGGCCTGCGAGTCCTGACGGCGAGCGCCGGGGCAGGCGCTCGCCCGGGAAGGGTGAGTGGACTACTTGAGGCGTGCGGCCACGCGGTCGCGCAGGGAGTTCATCGTGAAGCCCTTGGGGTCGATCTTGCCCGGCTGCCATTCGCGGTGGCCGATCACCGAGCGGGCCGTCCAGGCGTGGACCCGGCAGACGGCCGCCGCAGCGCGGGTGATCGCGTCGAGCTGGACCGCCGGCCAGGGGTCCTCGCCGTCGCCGAGGTTCTCGCACTCGAAGCCGTAGAAGTGGCGGTTGCCGTCGGTGGTCGCCTCGTTGTCGGGCGGGAGCCGCTTCTCCGCGATCACCGCCGCCAGGACGTCGGGGTCCCCGGCGCCCGCGTGGTTGGCGCGGCCGTAGCCGACCAGGTGGACGCGGCCGTCCTTGGCGATCACGCCGTGGCACAGCGGGCCCGGCAGGGTGGAGTAGCCGTCGCGGCAGAGCTGGACGGTGTACGAGGTGCCGTGCGTGACGGTGTGGTGGATCATCACCCCGTGCACCGGCCCCCAGGGACCCTTGTGGTTGCGGTTGTGGGTGCGCCAGGCGCCGACCTCGACGACGGTCAGACCCTCGCGCCGCAATGCGCTGATGAATCGGTCCGCGGACATGGGTGCGGCCATGGCCGCCTCCTTTACGGTGCGTGACGGACACGTTATGTGCGTGTCTCGTTACACTCCGGTTTAGCGGAGGCGGCTCTTCCGGGGCTAGGGCGTTATCCGGCCAGCTGTCAGGCGGATGCCAGCCACAGGTCCGGGCCGAACACCTCGTAGTGGATGTCGGAGGCGGGCACGCCCTTGGCGATCAGCTGCTCGCGCACGGACCGCATGAAGGGGAGCGGGCCGCACAGGTAGGCCTGGGTGCCGGGGGTGACCGGGACCGCCGAGAGGTCGATCAGGCCCTCGCCGTCACCCGGCTCCGCCGCTTCCTCGTACCAGAACCGGGCCGAGGCGTCGGCCAGCTTGTGCGTCAGGGCCCGGTGGTCGGCCCGGAGAGGGTGGTGGGCCGGGGAACGGTCGGCATGCAGGACGGTCACCGGGGCGGTGTGCCCGGTGTCGGCCAGGTGCTCCAGCATCGAGAGCATCGGGGTGCAGCCGATGCCGGCCGAGGCGAGCAGCACCGGGGCCGCGGAGTCCCGCAGGACCAGGTCGCCGTAGGGCGCCGAGACCCGCAGGGTGTCGCCGGCGTGGACGCGGGCGTGCAGGTGGTTGGAGACCTCGCCGTCCGGGCCGGCCGCGGCCGGCCCGTGGACCCGCTTGACCGTGATCGCGCGGACCGGGGAGCCGGGGGCGGTGGAGAGGCTGTACTGGCGGATCTGCCGTGCGCCGTCCGGGAGTTCGACCTGGACCGAGACGTACTGGCCGGGCAGGTACGCCGGAGCCGGGGCGCCGTCGGCCGGGGCGATGCGGAAGGTGGTGCAGTCGGCGGTCTCCTCCGTCCGGCCGGTGACCGTCCACTCGCGCCACACGTCCCCGGCGACGACCCGCTGCTCGGCGTAGAGGCGCTCCTCGGTGGCGATGAGGGCGCCCGCCATCAGCCAGTAGACCTCGTCCCAGGCGGCCGCGACCTCGGGGGTGACGGCCTCGCCGAGGATCTCGACGATCGCCTCGAAGAGGTGCAGGTGGACGACCTGGTACTGCTCGCGGGTGACGCCGAGGGAGGCGTGCTTGTGGGCTATGCGGTCCAGCATCACGTCGGGGCGGGTGTCCGGCCGGGCCACGAGGTGGGTGGCGAAGGCGGCGATGGATCCGGCGAGGGCCTGCTTCTGGAGGCCGGCGTTCTGGTTGCCCCGGTTGAAGAGGTCGCGCAGGAGTTCCGGGTGGGCCGCGAACAGCTTGGTGTAGAAGAGCTCCGTGATGTCGCCGATCGCAGCACCCACGGCGGGCAGGGTGGCTCGTACGGTCGCGGTGGACTTCTCGGACAGCATCAGGTCTCCTCGTTAATTGGCATTTCATATGCGCATTATTGGGCAGGGTCGGCCGCCCATTGGAGGGCGGACTTCTGTTCGAACGTTCCGTCCCGGGTCAGGCTAGGCGGGCCCGGGGCAGGCGGGTATCGGCCATTCGGCCCGGGCGTCAGGGCCCTTCGGCCCTCCTTGGCGCGCCGCCCGAGATGCCCAGCAGCAGCGGGCCGGTCGGGGCCGCCACCAGGTCGTTCACCGTCAGCGGGTCCAGGGTGGCGAAGAAGGCCTCCTGGGCCCGGCGCAGCGCGCCGCGCAGCACGCAGGCGCTGCGCAGCGGGCAGGGCGTGGTGCCGTCGCAGTCCACGACGTCGCCCGCGCCCTCCAGTTCGCGCACCACCCCGCCGACCGAGGCGGCGCTTCCGGCGGCGGTCAGGGCGAGCCCGCCGCCGCGGCCGCGCCGCGCCTCGACCAGGCCGAGGTGCTGCAGCCTGGCGACCACCTTGGCGGTGTGGGTGTACGGGACCTCCATGGTCGCCGCCACCTCGCGGGTCGTCGGGAGGTCCGTCTCCGCGGCGGCCAGGCGCATCAGGACGCGCAGGGCGACGTCGGTGAATCGGGTCAGGCGCATGCGCTCACCCTAGAAAACTTGCATCTTGGCTGCAAATTAAGCCGCGCGCCTGATCGCCTGCGTGGCTGAAAGCGGTGGGTTCGGAGGGGCTCGCGGAAGCAGGTCGACCCGAGAGAGTGCCCCGCCCCCGGACGGAGTAGTCCCACCCTTTTGTGTAATGGTCCCACCACGTTCCGTGCCGGAAAGCTGCACCCTGCAGATCCATGCAGTGATCGAAAGGGAAATACATGTCGGTCCAGGCAGGTTCCGAGTCCGAGGCCCGGACTCCGCAGCGCAGTCTTGGGACATCTGCGGCGCGGAACTTGGCAACCACGACCAAGTCCGCGCCGCAGATGCAGGAGATCACCTCGCGGTGGCTGCTGAAGATGCTGCCGTGGGTCTCGGTGCAGGGCGGCACGTACCGCGTCAACCGCCGGCTGAGCTACACGGTCGGCGACGGACGCGTGGAGTTCATCAAGACCGGGACGCAGGTCCAGGTGATCCCGGCCGAGCTCGGTGAGCTCCGCCTGCTGCGCGACTACGAGGACCTCGACGTCCTCGGCGAACTCGCCCAGCGCTTCCGGCAGATCGACTTCGAGCCCGGCCAGGAGCTGACCTCCTTCGGCAGCCCCTGCGACCAGGTGTTCCTGCTCGCCCACGGCCGCATCGACCAGATCGGCCCGGGCCCGTACGGCGAGGACGCCGTCCTGCGGACCGTCGCCGACGGCGCCCACTTCGGCGAGGACTCCCTCGTCGGCGAGGAGGCGATCTGGGAGTACACCGCCCGCGCCGCCACCTCCGGCACCGCGCTCGTCCTGTCCCGGCAGGACTTCCAGCTGCTCGCCGACCGCGTCGACTCGCTGCGCGAGCACGTGGAGAACGTGACGACGCAGCCCGCCCAGCACACCAACAAGTACGGCGAGGCCGCGATCGAGCTCTCCGCCGGCCACCAGGGCGAGGCCGTGCTCCCCGGCACCTTCGTGGACTACGAGGCCCGCCCGCGCGAGTACGAACTCTCCATTGCGCAAACGGTCCTGCGGGTGCACACGCGCGTCGCCGACCTCTACAACCAGCCGATGAACCAGACCGAGCAGCAGCTCAGGCTCACGGTCGAGGCGCTGCGCGAGCGCCAGGAGCACGAGATGCTCAACAACCGCGACTTCGGCCTCCTGCACAACGCCGACTACGACCAGCGCATCCAGCCGCACGACGGCGCGCCCAGCCCCGACGACATGGACCAGCTGCTCAGCATGCGGCGCGGCTCCAAGTTCTTCCTCGCCCACCCCAAGGCCATCGCCGCCTTCGGCCGCGAGTGCAACAAGCGCGGGCTGTACCCGGAGTCGGTGGACATCGGCGGCACCCGGGTGCCGGCCTGGCGCGGTGTGCCGATGTTCCCCAGCAACAAGATCCCGGTCAGCGACGCCCGCACCACGTCGATCCTGTGCATGCGTACCGGCGAGGACGAGCAGGGCGTGATCGGCCTGCACCAGCCCGGCATCCCGGACGAGATCGAGGCGAGCCTGTCGGTCCGCTTCATGGGGATCAGCGAGCAGGCGATCATCTCCTACCTGGTCACCGCCTACTTCTCCGCCGCGGTGCTGGTGCCGGACGCGCTCGGCGTACTGGAGAACGTCGAGATCGGCCGCTGGCGCTGAGCGCGGTGGACGCCGCCCTGGCGACCGGCGAGGGCCAGGAGGCCGCGGCTCTGCTGGAACGGACAAGAGAAACGGTTAACCCGGAACTGCGCCGGGCCGTCGAGAGTCTGCCCGGTTCGATGCGGCGCGTCGCGATGTACCACTTCGGCTGGGAGCACGCGGACGGCACCCCGGCCGCGGGCAACACCGGGAAGGCCATCCGGCCCGCCCTGGTGCTGGCCACGGCCCAGGCCCTGCGGGGGCCGGGCGGACCCGCGGACGGCATCGTCCGGGCGGCGGTCGCCGTGGAGCTGGCGCACAACTTCACGCTGCTGCACGACGACGTCATCGACAAGGACGCCCGGCGCCGCGGCCGGGCCACCGCCTGGACCGTCTTCGGGATACCGGACGCGATCATCACCGGCGACGCCATGATGGCGCTCGCGCAGCGGCTGCTCGCGCAGGATCCGCACCCGGCCGCGGCGGCGGCCTCGGCGCGGCTCGCGGCCTGCGTCATCGAGCTGTGCGCGGGACAGCAGGCGGACTGCGCCTTCGAGCAGCGCCCGTACGTCTCGCTCGACGAGTGCCTGACCATGGCGACCGCCAAGACCGGAGCCCTGCTGGGCTGCGCCTGTGCGCTGGGCGCGCTTTACGCGGGCGCCGGGCCGGACGAGGCCGACGCGATGGACGCCTTCGGGCGGGAGGCCGGCCTGGCCTTCCAGCTGATCGACGACCTGATCGGCATCTGGGGGGATCCGGGGCACACCGGAAAGCCCGCCGGGGCCGATCTGCTCGCCCGCAAGAAGTCCCTGCCGGTCGTGGCCGCCCTCACCTCGGGCACCGCGGCGGGGGAGGAGCTGGCGGTCCTGTACGGGGGGCCCATGAGCGAGGGCGACGTGCGCAGGGCGGCCGACGCGGTGGACCGGGCCGGGGGGCGGGACTGGGCGCAAGCCCATGCCGCCGACCGGATGGGCCGGGCCGTGCAGCAGCTGTCCCGGGCCGTGCCGGACCTCGGGGCGGCGGGCGGGCTGCTGGCGCTCGCGGAGTTCGTGACGCGCCGGACGCGGTGAACGCCCAAGGCCTGTTCCGGCACCGGATGGTGCCGGAACGGGCCTTACCGCGTTTGCGCCCCAACTCTAGGATCGCTCACGGTTGTTGACACGTGAGCGAAGGGTGTGACCAGTGGCGCTGGAGATACGTCAGGCGGATCAGTCGGACCGGGACGCGGTGGCGCGCCTCCTCGACGAGGCCTTCCGCACCGACCCGGTGAGCAGCTGGGTCTTCCCGGACCCGGATCACCGGGCCGCGGTGCACGGCAAGTTCCTGGGCGTCTTCGTGGACGTGGCGCTGGCCGAGGGCCGGATCGACTACGCCGTGGACGGTTCGGCCGCCGCGCTGTGGCTGCGGATCCCGGCGGGCGAGCCGGAGGGCGAGGACGAGGTCCCGGCGAAGATGCGGGCGGTGGCCGACCCGGACAACGAGCGCTGCGAGCTGGTGGGCCGCCTCACGGGCGCGGTGCACCCGACGGCCGAGGAGCACGAGTACCTGCTGATGATCGCGGTCACCCCGGACCGGCAGGGGGAGGGGCTGGGCGGCGAGCTGATCCGCCCGGTGCTGGAGCGCTGCGACCGGGAGGGTGTGCCGGCGTACCTGGAGGCGAGCAGCGAACGCAGCGGCCGGCTCTACGAGCGGCTCGGATTCGCGCACACGGGGTCGCCGGTGCAACTGCCCGACGGGCCGCTGATGTGGCCGATGTGGCGCAAGCCGAACGGGGTCGCGCGACCGGTTGCGTAACCACTCCACCTGAAGTACTTTATGCGACGTGCCTCCGATGCGGTGGCACTGTCGAACGGAAGAGACTCGCTTGCGCAAGCTCACGTACTTCATCGCCACGTCGGTCGACGGGTTCATCGGAGCCCCGGACGGTGACGGCGATTTCTTCTACAGCCGCCTCGACCCGGAGTTCATCGAATTCCTCAAGGCGGAGTACCCGGAGACCATCGCCGCCCAGGCGCGCGCCCCGCTCGGGATCGAGGACGCCGAGCCGAAGCGCTTCGACGCGGTGCTCATGGGGCGGGGCACCTACGAGCCGGGCGTCAAGCTCGGCGTCACCAGCCCTTACGGCCACCTGCCCCAGCAGTACGTCGTCTCGCGCTCCCTCACCGTCCCGCCGGACCCGCAGGTCCAGCTGATCAGCGGGGACGTGGCGGCCCGGGTCCGTGAGCTCAAGGCCCAGGAGGGGCTCGGGATCTGGCTGTGCGGCGGGGCGGACCTGGCCGCGCAGCTGATCGACGAGATCGACGAGTTCGTGGTCAAGACGTACCCGTTCTTCGTGGGCACGGGGATGCCGATGTCGCGGGCGGGCTTCGGCGTGCGCCCCCTGGAGCTCACCGGGGTCAAGGCCCTCGGCGGCGGCCAGGTCGTCACCTCGTACACCGTCACGCGCTGACCCGCCGAACGCGCGAAACCGGCCTACCGTGGAGGTATGGCCGGCGAACAGCGGGAACAGCACGAGCACGGGACGATCGCTCCGCAGGCCGGGCACGACCAGCAGGTGTGCCCGGCCTGCGGGAGCCCCGTGGACACGGTGCTCAGGCGGCGCAAGTCCCTGGGGATCTTCATCCCGGAATGGGTCCGGGGACCTTGTCGGAACCCGGAATGTCCGGAACACGTTCCCGCAGGGACTTAGGCCGTCAGCCCTTCGTCCCCATCCCGGAGGCGACGAGGCCGTTGGCCCACAGCTGGTTGACGCGCGCCCGCTCGGTGCTGTTCGGGGTCGCGTTCTGGCACGAGGTGCCCGGGCCGCCGCCCGACATCAGCTCGCTGCAGGGACCCGAGTAGTGGTCCGGCAGGCCCAGGACGTGGCCCGTCTCGTGCGCGGTCACCCGGGTGGAGTTGTACTGCTGGTTCTGCCGGTAGTCGAGGAAGATGTACCCCCGGCCGTGCCCGTCCGTGCTCGCGTACGAGCCGCGTGAGTCGTTGCCCTCGCGGTACGAGAAGTTCCCGCCGGAGGACACCTCCTGCAGCTTGACGTTGCTCACCGAGCTGTTCCAGATCTGCGTGGAGCGGGCTATCTGGGTGCGGAAGCTCGGCGCGCTACGGGTGTTGTAGGTGACGGTCACGGCCAGGGCGCCCGGGTTCGCGGCGCGCTGCTCGGCGACCGAGCGCTGCACGGCCTCGAAGAAGGCCTGGTTGGCGGCCTGGTTGTCCTGCGAGTTCGCGTACGCCGCGTAGCTCGCGGGAGTGCCGGCGGGGGCGGTGGCGGCGGTGGCGGTGGGGACGACGCCGAGGGCGGCGGCGAGGCCGAGGCCGATGGTGGTGGCCAGAACGGCCTTACGGGAGTGGCGCATGTGGGGGAGCTCCTACTCGTCCGGTGCGGTGGGGGGTGGTCGTTCGTGACCGGAGTCTGCGGGAGCGGAAGTGCCCGGCGGATGATGTCACTCCGCGATAGCGCGGGCCTATCGGGAAGATTTCGACAGATCAACTAGTGTGAGAATGGCGGGATTCGGGGGGCTATCGGTGGCTGGTGCGGCCCACGGGCCGCGGCCTACTCTCGGGGCATGGAGCTTGAGGTCAGGCACCTGCGCGCGCTGTGCGCCATCGCCGACGCCGGAAGCCTGCACAAGGCCGCCCGGCAGCTCGGCGTGAGCCAGCCCTCCCTGACGACGCAGCTGCGCCGCATCGAACGCGCCCTGGACGGCGAGCTGTTCCTGCGGGAACGGACCGGCTGCCGGCCCACCCCCTTCGGCCGCACCGTGCTGGGCCGGGCCCGTCCGCTGCTCGCCGAGATGGCCGCACTGGTGGCGGAGGCCCGGGCGCTGGCCCACGGGCCGCGGCTGCGGATCGGCTCCACGGCCAGCCGCGCGCTGCCCGGCTGGCTCCGGCGGATCCACCGGCGGCTGCCCGACACCGAGACCTCGCTGGTGGTGGACGTGTCCGCCAACGCGCTGCTGCGGATGGTGGATTCAGGCCAACTGGACGTGGCCTTCGTGCACGAGGTGGAGGGCAGCCCGCTGCGGGTGCCGGCCGGGCTGCAGCTGCACGTGCTGATGGAGCGGGAGCCGCAGTTCGTGTCGATGTCGCGTGACCATCCGGCCGCCCGGCAGTCGGTCGTGTCCTTACGGGACCTGGCCGCCGACCGCTGGATGGTGGACCCGTCGGTCGACGGCGAATGGGACGGGCTGCGAAGGGTCTTCGCCGGAGCCGGCCTGGACCCGCCGGTGCTGCACGCGGACTACCACACGGCGACGTCGCTGATCGTCTCCGGCGAGGCGGTGGCCCCCTGTCAGCCGACCTCCGGGCCGCGCGAGGACATGGCGATCCGGCCGCTGTCGGGCGACCCGCTCGCCGTACGGCTGCTCCTGGCGACGCGGCCCGGCGCGCACGCGGAGGTCTACGAGGACCTTCGCGCCGCGTACCGCGAGGCGGCCATGCGGACGCCGCCGTACCGGGCGTGGCTGCGCCACCATGCGAGCCCGTTGCTCGTTCCGGCGTAACGCGGGGCCGGATCAGGTCAGTGCGGTGTGCGGGCCCGGTCGTACGCCAGGGACAGCGCTCCCTGGGCCACCAGGACCGCGCCCGCCGCGGCCCACCCCGGGCTGCGCCGGTGCGCCGCCCACACCAGCAGCGGTGCGCCCGCCGCGACCTGGGCCGCGCCCAGCAGCCGGGCCTTCGGGCCGCGCACCCACGGGCCCAGCGGGCCCTCCTCCACCACGTCGAGCTCCGCCCGCACCGCGTCGCGCCAGCCGGACCACTCCACCGTCTCGGCGCCGGGCACGACGCGCGCCACCTCCCGGAGCCGGTCGGCCGGTTCGCCGGGGCCGAGCCCCGGGGGCAGCGCCAGCCCGGCGCGGGTCAGCAGGGCGATCAGGCCGAGGAGGCGGGCCGTACCGTCCGCGGCCGGGTCGGGCCGGGTGAGCCGCTCCAGTTCCTCCAGGTCGAGTACGGGGTCCAGGCCGAGCCGAGCGGACAGGGCCCGCATGGCGTCCGGCTCGCCGGACGGGCGGCCGCGCTCGTCCCACTCGTAGGCGGCGGTGCGCCGCAAGCCGCTCGACAGGGCGAAGCCGGTCCGGCCGTCCTCCCACCACACGCTCAGCACGGGCCAGTTGACGCCGACCGCCACCGCCGCACCCCAGCCGGAGAGCACCTCGGACACGGCCTCCTCGCTGCCCGGCCACGGCTTGACGTCGGGCACGAGCACGCTCCACTCGCCCGCCGGGGCGAGCAGCAGGCGTACGCGGAGCAGGCGCGCGGCGGGACGGGCGGCGAGGGGTTCGGCCCGGCAGAGCAGCAGTCCGCCGGCGGTGGTCCGGGAGATGGGCATGCCCACACGCTAAGGCAAACCGCCCCATATCGGAGATCTCGGCAGCACGCTTGACTTCACCCGACCGCGATATATCGTGTTACTCAGAAGACGCGATATGTTGCGTGCGTCGAGACCCGTCCGTGAGCGCACGAGGAGGATCAGCCCCATGGCAGAGCAGGCGTCGCAGTCGACGTGGCACATCGCCGACCCGCAGAAGCTCGCCTTCGAGCAGCCGGTGACCGAGCTCCGCGTCCGGCTCGTGAGCGGCACGGTCAACGTGGTCGCCGCCGAGGAGGGCCCGGCCCGCCTGGAGGTGACCGAGGTCGATGGTCCGCCCCTGTACGTGGTGCAGGACGGCGGCACCCTCACCGTCTCCTACGAGGACGTGCCCTGGAACGGTTCCCAGGGCTTCAAGGAGTGGTGGGAGACCAAGCCGTGGAAGGTCTGGTCCGGTTCCGCCTTCGGCCGCAAGGCGTGGGAGCGCAGCGCCGCCGTCACCCTGACCGTGCCCGCCGCCACCCAGGTGCAGCTGGCCACGGTCCAGGCCACCGCCTTCGTCTCCGGGATCTCCGGCGGCACCGACGTCAACGGCGTCTCCGGCGACGCCACGCTGGTCGGACTGTCGGGCCGGGTCAAGGCGCACACGGTCTCCGGCAACGTCGAGGCCCAGTCCGTCACCGGCGACCTCGGCTTCCATTCGGTGTCCGGCGGCCTGACGGTGGTCGACGGCGCGGGCGTGAGCCTGCGGGCCGACTCGGTCAGCGGGGACATGCTCATCGACCTGGACCTCGATCCGTCGCCCCCGCGGCCGGTGGACATCGCGCTGAACTCCGTCTCCGGCCAGGTGGCCATCCGGCTGCCGCACCCCGCCGACGCCCGCGTGGAGGCCAACACCACCACCGGCGGCGTCTCCAACGCCTTCGAGGACCTGCGGGTCTCCGGCCAGCTGGGCTCCAAGCGGATCACCGGAACCCTCGGTTCCGGCACCGGTACCCTGCGCGCCACCACGGTCTCGGGCGCGATCGCGCTGCTGCGCCGCCCGCAGGCCGAGGCCGAAGCCCCCCTCGTGTCCGACAAGAAGGTGCTCTGACATGCCGCCCGTCTTCGCCCACGGCCGCCTCCGCCTCTACCTCCTCAAGCTGCTCGACGAGGCGCCGCGCCACGGGTACGAGGTGATCCGCCTGCTGGAGGAGCGCTTCCAGGGCCTGTACGCGCCCTCCGCGGGCACGGTGTACCCGCGCCTGGCCAAGCTTGAGGCGGAGGGCCTGGTCACGCACGCGACCGAGGGCGGGCGCAAGGTGTACTCGATCACCGAGGCGGGCCGGGCCGAACTGGCCGACCGCAGCGGTGAACTCGCCGACCTGGAGCTGGAGATCCGCGACTCGGTCACCGAACTGGCCGCCGAGATCCGCGACGACGTCCGGGGCGCGGCGGGTGACCTGCGGCGCGAGATGCGGGCGGCGGCCTCCGCGTCGGCGACCCGGGTCGAGGACGAGTCCTGGAACGCGGCCAAGGAGGAACTGCGCAAGGCGCGTCAGGAGTGGAAGGAGCAGGCGAGGCGGGCGAAGGACGAGAGCCGCCGGGCCCGCGAGGAGGCCCAGCAGGCCCGCCGTCAGGCCAAGGAGACCCAGGAGTGGGCGCGCGAGGAGGTCCAGCGCATAGCGGGCCAGCTCCAGGAGCAGTTCGCCAAGTCGGGCGGGGTGCTGGGCGGTCTGGCAGAAGCCTGGCTCGGCGGCTCAACGCCGGCCGGACCCGCCGCGTCCGGTGCGCCCCTGGTGGTCGACACGGACTGGGCCGAGGACCTGACGCCCTCGGGCGACGCGGCCCGCGACCTGGACCGGCTGCTGGACCGCTTCCGCGACGACGTCCGCGACGCGGCCCGCGACCACGGTGTGTCCGCGGCCCAGCTGGCCGAGGCGCGCACCGATCTCGCCGCCGCTGCCGCCCGGCTGACGCAGACCCTGCGGGCCAGGCCTTAGGGCGGCGGATCCGGCCGCAGGACCGGTTCCGGGGCTCCGCCCGGGACCTCGTGCTCCGGGGCGGCCCTGGCCCGGAAGGTGGCGAATCGTCCGGGCCGTCGGCCTGGGGTGCTCAGTCGTTCTCGTCGACGGTCTGCTCATCAAGACCCCAACGGTCCCAGTTCACGTAGTCCCAGCGGTCGACGAGGGGCTTGTTGTTGTGACCGGCGTTGACGTTGTCAACGCTGACGTCGCCACCGTCGTAGGGGTCTCGGAGGCTGTTGTCGCCCTCATCATCGGTGGTGGCGTCACCGGCGGCGCCGCCACCGCCGCCCATGAGCCCGTCGTCGCCGGGGTCGGCGCCGTCGTTGGTGACGACGGCCGCCGCCGTGGAGTGACTCAGGGACGGCGCCGCGGCGGATGCCGGAAGGATGACGCTCCCGGAGATCAGAGCGGCTGCGGCGGCGATCATTACCATGCGGGAACTCCGCCGCCGGGGCGTGGTGTCGTTGCGGATGTTGTGGATCATGTCCTTTTCCTTTCGATGCCGAGGGCCTGCGTTGCTGCCCCGCCTCGGGTTCTCGTCCCGTTGGGGCCTGCACGTCCAGTGGGCCCGAAAGGACCCCGGCGCGTCACGCCCCGACAACTCGGGACTTGACGGGGTCAGGCGGCCAGGCCCGTCTCGGCCGTCCCGTAGGTGACTCCGTGGTCCGTCAGGACCTCGGAAACCGTGCCGGGCCGGGAGAGCAGGGCCAACAGCAGGTGCAGGGTGCCGATGTGGCGGTCCTTGCGGTCCAGGGCGATGCGCAGGGACTGTTCCAGGACCTTCTTCGAGCCCTGGGTGAAGGGGACGTGCCGGTTGTCCGGCTCCGGGCGGCCGAGGGCCGAGCGGAGCGAGGCCCCCAGCGTCCGCCGCCGGGGAGCCGTCGAGGACAGGGCGCCCTCGCCGTGGGTCTCCTCGACCCGGGAGACGATCTGCGAGAGGTCGATGCCGAGCCCGGCCAGCGCCTCCTCGTCGGCCTTGGAGATCCCGCCGCGCCGGCGGGCCGCGGCGAGGTCCGCGGCCACCGCCTCGCGGTCCACGCCCAGGGGGTCCAGAGCCCCTTGGGTGAGCAGGGCGAGCAGCAGGTGCTCCTCGGCGACCGTGGTGGACCCGGCGCGCCGGGCCTCGGCGACGGCGCCCGTCACGGTCTCGCGGGCCTGGGTCGTGAAGCGTTCGAACATCAAAGCCTCCCGTACTTCTTGTGCACGGCCTGCCGGCTGACGCCCAGCTCGGCCGCGATCTCCTGCCAGGACCACCCCTGCGTGCGGGCACTGCGTACCTGTACGGCCTCCAGCTGCTCCAGCAGTCTGCGGAGGGCGGCCACGGCACGCAGGCCCACACGCGGGTCGCGGTCACCGGCCCGCTCGGCGAGATCGGTAGCTTCCGTCATGTGTGTCAATGTAGGTTGACGCGGGAGGGGTGTCAACCTTCGTTGACGCCTACGGTGTGAGCACGATCTTCCCGAAGAGGTCGCCCGACGCGAGCTTCTCGAAGCCCTCGCGCGCCCGCTCCAGCGGCAGCACCTCGTCGATGACCGGCCGGACCCCGGTGGTCGCGCAGAACGACAGCAGGTCCTCCAGCTCGTCCTTCGAGCCCATCGTGGAGCCGACCACCTTCAGTTCCAGGAAGAAGATCCGGGTCAGCTCGGCGTGCGCCGGGCGGTCGCCGCTCGTGGCGCCGGAGATGACCAGGGTGCCGCCCGGACGCAGGGACTTCACCGAGTGCGACCAGGTGGCCGCACCCACCGTCTCGATCACCGCGTCCACCCGCTGCGGCAGCCGCGCGCCCGGCTCGTACGCCTCCACGGCGCCCAACTCCACGGCCCGCTTGCGCTTGGCCTCGTCCCGGCTGGTGGCGAAGACGCGCAGGCCGGCCGCCTTGCCGAGGACGATGGCCGCGGTCGCGACCCCGCCGCCGGCGCCCTGGACGAGGACGGAGTCGCCGGGGCGGACCCCGGCGTTGGTGAACAGCATCCGGTACGCCGTCAGCCAGGCCGTCGGCAGGCAGGCGGCCTCCTCGAACGAGAGCTCGGCGGGCTTGCGCAGGACGTTCCAGGCGGGGACGGTCACCTGCTCGGCGAAGGTCCCCTGGTAGCGCTCGGTCAGGATCGAGCGGGGCTCGTCCGGGCCGACCCCGTGGCCGCTCTGGCCGATCACGGAGTGCAGGACGACCTCGTTGCCGTCCTGGTCGATCCCGGCGGCGTCGCAGCCGAGGATCATCGGGAGTCTTTCCTCGCCGAGGCCGACCCCGCGCAGCGACCACAGGTCGTGGTGGTTGAGGGAGGCGGCCTTGACGTTCACGGTCACCCAGCCGGGCCGGACCTCGGGGGCCGGGCGCTCGCCCAGCTCAAGGCCGTTCAGGGGGTGGTCACGGTCGATTCGGGCGGCGTAGGCAGCGAACATGCCGCGACGCTACCGCTCGGTAGCGCAGGGTTCCAGCCTTCCCGGGGCCCCGGCGGTGAGGCCTTCGTCGCACCGGGCCGAGGGTGCGCATGAGGAAGGGCCCGGCCGGATCACTCCCCGGCCGGGCCCCTGCCCGTACAGCTCAGCGCTGCGATCAGACCAGACGGGCCACGCCGTCGGCCTTGGCCGCGGCGGCGACGGCCGACGCGACGGCCTCGGCCACGCGCTCGTCGAACGGCGACGGGATCACGTAGTCGGCGGAGAGCTCGTCACCCACGACACCGGCGATGGCGTCGGCGGCGGCGATCTTCATGCCCTCGGTGATCCGGGTGGCGCGCACCTTGAGGGCGCCCGCGAAGATGCCCGGGAACGCCAGCACGTTGTTGATCTGGTTCGGGAAGTCCGAACGGCCCGTGGCCACGACCGCCGCGTACTTGTGCGCGACGTCCGGGTGGACCTCCGGGTTCGGGTTGGCCATGGCGAAGACGAACGCGTCCTTCGCCATCGAGGCCACCGCCTCCTCGGGGACCGTACCGCCGGAGACGCCGATGAAGACGTCGGCGCCCGCGAGGGCCTGCTCCAGCGAGCCGGTCTGGCCCGTCCGGTTGGTCAGGCCCGCGATCTCCGCCTTGACGTCCGTCAGGTCGGAGCGGTCGGCGGACACGACGCCCTTGCGGTCCGTCACGCAGACGTCGCCGATGCCCGCGTCGACCAGGATCTTGGCGATGGCGATGCCCGCGGCGCCCGCGCCGGAGATCACGGCGCGCAGGTCGCCGAGCGTGCGCCCGGTGAGCTTCGCGGCGTTGCGCAGCGCGGCCAGCGTCACGATGGCCGTGCCGTGCTGGTCGTCGTGGAAGATCGGGATGTCCAGCGCCTCCTGCAGGCGGCGCTCGATCTCGAAGCAGCGGGGCGCGGAGATGTCCTCCAGGTTCACCCCGCCGAAGGACGGCGCGAGACGGATGACCGTCTCGATGATCTCGTCCGTGTCCTTGGTGGCGAGCGCGATCGGGACCGCGTCCACGCCGCCGAACTGCTTGAACAGAATCGCCTTGCCCTCCATCACGGGGAGGGAGGCCTCGGGACCGATGTCACCGAGTCCGAGCACGGCCGTGCCGTCGGTGACGACGGCGACCACGTTGGACTTCCAGGTGTACTCGTTCACCAGCTCCGGCTGCTCGGCGATGGCGGTGCACACCTTCGCCACGCCGGGGGTGTACGCGAGGGAAAGGTCGTCCTTGTCGTTGACCGGCACCGTGGCCTGGATGGCCATCTTGCCGCCCCGGTGCAGCGCGAACACCGCGTCCGGGTTGTTGTCCGTCACGCTGTCACTGCGAGGGTTGAAGATCTCCGCTGCCACTGTGTGTGACCCCTTAAGTCCTTTGAATCGTTGAGGGTGGCCATCCCTGGTTAAGGGGTGGGCGGGCACCGCGTCCGTACTCCGCATCGACGGTTGGCCCGTCTCCGCGAAGGGGAGGTTCGTACGCGCGGGCGCGCCGCACGCGCGCCCTGAGCCCCGGATGAGGGGTGTAAGGATCTGTTCTACCGGATGAACGCTCACCCAGACGAGTCGATTCCTGCTCGACCATAGGCTGCATGTCCTGGTTTTGGCTAAAAGTCCAAACGTCTGTGTCCAATGGGCGAGACGCACAGTAAATAGTGACCCCGAAGTGCCTGGTCGCAGCGTTTTCTGTGGCTCCGAGGGGCTTCGGCCGCAGTCCTGTTGGGTAGCCCGGGGTGTCCGTTATCTGATTTTGACCTCACGGGCACCCTGAATGCGCCAGTCCGAATGGCAAGATGCCGTAATCACACAAGGTCGCGACACTCGATGGTGCGTGCCCGACCTGTTTTCGGTGCTTTTCCACCAGCCGGAGGAACCAGCTCATGACCGCAAGCATCACCCGTCGTACGACCGCCGCCCGGTCCCGGATCGCCGCGGTCGGCGCGATCGCGGTCGCCGGCGCCCTGGTCCTCACCGGTTGTGGCGACCAGACCGACAAGGCCTCCACGGCCCCGTCGGGCCAGGCGAACAGCAGCGCGCCGCTCTTCTCGAAGCTTCCGAAGAAGATCCAGGACGCGGGCGTCATCAAGGTCGGGACGGACGCGACCTACGCGCCGATGGAGTTCACCGAGGGCGGCAAGATCGTCGGTGTCGACCCCGACGTGGCGGCGGCCATGGCCAAGCAGCTCGGTGTCCAGTTCAAGTTCGAGTCCGGGACCTTCGACACCCTGATCGGCAGCATGCAGACGGGCCGCAGCGACCTGGTCATGTCCTCGCTCACCGACACCAAGGCCCGTCAGGAGGGCCTGGACGACAAGGGCAACAAGACCGGTGCCGGTGTCGACTTCGTCGACTACTTCTCCGCCTCGACCGGCATCCTGGTCAAGAAGGGCAACCCGGAGGGCATCAAGACCCTCGACGACCTGTGCGGCAAGAAGGTCGCCGTCCAGCGCGGCACGACGTACGAGCAGTCCGCCAAGGACCAGTCCGAGAAGTGCAAGGCGGCCGGCAAGGGCGAGGTCGCCATCGAGTCCTTCCCGACCGACGCCGAGGCCCAGACCCGTGTGAAGGCCGGCGGCGCCGTCGCCGACCTGAACGACTCCCCGGTCGCCGCGTACATCGCGCAGACCGCGGGCGGCGGCAACGACTTCGAGGCCATTGCCAACCCGACCGACGCCGGCCTCTTCGGCATCGCCGTGGACAAGAAGAACACCGAGCTGCGCGACGCGCTCAAGGAAGCCCTCGACGCGGTCATCAAGGACGGCACGTACAAGGCCGCCCTGGACAAGTGGAACGCGGGCTCCGGCGCCGTGACCGAGGCCAAGACCAACGCAGGCTCCTGACCTCCGCGCAGACCGCAGCACACTGAAGGGCAGTCACTGTGACTGACAAGCTCGACAAGGTTCCGGACCCGGCGGACACCCCGCCGGCCGGGACCGCCCACCCCGAGGCGATCCGCGCCATCCCGGTCCGCCACTACGGCCGCTGGATCAGCGGTGTGGTCGTCATCGGCCTGGTCGTGGCCCTGGCGTTCGCCTTCTCGCAGGGCAACGTGCGCTGGGCCACCGTGCCGGAGAAGCTGTTCGACCCGACCATCCTCCGCGGTGTGGTCAACACGGTCTGGATCAGCATCACGTCCATGGCCCTGGGCCTGGTGCTCGGCGTCCTCTTCGCCGTCATGCGCCTCTCGAAGAACCCGGTGACCAGCACCATCGCCTGGTTCTACATCTGGCTGTTCCGCGGCACCCCGGTGTACGTGCAGCTCCTCATCTGGTTCAACCTCGCCCTGATCTTCCCGATCCTGAACCTCGGGTTCTACAAGGACGAGATGACCCAGGTCATGACGCCGTTCCTGGCCGCCCTGCTGGGCCTCGGCCTCAACGAGGGCGCGTACATGGCGGAGATCGTCCGTGCCGGCATCCAGTCGGTCGACGAGGGCCAGACCGAGGCCTCGCACGCGCTCGGCATGACACGCACGCAGACCATGCGCCGTGTCGTGCTGCCGCAGGCCATGCGGGTGATCGTGCCGCCGTCGGGCAACGAGTTCATCAACATGCTCAAGACCTCGTCGCTCGTCGTGGCCGTGCAGTACTTCGACCTGCTGCGCGCCGCCCAGGACATCGCGTCCACATCGTTCGCGGTGATGGAGATGTTCTTCGTCGCGTCGATCTGGTACCTCGCCCTGACCAGCGTGTTCAGCGTCGGCCAGTACTACCTGGAGCGCCGCTACGCCCGCGGTGCGCTCCGCTCCCTGCCGCCCACGCCGTTGCAGAAGATCAAGGCGAAACTGTCCAGCTTCTCGAACCGCAAGGCGGTGGCCTGATGACGACTGCCATGGTGAAGGCCGAGGGCGTCCACAAGTCCTACGGTGCGGCGCACATCCTCAAGGGCATCGACCTGGAGGTCGCCCCGCGTGAGGTCTTCTGTCTGGTCGGCCCGTCCGGCTCCGGCAAGTCGACCTTCCTGCGGTGCATCAACCACCTGGAGCAGGTCAACGCCGGACGGCTGTACGTCGACGGGGAGCTCGTCGGATACCGCCAGAAGGGCGACAAGCTCTACGAGCTGAAGGACAGCGAGGTCGCGGCCCAGCGCCGGGACATCGGCATGGTCTTCCAGCGCTTCAACCTCTTCCCGCACATGACGGCCATAGAGAACGTCATGGAAGCCCCGGTCATGGTCAAGGGCGAGTCCAAGGCGGTGGCGCGCGAGCGCGCCGTGCGCCTCCTGGACCGCGTGGGCCTCGGCGACAAGGGCGGGAACTACCCCACCCAGCTCTCCGGCGGCCAGCAGCAGCGCGTGGCGATCGCCCGCGCGCTCGCCATGGAGCCGAAGCTGATGCTCTTCGACGAGCCCACCTCGGCGCTCGACCCGGAGCTGGTGGGTGACGTCCTCGACGTCATGCGGGACCTGGCCGAGTCGGGCATGACCATGATCGTGGTCACGCACGAGATGGGCTTCGCCCGCGAGGTCGGCGACAACCTCGTCTTCATGGACGGCGGCGTGGTCGTCGAGTCGGGTCACCCCCGCGACGTGCTGGGCAACCCCCAGCACGACCGGACGAAGGCGTTCCTGTCCAAGGTGCTGTAGTCGCACCCGCGGACGGGTGAGGGGCGGTACGGGCTTCCCGTACCGCCCTCTCGCATGTGCGTCCAAGTCCCTACTTGAGACCTAGGACCAGCGCGTCCGAGGGGGAGCGCCAGACCGTACGGGCCTCCGCGAACCCGGCGTCCAGGAGGGTGCCGGCGTGCCAGGCCTCGGTGGGGGTGTCGCCGTCGGCGTGCTCCCCGTAGATCTCGAAGCGCCGCTTCACCGGCTCGGCCAGCGCCGGGTCCGCGGCCGCCAGGGCCCACCACTCGCGCCAGTCCACAGCCCCGGCCGCCTTGGCCCGGTCCATGCCGGCGTGCCGGTGGGCGTGCTCGGCGGCGTCGATGCGCGGGGTGGCCGGGTCGGGCATGTGGTCGGCGTTCATGAACACCCCGCCCGGGCGGACCAGGGGCGCCAGCTGCCCGTACAGGACGGCGAGCTCCTTGCTCGGCAGCCAGTGCAGGGCAGTGGCCGTCAGGACCGCGTCGTACGTGGCGTGGGGCAGGGCCGCGCGCCAGTCGGGGTCCTTGAGGTCGGCGGTCACGAAGGTGACCCGCCGGTCCCCGGCGAAGTAGCCCTCGGCGATGGTCAGCAGCGCCGGGTCGAGGTCGACGCCCGTACTGGTGGCCTCCGGGAACCTCTTGAGGACGCGGTCCGTGATACTTCCCGTACCGCACGCGAGGTCCAGTACCCGGGGGGCGGGGCCGACCAGGGCCTCGACCATGTCGAGCATCACCCGGAACCGCTCCTCGCGGTCGGGCATGTACCACTCCTGCTGCCGGTCCCAGCTGTCCTGCCATGCCTGCCACGCCTGCCGACCGGTGCCGGTTTCCGCCGTATCCGCCATTACGAACCCCTCCATACGTAATACCCTCGAAGACGTCTCAGCCGTTACCGGAGACACTAATCCGCAGCCGTAAGGACTACAAGTGGAACTGGCCCATTACTCGGACTTCGCCGTGCGCCTGGTCAACACCGAGGAGCCGGCCCGCAACAAGGACTCGTTGACCTCGGTGGACGCCGTCCGCGCCCTTTTCGGCGCCAGCCTGCAGATGGCCCGCCGGGTCACCGACACCGACGTCACCCGCTTCCGCAACGTCCGCGGCCGGCTGCGCTCCGTCTTCGAGGCCGCCGACAGCGGGGACCACGTCCTCGCGGTCGACCTGCTGAACTCGCTGCTCATGGAGTTCCCCGTCAGCCCCCAGGTCTCCGGCCACGAGACGATCGGCGAGGACGGCCGCCCCGACTGGCACATCCACCTCGCCGAGCACCCCTCGAACGCCTCCGCCGGATACGCCGCCATGGCGGCGATGGGCCTGGCCTTCCACGTCACCGAGCACGGCCCCGACCGCCTCGGCCTGTGCCAGGCCGCGCCCTGCCGCAACGCCTACCTCGACACCTCCACCAACCGCTCCCGGCGCTACTGCTCCGACCGCTGCGCCACCCGGGCCAACGTGGCCGCCTACCGTGCCCGCAAGCGGCTGGAGGCCGAGGAGTCCGCCCGGAGCGGACGCACCGCCGAGACCGCCCAGGAGAGCCGGGCCCTGAGCGAACGCTGATCCTCCCCGCGCGGCCGGATGCGCAGGACCGCCGTCGCCAGCACCAGTTCGTCGGGCACCGGGCCGTAGACGGTGCTGTCGCCGGTCTCGTTGTACGGGTTGTCGCCCAGCACCCACCAGCAGCCGCCCGGCCGCCGCTCCACCGCCCGCTTGATGACCAGCAGGTCCTGCTGGAACGGGTGGCGCAGCACCACCACGTCACCCGGACGGACCACCGCTCCGTACCGGACCAGCACCTGGTCCCCGTGGACCAGCGTCGGCACCATCGACGGCCCGCTCACGTCGACCAGCCCGAAGCGCCCCCGCGGGTGCCCGCTCTCCACCATGCCCGACCTCCTCGTCACCCCCCGCATGCTGCCGCAAGGCTCCGTACATTCGCTCACCGGTCCGCCCACGACGCTGGACTTTTGTCCTAAGCCCATGGGGGCGACCGCGAAAACGGCATTCCGAGCGAGTAATCTCCCCCTTGAGAAGACGATCACGAGGAGGACAAACTCCATGCTTTCCCGCCTCTTCGCCCCCAAGGCGAAGGTCTCCGCCCACTGCGATCTTCCGTGCGGCGTGTACGACCCTGCCCAGGCCCGCATCGAGGCCGAGTCCGTCAAGGCCGTGCAGGAGAAGTACCAGGCCAACGACGACGCCGACTTCCGCGCGCGCGCCATCACCATCAAGGAGCAGCGCGCCGAGCTCGCCAAGCACCACGTCTCGGTGCTGTGGAGCGACTACTTCAAGCCGCCGCACTTCGAGAAGTACCCGCAGCTGCACACGCTGGTCAACGACACCCTGAAGGCCCTCTCGGCCGCCAAGGCGTCGAACGACCCGGCCACCGGCGCGAAGGCTCTTGAGCTCATCGCCGAGATCGACCGCATCTTCTGGGAGACCAAGGCCGCCTGATCCGGCGCCTTGTGCACCCGGTGCACCCTGACGAGAACGGCCCGACTGCAGCGCGCAGCCGGGCCGTTCTCGTGTCCCGTCAGTCCTCGGTGTCGTCGTCCTCGTCGTCCAGGCGGGCCAGCCAGGTGGCCAGGCGTTCCACCGGGACCTCGAAGTCCGGATTCAGGTCGACGAACGTACGAAGCTGCTCGGCGAGCCACTCGAAGGTGACCTCCTCCTCGCCGCGCCGCTTCTCCAGCTCCTCGATGCCGCGATCGGTGAAGTACAAGTCGGGCTCCGTGCCGTGATGTGGATGTGCAGGGGGTGTTTCCCGCCAGGATAATCCGCTCTGCGGTGAGACCTCCCGTCCGTGGCGCCTGCGGCGCTAGCCTGGATGCCTCACGAGCAGGGGGCGCGAATGACGGAAGGGCGCACGGCCCGCTCCGCGCGCGCCTTCGAGCTTCTGGAGCCCCTCGTCCAGGCCGCGACCGTACGCGTCCACGCCCCGACGGGCGGGTATGGATCCCCTGTGACCGGCCCCACCTGGGGGAGCGGCTTCTTCATCGCCCCCGGCTGGGTCCTGACGTGCGCGCACGTCGTCGGCGAAGGGGGTGCTGCGGTGCGTCTGACGGGGCGCGAGGTCGGCATCACCTTCTCCTCCGGGGGCAACGGTTCCACCGGGACCGTCACCGGGCGGGTGGAGTGCGTACTGCCCGAGCGGCTGGAGGAGCGGCGCCCCGGCCCGCGGACCATGTGGGACCTGCCCGACCTGGCGCTGATCCGGGTCCTGGCCCCCGTCTCGCACGCCTGCGTCTGGCTGACCGACCGCGCCCGGCCGCGCTTCGAGGAGGTCGCGTACTTCGGCTGCACCGAGGACCTCGGCACACCCGAGATCACGGGCCGCACCACCCGGCTCCGCGGCACCGCGGGCAACGGCGCGGCCATCCGGCTCGGCGACGACGACGAGATCGAACCGGGCATGTCCGGCGGCCCCGTGGTGGACCTGGCCCGCGGCGAGGTCGTCGGCGTGGTCAAGGCCCGCCGGCACACCGGGGCCGGCGGACTCGCCGTCTCGGTCGCGCAGCTGCGCACCCTGCCGATGCCCGCACGCGGCCAGAGCGGGCTCTACCGGCGGGTCATGCAGGCCCACGACCTGCACCACTACGACCAGCACCTCAGCGACCTCAACAGCCGGCGGACCTGGACGGACGTGCACGACGAACTCCCGGCCGAGGACGGGGACCCGTACGCCGGGCGCGGCCGCCTCACCCCCGGCGAGCGCACCACCCTGTGCGGACTGCTGGCCGAACTGCCCCCGCCGGGCTCCTCCGAGGTCGTACGGGCCCTGGTGGAGGCGGCGCGCGGGGAGGAGCCGGACCCGCACCCGCTCGCCCCGCTGAGCTGGCGCGACGGGCTGGGGCTGCTGCACGACCCGCCGGGCGGGGCGGGGGAGGCCGCGGCCATGCTGCGGTACGCGACGGACGTGAGCGTGGCCGACTACCGCGAGCCGCCGACACCGGGCGCCGACGAGGAACTGTGGGACTGGGTACGGGCCACCGCCGAGCGGCTGTGGCGGCCGCTGCGCAGGGAGCTCGGCGAGCGCCACGAGCGGGGCCTGGCCGAGCGCGAGCGGCGCCGGCGGGCCTCGGCCGGGCGTGCAGTACGCGGTCCCGCCCGCCCGGCCGGCGCGCTGCCGACCGGAGCCTCGGCCCTGCTGCAGCTGTGGGCGCACGGCTGGGAGGACGTCTACGACTGGAAGGTCTCGGTGCTGGCGGGCCCGGCCCACCCCGGGCGGGTGAGGGCGGTGGACTCGGGCGTACGGGCCACCCTGCGGGAGCTGCCCGAGGTGTTACGGGCCCCGCTCGCCGAAGCCTTCCGGGCCTCCGACACCCATGAGGCGGCGGCCGTGCTGGAAGTGGCCGTCGAACCGGAGCTGTTCGGGGTGCCCGTGGACGAATGGGTGCTGGTGGGCGGCGTACCGCTGGGGGTGCAGCGGCCGGTGGTGTTGCGCTACCCGGAGGGAAGCGGCGCGCCCGCCGCGGCCGCCCGGTGGGCCCGGGTGCAGGCGGGGCCGCTGCTCGACGAACGGGCCGACTGCGTCCGGGGGCGTGCGCGCAGCCCCGCGCCGGGCTGGCTGGCCGCGCTCCCGGACAACACCGTGCCGGTGCACTGCCGGGCAGCGGCGCTGGAGCCCACGCTCGGGGCGCTGCATGCGGTGCGGGACGCCGGGTACGGGATGGCGGTGGGCCGTCGGCCCCCGGCGGATCCGGGGGTGTCGTGCGCCCCGTTCCACCGCGGGCTGCGGGAGGAACTGGCGGAAGCGGGCCGGGCGGAGGTGCTGCCGCTGCGGTTGCAGGCGCTGCGGGGGCGGGCGTACGGGGCCGACCCGGACGCCTACTGGGCGGCGGGGGCGACGCTCGTATGGGAGGACCCCGCGCGCGCCCTGCCCGAGGACGAGCCGCTCCAGGGGGACCTGTGACCGGCAGGAGGGAGCAGCACCCATGAACGACGAATGGCTCATATACCGAGGTGTCGGCGAACCCCACGACGGGATCGACGCCCTGCCCGATCCGCCGCCGTGGCGGGACTTCGACGGCGGGCCCGTGGACGAGTCGGTCGCGGCGGCCGGGGCCGGCGCGACCGACGGCAACATCGCCCGGCGGCTCGGCGCGCACCGGCAGGCCGCCGAGCTGCACCGGCCCGAGCCCGAGGAGCTGGAGGCCATCAACGCCGCGCTGTACCTGCGGCGGCCGCTGCTGGTCACGGGCTTCCCCGGAACGGGCAAGTCCACCCTCGCACACGCCGTGGCCCACGAGTTGAAGCTGGGCCGGGTGCTGCGCTGGCCGGTGGTGTCGCGGACCGTGCTCCAGGACGGCCTGTACCGCTACGACGCCCTCGCCCGGCTCCAGGACGTGCAGCTCGCCGCGAGCGGCGGGGCCGCGGGCGGGGGGCAGGGCGGGGCGCCCGGTGCCGGCCGGCCTCCGGGCATCGGGAAGTACATCCGGCTCGGGCCGCTGGGCACCGCCCTGCTGCCCGCCGAGCGGCCCCGGGTGCTGCTCATCGACGAGCTCGACAAGAGCGACATCGACCTGCCCAACGACCTGCTGAACGTCCTGGAGGAAGGGGAGTTCGCCCTTCCGGAGCTGGAACGGGTCGCCGACACCGAGCCCGAGGTGCAGGTGCTCACCGACGACGGGTCGAAGGTGACCGTCCGGGGCGGCCGGGTGCGCTGCCGGGCCTTCCCCTTCATCATCCTGACCAGCAACGGGGAACGGGACTTCCCCGCCGCCCTGCTGCGGCGCTGCATCCAGCTCAAGCTCGGGCAGCCCGGTGAGAAGCGGCTCGCCACCATGGTCCGCGCCCACCTCGGGGAGGAGGCCGCCCAGCTCGGGGCCGACCTGATCCGGGAGTTCCTCAGCCGCTCGCAGTCCGAGCTGGTCGCCGCCGACCAGTTGCTCAACGCCGTCTACCTGACCCACTACGCCGCCCCGCCCACCCGGGAGGACCTCGCGGACCTGCTCATCCAGCGACTCGACCGCCCGAGGTGACGGGCCGTGCCACCACGCGCCGAACCACCACGCGCCGAACCGCCGCCCGCCGGACCTCCGCCCGCGGGACCTCCGCCCGCCGGACCTCCGCCTGCGGGAAGCCTCCCGGCCGGACCGTCCGGCATCCGCGAACTGGCCGTGCTGCTGCGCCGCGCCGGGCTCGATCCGTCCGCCGAGGAGCTCGCCGACGCGCTCTGGCTGGCCGGGCGGATCAGCGGGCCCGGGCGGCCCGCACCGGGTGCGCAGGAGTCCGCACCGGAACCGGAGGACGAGGACCCGGTCAGTCCGCCCGTGGATCCCGAGCGCGTGGAGCCGGAAGCCGGTGATCCGGTCAGGCTCTATCCACCCGGGACCCGCCGCGGCGGCGAGACCGAGGCGGAGCCCGCGGGGGAGGCGCCCGGGGAACGCGGGATGCCCGTACGGGTCCCCAGGGCGGCCGCGCTGCCCCGCATCCTGGAGATACAGCGCGCCCTGCGCGCCCTCCAGCGGCACCGTCCGCCCGCCCCGCCCACCCGGATGGTCCTCGACGAGCCGGCCACCGCCGAGGCCAGCGCCCGGGCCCTCGGGCTGGTCATCCCGGTGCTCCGGCCCGACAGCAGGCGCGAGGCCACCGCACGGCTGGTGATGGACGCGTCGCCGTCGATGGCGGTGTGGCAGGACATGTTCGAGGAACTGCGTTCCGTGTGCGAGCGGTTGGGCGCGTTCCGGGACGTCCAGGTGCACTACCTGCACCGGCTCGCCGACGGTACGGCCGCGCTCGGGCGCGGCCCCGTGCCCGGCCCCGGGCTGCGCTCCGGGGAACAGCTGCGCGACCCCACCGGGCGGGCCCTGACCATGATGGTCTCCGACTGCGCCGGACCGCTGTGGCGCGAGGGCGCGGCGCAGCGGCTGCTGCACCGGTGGGCCGAGTGCACCCCGTGCGTGGTCGTGCAGCCGCTGCCGCAGCGGCTGTGGGGCCGCAGCTGGCTGCCGACCGAGCGGGGCACGCTCTCCCGGGTCGAGGGCAGTGGCGGGAAGCTGAAGTTCCGGCCGGACCGGCCACCGCTGCCCGGACGGCACGTGGGCGGGCTGACCGTGCCCGTGCTCCCCCCGGGCGCGACGGCCCTCGGGGCCTGGGCCCGGCTCGTCGCCGGGCTGGGCACCGGCCCGGTACCGGCCGAGGTGGGCCGGGTGCTGGCCGCCCACCCGGCGGCGCCCCCGCCGCCGCCGCGTGCCGTAAGGCCGCCGCGCGAGCTGGTGGCGCGGTTCAGGTCCTCGGCCGCGCCGCGGGCCGTACAGCTGGCCGTCTACCTGTCGGCGGCCCCGCTGACACTGCCCGTGATGCGGCTGGTGCAGCGCACGATGCTGCCGGACTCCGAGCCCTCGGACCTGGCCGAGGTGCTGCTGAGCGGGCTGCTGCGGCGCAGCGCGGAGGCGCCGGGGCAGTGGTACGAGTTCGCGCCCGGGGTGCAGGACGTACTGCTGGGGCCGCTGGGGCGGGACGAGGCCGCCCTCGTGCTCAAGCACTGCTCGGAGTACGTGCAGGCCCACTTCGGGCGGGGCGTACGGAACTTCCCCGCCCTCGCGGTCTCGCAGCTCACCGGAGCACCGTCCGCCGAGGCCGGACCCGCGCCGCAGGACGCCGCGGAGCGCACGCCCCCCGGACGGCTCCCGCAGGCCTTCGCCCAGGTCTCGGCCAAAGTGGTACGGCGCTACCTGCCCGGGGTGCCGGAGGACGGGGACCCGCCGGTACGCGAGCCCGCCACGCCCCCGGCGCCCGGCCGGGCCGGCGCGGTGCGCGCAGCGCGCGACCGGCTCGCGGACGGGGACGCGCGCGCCCTGTACGAAGCCGTTGCGGTGCTGCGCCGTGCGGTGACGGCCCCGGCCGGGCCCGGCGATCCGCCGGAGGAGGCGGAGACCGAACTGGCGGGCGCGCTGCTGCGGCTGTGGGCGGCCCAGCGGGACCCGGAACTCCTCGCCGAGGCCGAGCGGGCCCTCACCGGCCTGCACACCGCGCCGGCCCGGTTCGCGCGGGGCCGGGTGCTGTACGAGCGGGCGCTGGCGGCCGCCCGTACGGCCTCGTCGGGCGACACGGAGCTGCTGGCCGCCGCCGACCGGGAGTTCGCGGCGGCCGGCGCCTCGGCCGACCCCGGACTGCGGCGGGACTGCGCGGTGCGCCGCGCCGAGACCCTGATCCGGCTGAGCGCCCTGCGGGAGGATCCGGGCGCCCTGCGCGAGGCGCGGGCCGCCCTGGAGCCGCTGGCCGGGCCCACGCCCGGCGGCGCCGTGGACGCTGCGCCGCATCCCGGACTCCAACAGGCCCTGGGCCGCGTCCTGCTGGCCCTGCTGCCCCACACCCCGGACCCGGCCGAGCGCACGGCCCTGGCCGAACAGGCCGCGGCGCGGCTGGCCGCGACCGCCCTGACCACGGACGGCACGGCCGGCCGAGAAGGGCGCGCACGGGTGCGGGTGGAGCTGGCCGGCGCCCTGCGGTACCTGCCCGGGCGGCTGGAGGAGGCGGCCGGGGAGCTGGACGCGGCCCTCGCGGAGGCCGGCGGCGACGCCGAGCTGCGGGTGGCGGCCCTGGTGTGCCTGGCCCGGGTGCACCGGGCGCGCCACGAGCGGGACGCCGACCCGGCGGCCCTGGAGGACGCCGCCGAGGCGTACGGCCGCGCCCGGCGGCTGATCCCCCGGGACGCGGAGGCCTTCGCCGAGCTGCTGCCCGAATGGGGCGACGTCCTGCTGGAGCGGGCCCGGGCCGCCGACGGGCGGCGCTTCACCGGCGCCGCCGTACGCGTACTGCGCGAGAGCCGGGCGGCGGTGCCGCAGTCCGACCCCGGGGCGGCGCACCGGCTGCTGAGACTGGCCGCGGGGCTCCGGCTGCGGCACGCCTACGAAGGGGACCCGGTGGACCTGCGGGAGGCGGAGTACCTGCTGGAACTCGCCGTCCGGCACAGCCGCAGCCCCCTGGAGCAGGCCCGCGCCTGGCGGGACCACGGGGACGTGCAGCAGGAGATCCACGGCCACACGCGGGCCGTGGACCGCCTGGACCGGGCGGCGGACTCCTACCGGCGGGCCTGGCGGGCCGCCCTGGAGGCCGACCACGAGGAGCGCCGGGCCTCCGGCACCGCCGTCCAGCTGGCCGCCCGCGTACAGGAGCTGCGCGGGGAGGTCCTGGAGCGCCTGGCCCGGCCCCGGGCGGCCCTGGACGCGTACCGCTCCGCGCTGGAGCTGTGGATGCGGCTCGGCACAGGTGCGCAGGCGGGAGCCGAAGCGCGCTCCGAGGTGGGGGCCGAAGGGCGGTCCGCGGCGCTCACCGCGCGGATCAGCGCCCTGGAGGCGGCCCTCTGAGCCGCCCTGCGCCCCCGGACCGCCCGTTTCCGGGCGCCGGGGGAGGGGAAAAGGCAGTGGACCATCGATCGTGCGACGCAAGAGGGGGACGGGCGGCCCATGGTGACGAAGGATCAGGATGTGGCAGTGGTGGTCCAGCGGTGCTCCGGGGGGCTGCCGGATCTTTCCGGCCTGGATCTGGCGGCGCTGCGCGGGATCGACCATCCCGTGCTCGCCCAGGTGATCGAGGGCATGGTCGAGCGGGTGACGAATCCGGCCGAGATCCTCAACGCCTTCGACTCGGGCGTCGCTTGACCGGAGGCGGTGGCGGGCCGCACGCCACTTGACCGTTTTCCGCCGTTAGCCGAGGCCGTCCGAAGGGCAGGGATGGACCGTCGCTGGGGTACCTCCCAGCAGCCACCGGGGGAGGGAGGCGCGGCCGATGACGCACACCGGCACGAGCGACGCCGCGCTGCCCGCGCAGGACGCGGCGCCGACCGGACACATCGCCGCGCAGGACGCCCACGCCCGCCACGCGCCCTGGCCCCACACCCGGCTCGACGTGCCCGCACTGCGGACCGCCGGCCACCGGTCCCATCCGATACGGCAGTTCGTGCTCAAGACGCGCAGCCGCTGCAACCTCGCCTGCACCTACTGCTACGTCTACGAGCTGGCCGACCAGAGCTGGCGCGGCCAGCCCGCCGTCATGGCCCCGGCCACCGCCCACCTCGCCGCCCAGCGGATAGCCGAGCACGCCGCCGCCCACGACCTGCCCCGCGTCGACCTGGTGCTGCACGGCGGCGAACCGCTGCTCACAGCGCCCGCCCAGCTGGCCGGGCCCGTCGAGGCCGTACGGGCGGCCGTGGCCGAGGCCGCCCCGCGCACCCGGGTCACCGCCACCGTCCAGACCAACGGCACCCTCCTCACCCGCGGCCGGCTCGCCGCGCTGGCCGCCGCCGGGATACGCGTCGGCGTCAGCCTCGACGGAGGGCTCCCCGCGCACAACGCCCGGCGCGTGGACCACACCGGGCGCCCCGGGTTCGGCGCCGCCGCCCGCGGCCTGCGGCTGCTGGCGCGGCATCCGGACAGCTACGCCGGGGTGCTCTGCGTCATCGACCTCGCCCAGGACCCGGTGGAGACGTACGAGTCCCTGCTCGCCTTCGCCCCGCCCAGCCTCGGGCTGCTGCTGCCGCTCGCCAACTGGAGCTCCCCGCCGGCCGGCCACCGGCCCGGTGCGACCCCGTACGCCGACTGGCTCCTCGCAGTCTTCGAACGCTGGTGGCACGACGGGGTACGGCGCACCCGGATCCGGATCTTCGAGGAGATCATCGCGCTGCTGCTCGGCCTGCCCGCCGCCACCGAGACCCTCGGGCTCGCGCCCGCCGCCACCGCCGTCATCGAGACCGACGGCTCCATCGAACAGGCCGATTCGCTGAAGTCCGCCTACGAGGGCGCCGCCGCCACCGGGGCGACCCTCGCCACCCACAGCTTCGACCAGATCCTCGACCACCCCGGATTCGCCGCCCGTCAGCTCGGGCGGGACGCGCTCGCCGCCGGATGCCGCGCCTGCGAGCTGGTGGAGGTGTGCGGCGGCGGCCACTACCCGCACCGCTACCGCGCCGGCGAGGGGTTCCGGCAGCCTTCCGTGTACTGCGCGGACCTCCAGGTCCTGATCCGGCACATCGCCGCGGCCCTGAAGCAGGCCGCGTCCACCGCCACCGCGGCCCACCCCCCGGCGGTCGCCTCATGACCGCCGCCCTCGCCGCCTTCTCCGTCTCCGCCCGCACCCTGCGCGCCCTCGCCTCCACCGAGCCCTCCGCGGACGGCACCCGCCTGGTCCGCGACGTCCGCCGCTCCAAGCGCCTGGTCCTGCTGCGCGGGGTCCTCGACGCCGCCCCCGGCGGCCGGTCCGGGGAGAGCGCCGGTCACTGGGCCCTGCTGGAGGAGGCCGAACGCCACGCCCCCGCCGCCGTCCGCGACGTCCTGCACTACCCGGCCACGGGGGTGTGGGCCGAGGAGACCCTGCGCCGCCTGCACGCCCCGGACGGCCCCCCGCCGGACCTCGGCCACCTCGGGGCCCTCGCCGTCGCCGCCGCCCTGCGCGCCGAGATCTCCTTCACCCACACCCTGCGCCCCCAGCACGGCCGCCTCGTCCTGCCCACGCTCGGACTCCTGCGCCCGGACCGCACCGGCCCGCTCGCCCTCACCGAACACTCCTGGGACCCCGAGGACCCCGCCACCCTCCCCCTGCACACGCTCCCCGGCGGCCGGACCGCCCTCGACGACCTCGACCCCTACCGGGCACCCGGCCCCGCGCAGCAGGCCCCCGTACGCCCCGCCCGCCGGCTCACCTCCAAGGGACACCGGCGCTGGGACACCCAGTGGTCCGGCGCGCTCACCCTGCTCCAGCGGTACGACACCGCCCGCGCCGAGGAGACCGTGCAACTGCTGCGCTCCGTCGTGCCGCTCGCCGGAGGCTCCCGCTCCAGCGGCGCCACCCTGCCCGCAGCCGCCGGCTCCGTACTGGCCCGCGCGCAGGCGCCGCCCGCCCTGGCCGCCACCCTCGTGCACGAGGTCCAGCACGGCAAGCTCACCGCCCTCGCCGACGTCCTGACCCTGCACACCGCCGACCGCACCCCCCGGTACTGGGCACCCTGGCGCGCCGACCCCCGCCCGCTGGAGGGACTCCTGCACGGCGCCTACGCCCACCTGGCCCTGGCCGGGTACTGGCAGCGCGCCGCCCTCTACGGGGCACGCGGCGCCTGGGCCCACCACGCCCGGATCCGCGCCCAGGTCGCCGCCGTCCTGCCCGTACTGCACGCGGACGACCGACTGACCTCCGCAGGACGGGAGTTCACCGATGCGATGAGGGCCGCCGAACGGGCCATGGACGAACTCCCGCCGCCCGGCAACCAGCACGCCACCGCCCGCCGGGCCGTCGACCGCGAGCGCCGCGCCTGGTGCGCGGAACACCCCGAACTCGCGCCGTTCGCACAAGGCTGACGGACCGTCCGCTGCGGTACCTTTTCAATCCCGTCCACCGCCCGGATCTCAGGGAGACGGCCGCATGACCGGTAGCCGGCAGGAACAGACCACCTCAGCCTCTGGGCCGCAGCGCTTCGTCATCAGCTTCGCCGGGTTCAACCGGCCCTGGGCCGTCTGGATCGCCCACCGGCTGGAGGAGCACGGCCACCGCGTCGCCCTCCAACGCTGGGACCCGCAGAACAGCCCCGGCCTCGCCCAGGCCCTCGACGACCTCGCCCGCTCCGGCAGCCGGGTCCTCCTCGTCCTCAGCGAACGCTACTTCTCGGCCGGGACCCACACCGACGAGGAGTGGAACACCGCCCTGCGCGCGGTCACCGACCGCCACCGCGACCGGTTCGCGGCGGTCTGCCTCACCGACGCCCCGCTGCCCAGCGCCGTGGCCGTCCTGGAGAAGACCGACCTGTGGGGCCTGGACGCGTACGAGGCGGAGTACCGCGTACTGCGCCGCCTGGAGCTGCCCACCGACCGGGTCGGCACCGAGAGCGGCCGACGCGGCCCCCGATTCCCCAACGACCCGCCCGAGATCTGGGGCCGGGTCCCGCGCCGGAACCCGCGCTTCACCGGCCGCAACGACGTCATCGGCACCTTGCGCGCGGCGCTCGCCGAAGCCCCGGCCGGCGCCTCCACCGTCACCCTCCTCGGGCTCTCCGGCGTCGGCAAGACCCAGGTCGCCACCGAGTACGCCTACCGCTTCGCCTCCGAGTACGACGTGGTGTGGTGGGTCCCCGCCGAGGACCGGCCCACCCTGCGCGAACGCCTCGCCGACCTGGCCCCCGCCCTCGGCCTGCCGCGCGGCGCCGGCAGCTACGGCGAGCAGATCCGGGCCGTCCTGGAGGCACTGCGGCGCGGATCCCCCTACAGCCGCTGGCTGATGGTCTTCGACGGCTGCGACAACCCCGACGACCTCACCGACCTGCTGCCCTCCGGCGCGGGCGACGTCATCATCACCTCCCGCAACCGCGAATGGGCCTCCCGGCACACGAGCCTCGTCGAAGTACCGCTCTACGCCCGCCCCGAGTCCATCACCTTCATCCGGCGCCGCGCCCTGCGGCTCACCGCCATGGAGGCCGACCAGCTCGCCGAGGCCCTGGAGGACTACCCGCTCGCCCTCGACCAGACCGCCGGCTGGCTCGCCGACTCCCCGCTGACCGTCGGCGACTACCTGGCGCTGCTCCAGCGCCGGATGGACTCCCGCGAGGCCGTCACCGTCTCCGACGACTACCCGCTGCCCTTCCCCACGGCCCTGGCCATACTGCTCAACAACGTACGGGAGAACTTCCCCGACGCCCTCGCCCTGCTGCGGCTGTTCGTCTTCTTCGCACCCGGGCCGGTGCCGCTGCGACTGCTGCGCGAATTCCCCGCCGACGAGGTGCCCGAGGAGCTCGCCGGGCTGATCAACGACCAGATCCGGTGGAACGCGGCCCTCAACAAGCTCGTCCAGTTCTCCGTGGTCCGCCTGGAGTACTCCGACCTGCCCGTGGAGGAGGGCGGCGGCGGACTGGAGACCGTGCAGCTGCACCGCATGGTCCACGGCATCGTCCGGGACAACCTCTCCGAGGACGAGGCCGAACCGCTCTCCCGCGCCGTCCGCCAGGTCCTCGCCGCCGCCGACCCCGGCCGGCCCTCCGACTCCCGGCTGTGGCCCCGCTACGCCGAGCTCATCCCGCACCTGGCCACGGCCGGGGTGCTGACCAGCAGCAACCCGCGCATCCAGAACTTCCTGCTGCACTGCCTGCGCTACCTGATCCTCGCCGGGGAGTACCGCACCTGCCTGAGGCTCTCCGAGGAGACCGACCACGCCTGGCGCGCCATGCTCGGCGAGGACCACCCCAAGGTCCGCGAGCTCAGCTACCAGTACGGCGGAGCGCTGCGCAACCTCGGCCTCTTCCGCCGCGCCGAGGCCCTCACCAGGGCCGTCGCCGACCGGCTCACCGGCGAACGCGGCGAGCGCGACCTGGAGACCCTGCGCGCCAGCAGCGCGTACGGCGGAGTCCTGCTGTGCATCGCCAAGTTCGAGCCGGCCCGCAAGATCTTCGAGCACTGCCTGGCCACGTACCGCGAGCTGCTCGGCGAGGACGACTCGACCACGCTCGGCGCCCAGAACAACCTGGCCGCCACCTACCGGCTGCTGGGCCGCTACCAGGACGCCTACGACCTCGACCTGGACACCCTGCGCCGCCGCGAGCGGGTGCTGCGGGCCCACCACATCTCCACCCTCTCCTCCGGCATCGCCTGCGCCATGGGGCTGCGGATGATGGGCCGCTACCGGGAGGCGCAGACCCGGCAGGAGCAGGGGCTCAAGCTCAACACCCAGGTGCTGGGGCTGGGCCACCCGCAGACCCTGCGCGCCGAGCACAACCTCGGGCTGTGCCTGCGGCGTTCCGGCGACATCCCCGGTGCGGGCATGCGGCTGCGGGCCGTGTGGGAGCGGGCCACGCGGGTCTTCGGCGTCGACTACCCGTGGACGCTGATGGTGGCCTCCGACTACGCCACCTACCTCAGGGAGTACGGGGACATCGGCGAGGCCCGCCGGATCTCCGAGGACGTGGTCCGCGGCTACCAGTCCCAGCTGGGCCTCGCCCACCCGTACAGCATCGGCACGGTCGGCAACCTCGGTCTGGTGCTGCGGGCCCAGGGCGAGCGGGCGGAGGCCCTCTCGCTCGCCGAACAGGCGCTGGTCGGCATGCGGGGCGCGCTGGGCGACCGGCACCCGTGGACGCTGGGCTGCGCCCTGAACGCCACCGGACACCGCAACATCACCGGGCGCCTGGAAGACGCCCTGGACCTGAGCCGGGAGACGCTGCGCACCGCCGAGCAGGTGCTGGGCCCGGACCACCCCATGACGCTGAGCGCGCAGATCGCGCTGGCCGCGGACCTCCGGTCGGTACGGGAGGACGCGGAGGCGGGCAAGCACGAGGAGGCGGGCATCAAGGGCCTCATCAGGACATTGGGCCCGCAGCACGTCCACACGGTCTCGGCCCGCCAACAGGCCCGCCCGTACTGGGACTTCGAGCCCCAGCCGTAGAGCCGGAAGGCCCGGCCCCCCGTGAGGGGGCCGGGCCTTCCACTCCTGCTGGGCCGCGCGGCGACTAGGCCTCGAAGACCTCGTTCAGCAGGAGCTGCTGCTCCGCCTGGTGGCGCTTCGCCGAGCCGACGGCCGGCGACGAGCCGTGCGGGCGCGAGATGCGCCGCAGGCGCTCGCCCGTCGGGACCTCCGCGCCGACCGCCAGGTCGAGGTGGTCGATCAGGTTCAGCGCGATGAACGGCCACGCACCCTGGTTCGCCGGCTCCTCCTGGGCCCAGATGTACTTCGCCGCGTTCGGGAACTTGGCGATCTCCGCCTGGAGCTCCGCGCCCGCCAGCGGGTACAGCCGCTCGATGCGGATGATCGCGGTGTCCGTGATGCCGCGCTTCTCCCGCTCGGCCTCAAGGTCGTAGTAGACCTTGCCCGCGCAGAAGACGACCTTGCGGACCGCGTTCGGGTCCACCGTCGCGTCGCCGATGACCGGACGGAACGTGCCGTTCGTGAACTCCTCCGCCTTCGACGCCGCCGCCTTCAGACGCAGCATCGACTTCGGGGTGAAGACGATGAGCGGCTTGTGGTGCGGGTTGTGGACCTGCCAGCGCAGCAGGTGGAAGTAGTTCGACGGCAGGGTCGGCATCGCGACCGTCATGTTGTCCTGCGCGCACATCTGCAGGAAGCGCTCGGGGCGCGCGGACGAGTGGTCCGGGCCCTGGCCCTCGTAGCCGTGCGGCAGGAGCAGCGTGACGCCGGAGGTCTGGCCCCACTTCTGCTCGGCCGAGGAGATGAACTCGTCGACGACGGTCTGCGCGCCGTTGACGAAGTCACCGAACTGGGCCTCCCAGAGGACCAGCGCGTCCGGGCGGGCCAGCGAGTAGCCGTACTCGAAGCCCATGGCCGCGTACTCGGAGAGCAGCGAGTCGTAGACGTTGTAGCGGGCCTGCTCGTCCGACAGGTACTGCAGCGGGGTGTAGTCCTCGCCGGTCTCCCGGTCGATGAGGACCGCGTGGCGCTGGCCGAACGTGCCGCGGCGGGAGTCCTGGCCGGACAGCCGGACCGGGGTGCCCTCCATCAGCAGCGAGCCGAAGGCCAGGGTCTCGCCCATGCCCCAGTCGATGGTGCCCTCGTCGATCATCGCCGCGCGGCGCTGCAGCTGCGGCAGCAGACGCGGGTGGACGGTGACGTGCTCGGGGATGTTGACCTGGGACTCGGCGATCCGCTTGACGACGTCCTGGGAGATCGCGGTGTTCACGGTGACCGGGAACTGCTGCGCGACCTGCGCCGGCGACGCCGGGGCGCCGACGGCGGGCTGCGTGGCGGCCTCGCGGACCTCCGCGAAGACCTTCTCCAGCTGGCCCTGGAAGTCCTGGAGCGCCTGCTCCGCCTCTTCCAGCGTGATGTCGCCGCGGCCGATGAGGGACTCGGTGTACAGCTTGCGCACCGAGCGCTTCTTGTCGATCAGGTCGTACATCAGCGGCTGCGTGAACGCCGGGTTGTCGGACTCGTTGTGCCCGCGGCGGCGGTAGCAGATGAGGTCGATGACCACGTCCTTGTTGAACGCCTGACGGAACTCGAAGGCGAGCCGCGCGACGCGGACCACTGCCTCCGGGTCGTCGCCGTTCACGTGGAAGATCGGCGCCTCGATCATGCGGGCCACGTCGGTCGCGTACATGGACGAACGCGAGGACTCCGGGGCGGCGGTGAAGCCGACCTGGTTGTTGATGACCACGTGCACGGTGCCGCCGGTGCGGTAGCTGCGCAGCTGCGACATGTTCAGCGTCTCGGCGACCACACCCTGGCCCGCGAAGGCCGCGTCGCCGTGGAGGGCCAGCGGCAGGACGGTGAAGTCCGTGCCGCCCTTGTTGATGACGTCCTGCTTGGCGCGGGCGACACCCTCCAGGACCGGGTCGACGGCCTCCAGGTGGGAGGGGTTGGCGACGAGCGAGACCTTGATCTGCTCGCCGTCCAGGCCGGTGAAGGTGCCCTCGGCGCCCAGGTGGTACTTGACGTCGCCGGAGCCGTGCATGGACTTCGGGTCGAGGTTGCCCTCGAACTCGCGGAAGATCTGCGCGTACGACTTGCCGACGATGTTCGCGAGGACGTTCAGGCGGCCGCGGTGGGCCATGCCGATGACGACCTCTTCGAGGCGGGCCTCGGCGGCCGAGTCGATGACGGCGTCGAGCAGCGGGATGACGGACTCGCCGCCCTCCAGGGAGAAGCGCTTCTGGCCGACGTACTTCGTCTGCAGGAAGGTCTCGAAGGCCTCCGCCGCGTTCAGGCGGCGCAGGATGCGCAGCTGCTCCTCGCGCTCCGGCTTGGTGTGCGGGCGCTCGATGCGGTCCTGGATCCAGCGGCGCTGCTTCGGGTCCTGGATGTGCATGAACTCGACGCCGGTGGTGCGGCAGTACGAGTCGCGCAGTACGCCGAGGATGTCGCGCAGCTTCATCATGGACTTGCCGGAGAAGCCGCCGACCGCGAACTCGCGCTCCAGGTCCCACAGGGTGAGGCCGTGCTCGGTGATGTCGAGGTCGGGGTGCTTGCGCTGCTTGTACTCCAGCGGGTCGGTGTCGGCCATGACGTGGCCGCGGACCCGGTAGGAGTGGATCAGCTCGAAGACGCGGGCGGCCTTCGTGACGTCGTCGTCGTGCGAGGCGTCGATGTCGCGGTTCCAGCGGACCGGCTCGTACGGGATGCGCAGCGACTCGAAGACGGAGTCGTAGAAGTCGTTCTCGCCGAGGAGCAGGTTCGCGACGATGCGCAGGAACTCGCCGGAGGCCGCGCCCTGGATGACCCGGTGGTCGTAGGTCGAGGTCAGGGTCATGACCTTGGAGATGCCCAGCTTGTTCAGGGTGTCCTGCGAGGTGCCCTGGAACTCGGCGGGGTAGTCCATGGAGCCGACGCCCATGATGACCGACTGACCGGGCATCAGACGGGGCACGGAGTGGACGGTGCCCAGGCCGCCGGGGTTGGTGAGGGAGCAGGTCACGCCGGTGAAGTCATCCATCGTCAGCTTGCCGACGCGGGCGCGGCGGACGATGTCCTCGTAGGCCTGCCAGAACTCGAAGAAGTTGAGGGTCTCGGCCTTCTTGATGCCGGCGACGACGAGCTGGCGGTCGCCGTTGGGCTTCACCAGGTCGATGGCGAGGCCGAAGTTCACGTGGTCGGGCTTGACCAGGGTCGGCTTGCCGTCCTTCTCCGCGAAGGAGTAGTTCATCGACGGCATGGCCTTGATGGCCTGCACCATCGCGTAGCCGATCAGGTGCGTGAAGGAGATCTTCCCGCCCCGGGCCCGCTTGAGGTGGTTGTTGATGACGATGCGGTTGTCGAACAGGAGCTTCACCGGGACGGCGCGGACGGACGTGGCCGTCGGGACGTCGAGGGAGGCGTTCATGTTCTTCGCGACGGCAGCCGCCGGGCCGCGGAGCGTCACCAGCTCGGGGCCCGCGGGGGCCTCGGTGGCGGGCGCGGCCTTCTGCGGGGCTACGGAGGCGGGGGCGGGCGCGGCCGGTGCGGCGGCCGGGGCCTGGGAGGTGACAGTCACAGCAGGGGCACCAGAGGGGATGGCAGGAGCAGGGGCAGGAGCTGACACAGGCGTGGGCGCGGCGGAGGGCGCGGCGGCAGCCGCTCCAGCGGAGCGGGTGCTCGCACCGGCGCTCGCCGCCCCCGTGGCGGCGGCGTCGGCGGCCTGGGGTGCTGCGGTGACGGTGGTGGCGGCCTGTGCGGAGGCGCCGTCCGTCGTCGCAGGGGTCTTCTTCGGCTCTTCGGACTTCACCGGAGCGACAGCCGCCCCCGGCTTGTAGTCGGCGAAGAAGTCCCACCAGGCCCGGTCGACCGAGTTCGGGTCCTGGAGGTACTGCTGATAGATCTCGTCGACGAGCCACTCATTGGCGCCGAAGCCTGAGGCGGGGTTCTTCCCGCCCCCTGCTGCTTCGGTCGTGGTGCTCGAGTTACTGGGGGACTGTGGCGACACGGCGGCAACCGCCCTCTTCCGCTTCACAAGGTATGGACAGCGGGAATAAAGGCTACGCCTCCCAGGCCGCGAGATGCAGACCGGGCGGGACTTCCGTCGCGCAGGTCACATCGAACGGCGGGTTTCACTGCCTGGAATGGCGGGAAACACGTGTGGTTCGGGTAGGGGGCACCGAGGTTGCGGCCTCATGGCTTCGCACCCCTGACGGACCCCGGGTACGTGTGGCCGAGATCATGTCCTTCCCACTCGAACCCTACGTCAACACGGCGCCTACGAACTGCCCGGAAGCGTGACGAGGATGCGGCAGCCCCGTGACGATTCGGCCACTCCGATCCGCCCCCCGTGCAGTTCCACGGCCCAGCGGGCGATCGCCAGGCCCAGTCCCGTACCGCCGTCGCCGCCGCGCGCGCTGCCCCGGTTGAACCGCTCGAAGACCCGGTGCCGCTCCGCCTCCGGGATGCCGGGGCCTTCGTCCCGCACCTCCAGCGCCAGGCTGCCGGGCGTGTCGCCGGCCCGCGCGCGGACCGTGACCCGGCCGTGCGGGGGGCTGTGCTTGACCGCGTTGTCGATGAGGTTCGCCACCACCTGGTGCAGCCGCTCGGCGTCCGCGTACGCCGTCAGCTCGGGCGGGAACACGTCCAGGTGCAGGTGCACGTCGTTGCGGGTGTGCCCGCCGGAGCCGCTGGACAGCCCCGGCCGGCCCGCGGCCGCCAGCGCCGACTCCTTCAGCACCCCCGACAGGTACGGCCACACCTCGAACCGGCGGGCGCGCAGCGGGACCACGCCGTTGTCCACCCGGGACAGGTCCAGCAGCGTCTCCACGAGCCGGCCGAGGCGCTCGGTCTGCTTCAGCATCGTGCGCATGGTCTCCGGATCGGCGGCCGAGACCCCGTCCACGACGTTCTCCAGCACCGCGCGCAGCGCCGCGATCGGCGTGCGCAGTTCGTGCGAGACGTTGGCGACCAGCAGCTTGCGGTGCCGGTCCACCGCCTCCAGGTCGTCCGCCATCAGGTTGATCGTGGAAGCCAGGTCGCCCAGCTCGTCCCGGCGTCCCGCGCCGCGCACCCGGCGGGTGTAGTCGCCGTGGGAGATCGCCCGGGCCACCGTCGTCATGTCGTCCAGCGGCGACGTCAGACTGTGCGCCACGAACTGGGTGATCAGCATCGAGGCGATCACCGAGAAGACCGTGATGAACCGCAGCTCGGTGTCGGTGCGCAGGGCCACCAGCAGCAGGCCCGTCGTGATGAAGACCGAGACCACCACGAGGGTGCCCAGCTTGGTCTTGATCGAGAACGGCGAGAAGGGCCGCAGGGCCCCGGCGGAGCGCTGCCTGGGTGCGCCGTTCACGCCTGCGCCGGGGTCTCCAGGGCGTACCCGACGCCGTGGACCGTACGGATCCGCTCCGCGCCGATCTTCCGGCGCAGGGCCTTGATGTGGCTGTCGACCGTACGGGTCCCGGACGCGTCGGCCCAGTCCCACACCTCGGCCAGCAGCTGCTCCCGCGAGAGCACCGCCCGCGGGGTGCCGGCCAGGCACACCAGCAGGTCGAACTCGGTCGGCGTCAGGTGCACGTCCTCGGCCTGCACCCGGACCCGGCGCTGCGCGTGGTCGATCTCCAGGTCGCCCAGGCGCAGCGTGGCCCCGCGCGGGGCGTGCGCGGCCAGGGTGGCCCGTTCCACGCGCCGCAGCAGTACGTGGACCCGCGCGGCCAGCTCGCGCATCGAGAACGGCTTCGTCATGTAGTCGTCGGCGCCGACCCCGAGCCCGACCAGCAGGTCGGTCTCGTCGTCCCGGGCGGTGAGCATCAGCACCGGGACCGGCCGCTGGGCCTGGACCCGGCGGCAGACCTCCAGGCCGTCGAAGCCCGGCAGCATGATGTCGAGGACCAGCAGCTCGGGCAGCCAGTTCTCGGCCGCGGCGACGGCGGCAGGGCCGTCGGCGGCCGTCTGCACCTGGAAGCCCTCGGCCCGCAGGCGGGCCGCGATCGCCTCGGCGATGGTGTGGTCGTCCTCGACGACGAGTACGCGCCGCTGGGCGCCGGGGGTCGCCGAGGCGCCGTTGTGGGTGGTGTGTGTCTGTTCCATGTCCCGGTCCCGCCCCATGAAGATCTGCGTGGTGGGGTGCAGCGTAGAGGAGGCACCGGCCTGCGGCTATGCGGGGTTCGGACAGGGCATTTGTGCTGATCATCCTGGTAGGGGGCGGGATGTGCAGGGCGCCGGACCCCCCACGGGACCGGCGCCCGGCGGGCGGGGCGAGGACCCCGTCCGGCTGTCCGTGTGCCCTGCGACGACGGCCCGTATCCGTGAGGAAGACCGGGTTCTCCGTGTCGTTCGGGACGTCGGGACGGGAGGCCTCGACGGCCCGCACCGGGGGAGTTCGAACGGGAGGAGGCCTCGGGTACGGCGCGGCCGAGGGCCACGTCCAGCGGGGCGGCGTCGGTGGCGCCGTGTCCGGCGGCGACGGCCTCGTCCGCGGGGCGCACGTGCGGCATCGGTTTCGCGGAGAGGTTTGCTGAGAGGGCCGGGGAGAGTTTCGCGGAGAGCGGAAGGAATCCCTCCGGATTTGTCAGGACCGTCGGTGAGCGACGCCGCGCCGCGGCCCCGGGAGCCGTGAAATCGGCCCGGCCCACCGTCCCGTCGGCCGTGTCCGGATCCACGTACGGGTGCTCCAACAGGCTGAGCCCGGACCGGCAGCCGCGGGAGATCTCGGCCGCGGGGACGGGCCTGCCTACTTCTGGGTGAACGGGGGGAGCGCGGCCAGGACCTTGCCCAGGGCCGGGGCCAGGGCGCCTTCGCCGCCCGCCACCTCGAAACCGTCGTGCACGAACGCGTAGGAGAACCCGTCGTAGATCGTGGGGCCGCCCGTCGCGATCCGGGGCAGCTCCGCGAAGTTCGCCTCGCGCAGCGCGGTGCGCAGCTCGGCCAGCTCGGCTTCCGACAGCTTTCCGGTGCCCTCCGGCTTCGCCCCGCCGTCCAGCCTGGTCCACGACCCGTCCTCCTTGACGACGAGCGTGTGCGTCTGGCCCGCGAAGCCGCCGCTGCGGGTGACCCGCAGCAGGGTCTGGTCCGCGGAGGGCGGCTTGCCGGCCGTCGGGCTCGCGGCGCCGCTCGGCGCCGGGGCCGCGGACGGTGACGTCGGACCGGTCGGCGCCGGTGCGGCCGCGGTGGAGGTCCCCGTGGGCGTCGGGGGCGCGTCGTCGCCGCTCCCGGATCCGGACGCCCCGCAGCCCGCCAGGACCACCGCGCCCAGCACCGCCCCTGCCACCGCCCGGTACGCTCGCACACCCACCTCCGCAGGTACGTCCCCCGAACCCCGAGTATGGAGTCCCCACGCCCGTCGCGACAGTTCCCGGAGGCAGCCATCACCCGCATCGCCCCCTGGTCCTGGCGCGTGCTGCCCCCGCTGCTCGCCGTCCTCCTCGGCCTCTGGGGCCTGGAGCGGCGCGGCAGCATGTGGCGCGACGAGTCGGTCACCTGGCAGGTGGCCCACCGCCCGCTCGGCGGGCTCCGGGAGCTGCTGGGCCAGGTGGACGCCGTACACGGCCTGTACTACCTGCTCATGCACGGCGTGTACCTGGCCTGGGACGGCGGCCTGTGGGCCCTGCGGCTGCCCTCCGTCGCCGCCACCGCCCTCGCGGCCGCCGGGGTGGCCGCGATCGCCCACCGGCTCTCGGGGGAGCGGGCCGCGCTGATCGCCGGGGTCACCTACGCCGTGCTGCCGCCCGTGCAGATGTACGCCCAGGAGGGCCGCTCGTACGCCCTGGTCGCGGCGGCCGTGGTGTGGGCGACGTACCTGATGCTGCGCGAGCGGTGGACGGCGTACGCGGCGGTGCTGCTGCTCGGCTGCTGGCTGCACGAGTTCGCGGTACTGGCCCTGCTCGCGCACGCCTTCAGCGCCTGGCGCTCGCGCGGCTGGCGCGTCGCCGCCGGGACCGTCGTGGCCCTGCTGCTGCCGCTGGCCCTGGTGAGCGCCCGGCAGGCGCAGCAGCAGCTCGGCTGGCTCGGGCGGCCGGGCTGGCAGGACTGGGCGGCGTACGGGGTCCTCGCGGCGGCCGCCCTGCTGCTCGCGCGGGGCGCACCGGGAGAGCTCGTACGCGTGGCCCTGCCGCTCGCCCTGCTGCCGCCCGGTCTGCTGCTGGCGGTCTCCCTCCTCGACCCCTGGTACGTCGACCGGTACGTGCTCTACGCGCTGGCCGGGCCGGCCCTGCTGGCGGGCGCCCGGCTGGCGTCGGCCCGCGGCCGGTGGCGGTGGCTCGCGGCCGCCGCCCTGCTGGTGCCCTTCGCCTTGTGGTCGGCGTGGCTGCGCACGCCCGAGAGCCGCAAGGACGACGTCCTCGCCGTGGCCGCCGCGGTCCGGGAGCAGGCCCGGCCGGGGGACGCGGTGGCCTTCCTGCCGTCGCGGCGGCGCGAGTGGCTGCTGTCCTCGCCCGACGTCTACGCGCAGCTGCGCGACGTGGCCCTGGACCGCACCCCGGCGGCTTCGCGCAGCCTGCAGGGCACCGAACTGCCGTCGCTCGCCATCCGGGAGGCGCTGATCGGGTCCCCCCGGGTGATCGCCCTGCTGGACCCGGCCGACCAGCCGCTGGACCCGTACCCGCGGGAGGCCGTGAAACGCCAGACGCTGGCCGCCTGGTTCGACCTGTGCTCGGTCACCGAGGTACGCGGAGCCCGGGTCGCCGTGTACGCCCGCCCGGGAGGCTGCGGCGGACCCTGAGCCCGCCCCGGGCGCGTCCCCGCAGCGGGCCGGTTGCGAGGATGGGGCGACCCGGTTCGCACAGGAGGCGCCGCATGCCCACGTCCCAGAACTCCACGTCCCCAGGGGCCGGTTCCGAGATCCCCGGACCGCTGGTCGGCGCGGGCTGGCTCGCGGAGCGGCTGACCGTGCCCGGGCTGGTCCTCTTCGACGCCTCCGTCGGCGCCCATCGCGGCGCCGCCCACCGGATTGCGGGCGCCCGCCCCTTCGACCTCGACGGGGACCTCTCCGACCACGACGCCCCCGCCCCGCACACCATGCCCGGCGCCGCGCGGTTCACCGAGGCGATGCGGGTCCTCGGCGTCGACGACACCTCCACCGTGGTCGTCTACGACGGCGCCGGCATCTACTCCAGCGCCCGCGCCTGGTGGATGCTGCGCGCGATGGGCTTCGACCGGGCCGCCGTACTCGACGGGGGACTGCCCGCCTGGAAGGCCGCAGGACTGCCCGTCGAGGCCGACGGCCCGGCGTACGACGGCCCGCGCGGCTCCTTCACCGCCCGCCCCCGCCCCGGGCTGCTGGTCGACAGCGCCACCGTCGCCGCGGCCCTGGCCGACCCGGCCGCGGCCGTCCTGGACGCCCGCACCCGTGAGCGCTTCGCCGGCACCGCCCCCGAACCCCGCCCGGGCCTGCGCGGCGGCCACATGCCGGGGGCGTTCAACCTGCCCTTCGCCGAACTCCGGCGCCCCGACGGCCTGATGCGCCCGGCGGAGGAACTCCGCGCGGCCATCGGCGCGCTGACCGGCGACCGGGAGCGCCTCTACTTCAGCTGCGGATCGGGAGTGACGGCCTGCGTCCTGGCCCTCGGCGCCACCCTCGCCGGCTACCGGGACCTGGCCGTGTACGACGGGTCGTGGAGCGAATGGGGCATGCCCTCGGACCGGCGGCCGGTGGTCACGGGCCACGGGCCGGCGGGCGGGGACGCGGACGGCAGCGGGGGATAACCCCACCACGGATCCGGGGACCGGCCCCATCGGCCGCGGGCGCCTTCCGCCCGAGACTCGTGACCATGATCTCTCACGCCGCGTCACTTCGCCCCGCCCGCACCGCCGTCGTCGCCCTCGGGGCCGGGCTACTGCTGGCGGGCTGCTCCCTCGGGGACGGCCCGCAGAAGACGGCGAGCGCCGACGCCACGGTCACCGAGGCCGTCACCGCGGTGGAGGTCACGGCCGCCCGGGCCGGCTCGATCGAGGTCACCGCCGGAGGAGGGCCCGGAGTCACGGTCCGCCGGACCGTCCACTACCGCGGGGACACCGCCCCGACGCCCGGCCAGCAGGTCTCCGGCGGTGTGCTGACCTTCACCGACGACTGCCCCCCCGACTGCTACATCGACTACCGCCTGGAGGTCCCGGCCTCCGTCACGGTCAAGCTCGGGAGCACCAGCGGCCGCATCACGGTGACGGGCGTCACGGCGGCCGACGTCGCGGCCACGTCGGGCCGGGTCAGGGCCGACCGGATCGGCGGCCCGCTGAAGATCCGCACCTCCTCGGGCGGGATCACCGCCACCGGCCTGTCCGGCCCGAGCGCGGACGTCCACTCCGAATCGGGTGACGCCCGCCTGCACTTCGCGGTGGCCCCGTCCTCGGTCCTCGCCGAAACCACCTCGGGCGACGTCATCCTGAAGGTCCCCCCGGCCGCATACCAGCTCGCGGTCACCACCACCTCCGGCACCCGCGACATCACTGTCCCCACGGACCCCTCGGCTCCCTCCCACCTCTCGGCGAAGACCACGTCGGGCGACGTCCACGTCTCCGCACCGGGCGACTGACCCCTCAGCCGTTCGCCCCGGGCGAACGGCTGTTGGGGAACAACGGGCGGCGCACATGCATTGAGTCGGCATAGCTCAACTTCACTGCCGGAGGGAAGATCATGGCTTCGACGTCCGTACCGCTCACTCTGCCCGTGCTGCCGCTCGACGACGAGGTCGTGCTGCCTGGGATGGTCGTTCCGCTGGACCTGTCCGACGCCGAGGTGCGCGGGGCCGTGGAGGCGGCCCAGGCCGCGGCGGGCAGCGGCGGGAAGCCCCGAGTGCTGCTCGTGCCGCGGATCGACGGGAAGTACGCGGGCACGGGTGTGCTCGGGACCGTCGAGCAGGTGGGGAGGCTCTCCGACGGGGACCCCGGCGCGCTCATCCGCGGCCGCGGCCGCGTCCGTATCGGCGCCGGTACGACCGGACCCGGGGCCGCACTGTGGGTCGAGGGCGAGACCGTCACCGAACGCGTGCCGGACCCGCTGCCGGGTGCGGTCGCCGAGCTCGTCAAGGAGTACAAGGCACTCGCCACCAGCTGGCTCAAGAAGCGCGGGGCCTGGCAGGTCGTCGACCGGGTCCAGCAGATCGAAGGGGTGTCGGCGCTCGCCGACAACTCCGGGTACTCGCCGTTCCTGACGGTCGAGCAGAAGGTCGAACTGCTGGAGACCGCCGACCCCGTCGCCCGGCTCAAGCTGGCCGTCAAGGCACTCAGCGACCACCTCGCCGAACAGGACGTCGCCGAGTCCATCGCCAAGGACGTGCAGGACGGCGTCGACAAGCAGCAGCGCGAGTTCCTGCTGCGCCGGCAGCTGGAGGCCGTCCGCAAGGAGCTGCGCGAGCTGAACGGGGAGAAGGAGGGCGAGGAGTCCGACGACTACCGCAGCCGCGTCGAGGCCGCGGACCTCCCCGAGAAGGTCCGCGAGGCCGCGCTCAAGGAGGTCGACAAGCTGGAGCGGGCCAGCGACCAGAGCCCGGAGGGCTCCTGGATCCGCACCTGGCTGGACACCGTCCTGGAGCTGCCCTGGAACGAGCGCACCGAGGACCGGTACGACATCCAGGGAGCGCGCGCCGTCCTCGACGCCGAACACGCCGGGCTCAGCGACGTGAAGGACCGCATCACCGAGTACCTCGCCGTGCGCAAGCGGCGCACCGAGCGCGGCATGGGCGTCATCGGCGGCCGCCGCGGCGGAGCCGTCCTCGCGCTCGTCGGACCGCCCGGAGTCGGCAAGACCTCGCTCGGCGAGTCCGTCGCCCACGCCATGGGCCGCAAGTTCGTCCGGGTCGCGCTCGGCGGCGTACGCGACGAGGCCGAGGTACGAGGACACCGCCGGACCTACGTCGGCGCCCTGCCCGGCCGCATCGTCCGGGCCATCAAGGAGGCCGGGTCGATGAACCCGGTCGTCCTGCTCGACGAGATCGACAAGGTGGGCTCCGACTTCCGCGGGGACCCGGCCGCCGCCCTCCTGGAGGTCCTGGACCCGGCCCAGAACCACACCTTCCGGGACCACTACCTGGAGGTGGAGCTCGACCTCAGCGACGTGGTGTTCCTGGCCACCGCCAACGTCCTGGAGGCCATCCCGGAGGCCCTGGCCGACCGCATGGAGCTGGTCCGCCTCGACGGGTACACCGAGGACGAGAAGGTCGTCATCGCCCGCGACCACCTGCTGCCCCGCCAGCTGGAGCGCGCCGGCCTCGGCGCCGACGAGGTGGTCCTGCAGGAGGAGGCGCTCAGGAAGCTCGCCGGCGAGTACACCCGCGAGGCGGGCGTACGCACCCTGGAGCGGTCCATCGCACGGCTGCTCCGCAAGGTGGCCTCGCAGCACGAACTGGGCGAGCGCGAGTTGCCCTTCAGCATCGGCGCCGACGACCTGCGCGCCCTGATCGGACGCCCGCACCACGTGCCGGAGTCCGCCCAGGACCCGGCGGAGCGGCGTACCGCGGTCCCAGGCGTGGCCACCGGCCTCGCCGTGACCGGCGCGGGCGGCGACGTGCTGTTCGTGGAGGCCTCACTGGCCGACCCGGAGACGGGCGCGGCCGGTCTGACCCTCACCGGCCAGCTCGGTGACGTCATGAAGGAGTCCGCGCAGATCGCGCTCAGCTTCCTGCGCTCCCACGGCGCCGAACTGGAACTCCCGGTGGCAGACCTGAAGGACCGGGGCGTGCACATCCACTTCCCGGCGGGCGCGGTGCCCAAGGACGGACCGAGCGCCGGCATCACCATGACCACGGCGCTCGCCTCGCTGCTCTCCGGGCGCCAGGTGCGCACGGACGTGGCCATGACCGGCGAGGTCTCGCTGACCGGGCGGGTCCTGCCGATCGGCGGGGTCAAGCAGAAGCTGCTGGCCGCGCACCGGGCCGGGCTGACCACCGTCATCATCCCCAAGCGCAACGAGGCCGACCTGGACGACGTCCCGGCCGAGGTGCTGGAGGGCCTGGAAGTGCACCCGGTGACCGATGTGCGCCAGGTCCTGGAGCTCGCCCTGGCCCGGACCGAGGTCCAGACGGAAGTGCCCTTCACCACCGCCGCGTAGGCGGGGGAGCCCCGCCCGGGTCCCCTCCCCCGGACTCCGTCCGGGGGGACCCTCAGGCGGGGCCCCGGGCCCTCGGCGTGTCCGCTGCGAAATACTGGCGGCCCACACCACCACAGAGGGAGCCGGACGTGCACGGGAGCGAAGACCAGGAGTTCCTTGCCTTGGAGCGGGAGCTGTCCGTCTTCCTCCGGCGCGCCCGCGCCTCCTCCGGCGAGATGGCCCGCGAGCTCCACCCCGAGCTCGAACCCGCCGCGTACGGACTCCTCACCCGCCTGGAGGCTGCCGGCCGGCAGCGGGCCACCGAGCTCGCCGCGTACTTCGGCGTCGGCAAGGCCACCATGAGCCGCCAGCTGCGGGCCCTGGAGGTGCTGGGCCTGGTCGCCCGCGAGCCGGACCCCGCCGACGGCCGGGCCTTCCTGGTCGGCCTCACCGAGGAGGGCCGCGAGCGGTTCCTGCGGGTACGGGACGCGCGGCGCGAGCAGTACATGCGCAAGCTCGCCGACTGGGACCGCGGCGAGGTGGCGGAACTGGCCCGGCTGCTCAACCAACTGAACGCGGGCGAGGAGTAGGCCCGGAGCAGTCCCGAGGCCGCTCCGGGCGAGCGCCGCGGCAGCCGCGGCCACCGCGGAGCGGCCCTACAGCTCCGCGTAGACCGCCGACGCGTCGTCGTGCCGTTTGCCCCGGCCCGACGGGCGCGCAGGGTCGGACTCGATGGCGCGGACCCGGCCGATCAGCCCCTGCGCGCCCTCCTTGCGCAGCACCGCCAGGCACTGCGACCAGTCGCCCTCCTGGAACGTGTCCGTCCAACGGCTCGCCCCGTCCGTGAGCGCGGCCACCGCCCGGACCCGCCCGCGCGGGGTGCGCCCCGTCACCGCCCGGGCCGCCACCGCCGGATCGGCGGCCGCCGTGAAGAAACCGCCCTCCGCGTTCCGCAGCGTGTCCGCCGCCTCCGCCGACCGCAGCATGTCCGGAGGGACCCGGTCCAGCCGGTCGTCGAGCACGGCCGTGACCTCACCGCCCGGCGCCTGCAGGAGCAGTACGGAGTCCGAGAGCACGAGGTGCTCCACGTACGCCTCGTCCCAGCGGACGACGACGACCGTCGCCTGCGGCGTGCGGACGTGAGAAAGGTCACAGGTGTCCCGGTGTGCCTCGGCCGTGGAGCGGACGGCCGCCGCCAGGATCCGGTCCAGCGGCATGTCCCGCCGCGATCCGGACAGTTCGGTCAATCGGCCGCCCAGCCGGGCCGCGAACCACGGCACTCCGTGCACGCATCCGTCGTCGCCGCGCGGCGGGGTGACCCCGTCCAGGGCGACCACGACGCCGCCGCCCGAGGCGGGGATCGCCGCCGACACCCAGTCCTCATTGGGGCGTTCCGCGTTACCGGGGGCCGAGGCGAGGTCGATGCGCATGCCGTCATTCTGCCGGGCGCGGGGGTCCGGCGCGCGGGTAGGTCCGTACCAATGTGGGAGGGGTGGGCGAGAGCGGCTCCGCGCGCCCTCCGGGGGCCCGGGCGAGGCCCCCCGGAGTGTGGGCGGGCATCCTGCCAAAGCCCGCCTGGATCTTTCAACCGCCTGTCCATGGACGCGCTCTGACACCCGGTGTCCGAGTTGGTCGCCAACTCATCCGTGATGTTCACTCGTTCGAGTGGCCGGGTGGGTGATGTGCGGCTCTCTCCCCATCACACTGCAAAGGTCTGAGGCGGTACGAGGGAGCGGGGCGCGTTTACTTGTTGACCGGCCGTTACCTCGGCCACACGAGTAGACGAGCAAGAGCACACGTACAGGATTGCGAGCACCGGTGCAGAAGAAGCGGTCTCGGAAGAACGGCACCGCCACCGACGGCCCGGCCCCCGCAGGACGCCGCGTCCGCGTGCGCCGCAGGCTGGTCGTAGGCGTGGCCGTCGCCGGTCTCACCGTCCTCGCGGCGGGCAGCCCAGCCGTCGTCTCCGCCACGAGGGAACTGAACGACTCCCAGCGCCTGGTCACCCTCGCGGAGCAGACCCGGCAGACCCTCACCCTCGCGCACCTCCTCGGTGACGAGCGCGACGCCGTCGTCGAGTACGCCGCCAAGGGCCGCCCCGGCGGGGCCAAGGGCCCCGTCCAGGAACGCGCCGCCCGCACCGACCGGCAGCTCGCCGAGGTCCAGGCCGACGCCGACGAGCAGACCGCCCTGGCCCTCGCCCGCGTCCAGGCCGTCCGCGCCGAGGCCGTCGACGGCAAGGGCAGCGCCCTCGCCGCCCACCAGGCCTACGCCGGAGTCATCGCGGAACTCCTCGCCCCCGGCGACCGGCTCGCCGAACTGACCCCGCCGCGCGCCGTGGCCGCCCTCGCCACCACCCGCCCGATGGCCCCGCTGGGCCAGGCGGTCGAACAGGCCTCGGCCACCCGCGGACTGCTGCTCGCCGCACTGGCCGTCCCCCGCGGCGAGCAGCTCCCCAACTCGGCCGTGGCCGACGAACTCAGCACCGCCGCCCAGCGCTCGCGCGTACGGGAACAGGCCGCGCTGGACGACTTCGCGCGGGCCGCGCGGCCCGACGTACGCCAGACCCTCGCCGCCACCGTCACCGGACCCGAGGTCAAGGCGGCCGACGACTACCTCAAGCGGCTCACCGAGCGGCCCACGCTCTCGGCCGCCGACCGCAAGACCGACGGGGCCGCCGTCGGCTCCGCGCTCACCGCCCGCATAGACCGCATGCGGTCCGTCGAATCCACCCTCGCGGGACAACGCGCCTCCGCACTCGCCGCCCTGCGCGACGACGACGTGACCCGGCTCGAAACCATCATCGCGGTGCTGGGTCTGCTGTTCCTGATCGCCGTGGGCGTCTCGACAGCCGTGGCCCGCTCGCTGACCCGGCCGCTGTCCGTCCTGCGCCGCGGCGCGGAGCGGCTGGCGACGCCGGAGGGCTCGGTGGAGCCGGTCCGGTTCACGGGCCGCAACGACGAGTTCGCCGAGGTCGTACGCCACCTGAACGCGGTCCGGGACCAGACCGTCTCCCTGCACACCCGCATCGCGGGGCTCGACGCCGACCGGCGCCGCATCATCGGCCGCAACGAGGCGCTCACCTCGGGCCGCGAGGCGCTGGAGGAGGAGCTGACGGCGCTGCGCGCCGGGCTCGAAGAGCACCGCCGCGTCATGTCGACGACCTCCGTCTCGCTGTCGCTGCGGACCCTGGGCCTGGTGGAGCGCCAGCTCGCGGTCATCGAGGACCTGGAGTCCAAGGAACAGGACCCGGACCGGCTGGCGACCCTCTTCAAGCTCGACCACCTGGCCACCGTGATGCGCCGCCACAACGAGAACCTGCTGGTCCTCGCCGGTCAGGAGCACGGCCACGGCCAGGGACTGCCGGTACCGCTGGTCGACGTCATGCGGGCCGCCGTCAGCGAGATCGAGCGCTACGAGCGCGTCGACCTCGCCGCGCTGCCCTCGCACACCCAGGTCGCCGGGCACGCGGCCGACGACATCTCGCACGTCCTGGCCGAGCTGCTGGAGAACGCGACGACCTTCTCGCCGCCGGACGCCAAGGTCAAGGTGTCCGGGTGGCTGCTGGACTCCGGTGACGCGGTGCTGTCCGTCGTCGACGCGGGCATCGGGGTCACCGAGGACCGGCTGGAGGCACTGAACTCCCGGCTGGCCACGCCCGAGGCCTACGACGAGGAGCCCGAGGCGGAACACGGCCTGGGCCTCGGCCTGTACGTGGCCGGACGCCTCGCGGCGCGCCACGGGGTCACCGCGGAGCTGCGCGCCCCGCGGGACGGCGGCACCGAGGCCCTGGTGGTCGTCCCGGCCGCACTGCTGCCCGCGACCCCGCCGGCCTCCCCGGTGCACACCCTGGCCACGCAGGGCGGGCCCGCGCTGCACCTGCCCGGCGTGATCGCCGAGGCGAACGAGAACACGATTCCGAGCCGCATGCGCGGCGAGGCGGCATCCGCTGCCGGGGAGCCGGAGCCCGAGCTGGAGCTCGGCCTGGAGCCGGAGCTCGGCCTGGAGTCGGAGCTGGAGCTGAAGCCGGAGCCGGAGCTCGGCCTGGAGTCGGAGCCTGGGCTGGACGGGGCCGTCCTGCCGGACGGGGACCTGGCCGCCGAGGTGGATCCCGCCGATCCCGCCGCTGCCGTCGCCGCCGAGCCGGAGCCCGGGCCCGAGGCCGACGCCGCCGGTCCGGTGGACGGCCCGCTGCCGCCCGCCGAGCAGATCTTCACCGTCCCGGCCCCGGCGGCCGACCCGGTGTCGGCCCCGGCGGCGGAGGTCCCGGCCGGGCCCGGTCCCGAGGAGCGGCTGCTCGCGCGGGTCGTCCCCGACGCGGACGCGGCCGCCTCCGGGACGGCGGACCCCGAGCCGGGGATCCCGGCCGCGGCGCACGATGCCGGGCAAGGTGCCGACGTACGGGAATCCGACCCCGAGCCGGATCCGCACAGCCACGCCACCGCCGCCGAGGAGCACTGGCTCCCCCGTCAGGGCAGCCACCCCGCCGACCCCGCCGAGGCGGAGCCGGTCACCGACAAGGGCCTGCCGAAGCGGACGCCGCGGTCCGTTCCCGCCCCTCGCGCGGTCAGTGAGGACGGACCGCCCGAGCCGCCGCGCCGGGTCGACGCGGACGAACTGCGCCGCCGCCTCGGCGGGTTCTACCAGGGTGCCCAGGACGGGCGGCGCGTGGCCGCGGCCGAGATCGCGCGGGACACGGGGCGCGAGCACGCGCAGGACCGCGGACAGGAACAGGAACAGGGCCACACCGACCAGGGGGACACCGCACAGGAGGCACGCACATGACCGCGCCCAGTACGTACGGACTGAGCACCCAGGCCCGCAACCTGCAATGGCTGCTGACCGACCTGGTCAAGGAGGTACCCGGCGTCAACTCCGTCGCCGTCGTGTCCTCGGACGGGCTCCTGCTCCTGTCCTCGGACCCCGTGACGGACGGCGCCGCCACCGCCCCGCAGGCCAGGAGCAAGGGGCCGCGGGGCGCCTCCGCCGACCTGGCCACCATCGTCTCCGGTCTGGGCAGCCTCACCGCCGGTGCGGCCGCCCTGATGGACGGCGGCTCCGTCAAGCAGACCATGGTGGCGATGGAGCACGGCTCCGTCTTCGTCATGGCGATCAGCGACGGCTCACTGCTGGGCGTGCACGCCACCCCCGACTGCGACATGAGCGTCGTCGCCTACCACATGGCCCTGTTCGTCGGCCGCGCCGGCCACGTCCTGACCCCCGAAGTCCGCAGTGAGCTGCGCCAGTCGATGGAGAAAACCCCGTGAGGAGTCAGGCCTCCGACCGGCTGCCGATACGCGGCGCCGATCGCCGCCCCGCCCGCGTACGCCCGTACTCCCTCACGGGAGGACGTACCCGGTTCACAGAGGTCCTGCTGGTGGAGACCTTCGTCGCCGCACTGGACACCAAGGTGTCCGAGCCGCAGAAGCCCGACCGCGTGCCCGAGCTGCCCGCCATCGTCGAGGTGTGCCGCCGCATGCGCACGATCGCCGAGATCGCCGCGCTGCTGAAGCTGCCGCTCGGTGTGGTCCGCGTCCTGGTCAGCGACCTCGCCGACCAGGGCAGGATCCGCGTCTACGGGACGGGCCACGGCACGGGCCGACCCGAACGCGCGCTGCTCGAAAGGGTGCTCAGTGGTCTTCGCCGTCTCTGAAACGCCTGTGACGGATGTTCCGGGCGTGGCGGACGACGAGGCCGTCCAGCCCTGGCAGTACGACCGTTCCCGTGCCCCCGTCGCCGTCAAGGTGCTCGTCGCGGGGGGCTTCGGCGTCGGCAAGACCACCTTCGTCTCCTCCCTCTCCGAGATCACCCCGCTGCGCACCGAGGCGGTGATGACCCAGGCCAGCGTCCCGACCGACGACCTGTCCGCGACCCCGGACAAGAACACCACCACCGTCGCCATGGACTTCGGCCGCGTCACCCTCGACGACGACCTCGTCCTCTACGTGTACGGGACCCCGGGCCAGGAGCGGTTCTGGTTCATGTGGGACGACCTGGTGCGCGGGGCCATCGGCGGCATCGTGCTGGCCGACACCCGCCGACTGCGCGACTGCTTCCCCGCGCTCGACTACTTCGAGAGCTGCGGGCTGCCGTACGCCGTCGCCGTCAACCACTTCGAGGGCACCGAGTCGTACGAGCCCGAGGACGTGCGCGAGGCGCTCACCATCCCGCCGGACGTGCCCGTCGTGATCATGGACGCGCGGAGTCGCCGCACGGTCGTCGAATCCCTGCTGACCCTGGTGGACCACGCCCTCGCCGGTACTCCCGAATAGAGCGCCCCCGCACACAGCGCCCCCGAACAGAGAACGTGAGAGATGCGCAAGATACTTGTCGTCGGAGCCGGCCAGTCCGGTCTCCAGCTCGCCCTCGGACTCCAGTCGAAGGGGTACGAGGTCACCCTCATGTCCAACCGGACGGCGGACGAGATCCGCACCGGGCGGGTCATGTCCACGCAGGTCATGTTCGACACGGCCCTGCAGCACGAGCGCGACCTCCAGATCAACTTCTGGGAGCAGCAGGCCCCGAAGATCGAAGGCCTCGGCGTCTCCGTCGCCGCCCCCGACGCCGGCCGCGCCATCGACTGGCTGGGCCACCTCAAGGGGTACGCGCAGTCCGTCGACCAGCGCGTGAAGATGGCCGGCTGGCTCGACACCTTCGTGCAGCGCGGCGGCCAGCTGGTCATCCACGGTGCGTCCGTGGCCGACCTCGACTACTTCTCCCGTACGTACGACCTGGTGCTGGTGGCCGCCGGCAAGGGCGAGCTGGTGTCGATGTTCGGCCGGGACGCGGCCCGTTCCCCGTACGACGCCCCGCAGCGCGCCCTGGCCGTCAGCTACGTGCACGGGCTCGGGCCGCGGCCGGAGCACCCGCAGACCGAGGCCGTCCGGTGCAACCTGGTCCCGGGCGTCGGCGAGCTGTTCGTCATGCCGACCCTCACCACCTCGGGGCGGGCGGACATCCTGTTCTGGGAGGGCATTCCGGGCGGTCCGCTGGACGTCTTCAAGGGCGTCACGGACCCGGCGGCGCACCTGGCGCTCACCCTGGAACTGATGGAGAAGTACACGCCGTGGGAGCACGCGCGTGCCAGGGAGGTGGAGCTGACGGACGCGGGCGCCACGCTCGCCGGCCGCTACGCGCCGGTGGTCCGCAATCCGATCGGGCGGCTGCCGGGCGGCGGGCTGGTGCTGGGCGTCGCCGACGTGGTCGTCGCCAACGACCCGATCACCGGCCAGGGCTCGAACTCCGCCGCCAAGTGCGCGGCCTCGTACCTCTCGTCGATCCTGATGCACGGGGAGAACCCGTTCGACGAGGCGTGGATGAAGGCGACCTTCGACAAGTACTGGTTCACCACGGGCAAGCCGGTGACCCAGTGGACGAACGCGATGCTGGGCGTCCCGCCGGAGCACGTGCTGAACCTGATCGGCGCGGCCGGGGAGCTCCAGCCGGTGGCGAATCGATTCGCCAATGGCTTCGACAACCCGGCCGACTTCGACACGTACTTCTTCGATCCCGAGGACACGGCGGACTACCTGGCGGAGGTCGCTTCGTCCGCCGCTGCCGCCGCCGCCTCCTCCGGCGCCTCTTCCTCCGAATAACCGGTGTCGTCCCCCGCCGTCGCGCCCTCGGGGAGCGACGGCGGGGTGTACTCCGCGAGCGGCGTCCCGTCGGGGTCGGGCCGTACGGCCCCGAGCAGTGGGTTGGCGGCGATCGGCGAGACCTTGACCCGTGCGCCCGGCCGCGGCGCCTGGATGACCTTCCCGTCACCCACGTACAGGCCCACGTGGGTGGCCTTGGGGAAGTACACCACCAGATCCCCGGGCCGCAGCTGCTCCAGCGGCACCTTCGGCAGCCGGGCCCACTGCTCCTGGCTGGTACGGGGGATGGCGCGGCCGGCGTGCGCCCAGGCCTGCGAGGTCAGCCCGGAGCAGTCGAAGGACGCCGGACCCTCGGCGCCCCACACGTACGGTTTGCCGATCTGTGCGGCCGCGTAGGTGAGGGCCGCGCCGCCGGCGGCCGTGGGGGTACCGGAGCGGGTGGGAAGCCGCCCGGAATCCACCAGCTTCCGCTGCGCGGCGGCGGTGTCACGGGCCTCCCGCGCGCCGAGCTGCGCGAGCTGATCGGCGGTCAGGGAGGCGAGCACCCGCTCGACCTCCTTGAGCTGCACCGCGACCTCGTCCTTCTGCTGCCTGCGCTGCTCGGCCAGCGCCTGCTGGGAGTCCAGCGCCTTGCGCGCCTGGGCGGCGAGGGCGTCGGCCGCCCGCTCGCCACGCGTGAGCCGCTTCAGTACGGCGGCCTGCCGCGCGCCCTCGCGGGCGGCGAGGCGGTGCTGCTCCAAGGCGGCCTGCGGGTTCCCGGCGAGCAGCATCCGGGCGTACGGGGAAAGGCCGCGGCTGCCTTGGTACTGCTCCCGGGCGAGCCGCCCCAGCAGGGCCTTCTCGGAACCGAGGGCGCTACGGGCCTTGCGGGACTCGGCACTGAGCCGCCGCTCCTCCTGCTGGCGTGACTTGAGGGCGACGTCGGTGGCGTTGTACGCCTCGGCGGCCTCTTCGGCCTTCTGGTAGAGCCCCTGCAGGCGGGTGAGCAGCACCCCGACGTTCTCACCGGTCAGCGGTTCGGCACGGACGGTCGGCAGGGGCCCGGCCGTGAGGAGCACCGCGGCGATACAGACGGCACGAAGCAGCCGATGGGACAATGTGATCACCTCCGAGGCCGCCGATGCTGCCACGCCCCATATGACAAATCCCCCAGCGCTGTCGGCGGGCCTCGGGCACTCACCCGGTTGGCGGGGCGGGCGCGGGGCGGGGCGGGGCGGGGCGGAGGCTTCGGGGGGCCGGATGTCGGCTGGTCGGCACCAGGGGGCTAGGCGGGATCTCGGCCGGCTGCCACCCCCGGACCGAATCAGGGACGTGGGTCGGTGGCTTCGGGCGGGTTGTTGCCCTTGGGCGGGATCGGGGACGTGGGGCGGTGGCTTCGGGGGCGGTGCGCCCGCGGGGCGGCATCAGAGATACGGTCAGCAGCTTCGGGCGGGTTGCTGTCCCTGGGCGGGATCAGGGAGGGGCTGGGGGTTTCCCGTCCGTCCCATCGTCTTCCGGGTCGGGCCGGTCCCTCAAGGGCGCTCCCTCCGGTCGCGTCG
>NZ_JBIAHP010000024.1:0-142993 GCF_042870715.1 Streptomyces sp. NPDC006463 | reverse complement strand
CGCCCTGCCGGGTCGCACCCACGATCTGACCGCAGCCCGCACCCATCGCATCATCCGGACCTGCGAACGCCAGGGCGTCCCTGTCCTCGCCGACCGTGCCTACACCGGCGCAGGCCCCTGGGTCACCACTGGGCTCAAACGGCCACCGGGCGGCGAGCTCACCCGCACCCAGCGCACCGTCAACCGGGCCCTGGCCGCAGCCCGGGCACCGGTCGAACGCGGCATGGCACGGCTGAAGTCTTGGCAGATCTTCCGCAGATCCCGCATCAGCCCGAACCGCATGACCGTCATCGCCAAAGCCGTCCTCACCCTGGAGAGGCAACGCTGAAAACGCTCAGTAACCGGGCAGGTTACCTGAAGCTGGTCTCCTCCCGGATCTCCGAGGCATCACCGGCTTGGCAACGCATCGTCGATGCGCTCGCCCACCGAGCCGAGCAGCGCCGAACCGCCGGGCACGACCTCAGGAAACCAGCCGTCGAATGCGGTCGGCCAGCTGCGTGCGATTGATCACTGCCTGAGGCTCGCCACTTTTCGGGTCGGTAACTATCAGTGTCTCGTTCGGAGTACCCCGCTCAGTCAGACGTGCAAGCGTCACACTCGCGGGTACCGTGAATACCTCGACGGACTTTTCGTCACCGATGACGCCATCAACCGGAATATTGCGCGCATCATCCCCAGCCGCTTCAGCAGCCCCGCGCAGGCGCTCACGGCTTACGAATCTGAAGTCCGTTGCACTTCTCTTTACGAGAGCAATGTCGTGGCGCCGTGCCGTAAGGCCCGCGAGTGCGTCGGCGACGCTGGTCTGTGGCGTGACCACGAAGGGTGCGTCGGCGGTGGAGAGCAGTTGCTCGACCGGCAGACGGGCGACGTCCTTGTAGGCGACCACGATTGCCCTTCTCGTCACCTCGGCCCATTCGCGGCGGGTTGCCCGACAGGGGCGCTGGTGGAAGATCCCGCGGGATTCTGCACCTGGTCGGCGAGCCCCAAGATCTTCTCGCTCTCCGCCTGGCGCATGATCTGCCCTATCAGCGTGGGCCACGCGACACCCACGATGAGCGCTTGAAGATAGGCGAACTGAGTGCCGTACGGAAACTGGAAGATCACGGCCAGCGCCGCTCCTAGCATCATGAATGAGCAGATCTTGGAAGGACTCAGGCGTGTCGTCGCCGGCTCCCCCTTGGGGCGGAGATCCAACTTCTCGAAGCCCGCGCGGATCCGCGCCGAAGTCTGTTCTCCGAGAAATCCGAGAAAGAGCGCACCAAGAAAAGCGCAGCTTCCGACGAAGCCGAAAACAGCCGCCAGGAGCAACTCCCAGTGGAAGTAACCTCCGAGACTTGACACTAGCAACATGCTTTACTCCAGTGCCGGCATCGATGGATATCGACGGAAGAGCACCGCAACGCCGATCACCACGTTAAGCCTCCAGTGGAGTCAGTGCACCCGGAGCGGTCCACTCGGGTTGAACTCGCCTTGCCGTCGGCACTGACGGACCTTCACCCCTGCGGTACGACATCGCGCCCTCCGGTTCCGCCCGCTCGAAGCGCACCTCCGCCGCTCGCCCGTTCGCCGTCGACAACAGGTCGACAAATTTCCGAATGGTTACGTTATGGGAGTTCGATGGCCACAACAGGTGGCGGACCGAGGACATTGAGCTGGGAGGCTGCCGGAGATGGGCGAACCAACGCGTCGCGATACGTTCACGGGGAATGAGGCGCTCGACGGGGCGACGGGGGCGCCGGCGCAGCCGGGGGACGGCGTGATCGACGTTGCGGTCATCGGCGCCGGAGTGTCCGGGGCCTACGCCGCCTGGCGACTGCTCGGCCCGGAAGCCGAAGGCAGCAGCATGCTGGACGATCTTCGGCGACGCCGCCGCGGTCCCCTCGCAGTGAGCCTGTTCGAGAGCAGCGGGCGCATCGGCGGCCGCCTCTTCTCGGTAACGCCGCCCGGCATGCCGCATCTGCACGCTGAGCTGGGCGGCATGCGCTACCTGAGCAGCCATCCGGTCGTGGCCGACCTGGTGGACCATCTCGGGCTGCCGTCAGTTCCCTTCCCGGTCGACGAGCCGAAGAACCTCGCCTATCTGCGCCAACGCCGTTTCACCCTGCCCCAATTCGCCGATCCGAAGGTCGTGCCCTACGAACTGCCGACCGCGATCCGGGGTAAGACGCCGGACGAGGCGCTCCTGTCTGTCATCGAGCGCTTCTTCCCCGACGCCGCCTCCATGGACCACCAGGCGTGGGACAAGGTCAAGGCGACGGCGAGGGCCGACGGCCGGAAGCTCTACGACGTCGGGTTCTGGAACCTGCTCCTCGACGCGGTTGGGCAAGAGGGGTGGAATTTCCTCGACGACGGCTTCGGCTACGGCGCGGTGGTGGCCAACGTCAACGCCATCGAGGCGATGGAGGCGTCAGTGGCGGACTTCGTCGGCTCCCCGCCGCCGAACTACCTGCTCCTGCGCGACGGCTACCAGACGATGCCCGAGGAGCTCGTCAGGCGGTTCATGGCCGAGGGCGGGGACGTCCACCTGCACCACCAGGTGCGCCGGATCGACCGGGAGACGGTCGACGGCGAGGAGGTGCTGAAACTTGCCCTCACCGTTTGGCCCGCGGGCCGGCCGCTCACGGTCCGGGCGCGCCACGTCATTCTGGCGATGCCTCAACGCTCGATCGAGCTGCTGGACCCGGACAGCTTCCTCTTCAGCAGCGACCAGTTCCTGTCCGACCTCGGCTCGATCATTCCGCGGCCCGCCTCCAAACTCTTCCTCGGCTACGACCGCCCGTGGTGGGAGGACCTGGGCCTGCGGGCCGGCCGCTCGGTGACCGACCTGCCGCTGCGCCAGGTCTACTACTGGGGCGTCGAAGGGGACCAGACCGGGGCCGACCCCGCCAATCGCAACGCCCTGCTGCTGGCCTCCTACAACGACATCAGCGACGTGGAGTTCTGGAACGAGCTGCTGCCGCACCCGAACCGCCTCGCCCCGGTCGCGCAGACCCGGCCACCACGGCCGATGGACGCGGTGGCGCCGGGAGCGCTGGTCGACGAGGCCCAGCGCCAGCTGCGCGAGCTTCACGGCCCCGACGCCCGCATCCCCGACCCGACGGCGGCCTACTTCCAGGATTGGGTGCAGGACCCGTACGGAGCGGCCTACCACTTCTGGCAGGTGGGGGCGAAGAGCTGGGAGGTCATGCCGCGGATGCGCCACCCGCTTCCCGACGCCAACCTGTACGTCTGCGGATCCGCCTGGTCGACGGGGCAGGGCTGGGTCTACGGCGCGCTCACCCAGGCCGAGCTGATGCTCGAGGAGCACTTCCGCCTGGCCCGTCCGACGTGGCTGTCGCCGAGCGCCTACCTCGGCTCGTAGGCCGCGAAGGCAGTACATCCGCCGGCCAGGCCACGGCCGACGACGAAGGGCCATGCGCGGGATCGTCCCGGGCACCCGGAGTAATCGCACACCTCACCCGTTAAGCGTCGCGAGCCTCATGGGAACGGACATCAGAGCCCGCTGTGCCGGCTCCCCCCTGTTCTCCCGCGAACGGAGTAGTCCGCCATGCCCCTCGACCTCGCAAACCAATCCCCGATCGGTCCGACCGACGCCTTCTCCGACCTTCCGTCCGATCTCGACACGTACCTGAGGGACATCCAGGGCAACATCCTCAAGAGCCATGGACGCGACCACAGCCAGCACCTGTTCATCCAGTTCACTGATCCGGCCGGGGCCAGAAAGTGGCTCGGCTCCATGGCGGGCCGTGTGACATCGGCATCGAAGCAGTGGAAGGACTCGCTGCGGCGCCGCAAAACGTTCGCCGAAGCGGAGAAGCAGCCCTTTCCGGCCGCCTGGCGCGAGGCACAACTCACCGAGCGGCCGAGTGAGATCTTCATCAACGTGCTGCTGTCCAAGAAGGGGTACGACAAGCTGGGCACTCCTGCGGGGCAGATTCCGCAGGACGCGGCGTTCCTGCTCGGTGCGCAGAACAAGGAGACGATCAGCAAGCTCGGCGACCCCCCGGTATCAGCACCCGCAGGGCACGACCAGTGGGAGGCCGGGTTCCAGCAGGATCTGCACGCCCTCGTCATCGTCGCGGACGACAGTGCGGCCAAGGTCGCGCAGGAAGCCGACCGGATCAGCGACGAGGTCGGCAAGAGCGGCGGAAGGATCGCGCACAAAGAGATCGGCACCGTCCTGCGCTACGGGGAGAACGGCCCGGTCAGGGAGCACTTCGGGTTCGTCGACGGGGTAAGCAATCCGCTGTTCTACGCCGCGGACGTCGAGAAGGCGAAACCCGTGGACGGACAGTTCCGATACGACCCTTCGGCCCCGCTGGGGCTGGTCCTGGTCAAAGATCCGGGCGGCGACGAGGAGACCGGGTACGGCACGTACTTCGTCTACCGCAAGCTCGAACAGAACGTCGCCCAGTTCAACCACGACAGGTTCGTCCTGGCCACCGCGATGGCCCACGCCGACGGCCGTGAAGCGGCCAACGAGTCCGACAAGGACTTGGCCGGGGCCTACATGATGGGGCGTTTCCGCGATGGCGCGCCCGTGGTGGCGTTCGCCTCGGAGAGCGGGGTCGGCAAGGAGATCCCGAACGACTTCGACTACAAACAGGACCCGAACGGCGACAGGTGCCCGTTCCAGGCACACACCCGCAAGACCAACCCGCGGGGCGAGACCGACAGTCCGCTTGAACGGGACGCCCGCATCGTCCGTCGGGCCATCAGCTTCGACGTCGCGGGAAAGGTCGGCCTGCTCTTCCTGTGTGCTCAGAGCAACATCCAGAACCAGTTCGAGTTCATGCAGAAGTCCTGGTGCAACGATCCCAAGTTCCTGCGTCCCGAGGTGAAACCGAATCCGGCAGGCACTCTCGACACCGGGCTCGACCCGATCATCGGGCAGGGTGAGGTGACAGAACAGGAATGGCCGCAGAAGTTCGACACCGATGAGCGGATCAAGGTCACTCTCAAGCAGTCGGTCACGATGAGGGGCGGCGAGTACTTCTTCATGCCCAGCCTGAGCTTCCTCAAGAAGGCCGCCGCATAGGGCGCTCGCTGCACCCTGCGTCGCTGCACCCTGCGTCGCTGCAGCCGTAGTGGCGGCAGGCGAACCGGGGCTCAAACTCGAGGTTCCGAGTTGAGCCCCGCAAGGTCTTGCCATCCGATCGCCGAACACCGCGGACAGGGCAGGAACTCGCGTACGGGGCTACTCAGCCGGTCTTTGAGTACGCCCGCTCATGATCCGTGCGCCAGCGGCTCCCTACCGTGACCCGTATGGACATGGACCCGACCCCCAGCGACACCCCCACCGGCACTCCAACCGCAGGCGACGCCCGGTGGTTCAACGGCTGCGCGATCGCCGTCGTGGTCCTCACCGTCCTGGTCGCTCTGGGAGCGTGGGCGCTGGCCGACTTCGAGAAGGGCCTCGACGGCTACGGCCAGCTGGATCAGAAGAGCGGCCCTGCCGGACACGTGGCAGACCCCCTCATCCCCGGCGCGACCGCCCGGTACGAGGACGGCCTGAAGGTAACCGTCAGCCGACCGCGCCCAGAGTCCGACGGCACCTACAGCCTCACCGTGACCTACGAGAACGACACCGACGAAGAGCTCCGCCCTGGCGGGGAGTCGTCCGACGCCAGCGTGTCGGAATACAGTTCCGCACCGCTCGTCGTCCGCGCGGGCAAGTCGCTGGACCACTACGCATCCGGGTACAGCCTGACCTGGCTGAACTGGCGGGAGTCCGCCGCCGCCCTCATGCCACCGCTGGGCACGGGGAAGAAGCGCACCGTTCCGGTCCGCATCAAGCCGAGCGTGAGGGGGATCCCGGTCACCGTGGAAGTCGACCCGCCGGACGCCGGCTTCCGGGAAACGGCGTACTTCCAGCTCACCTTGGACTGAGTGCCGGCTGCGGCTGGACGATCCGATAGATCAGTGGCTGCCCGAGCCAGCCGACCGGCGGGTGCTCAAGCGGGCCGACGGCCCGCTGGACGACACCGTTCCGCCGCGGCGTCCGATCACCGTGCGGGAGCTGCTCACCGGCTGCCGCCCCTGTACGTCCCCGGTCCGCAGGCCGGAGAGTTGCCACACGGCCAGGGGCAGACCGGCGGCTGGGGCTTCGGGATGACGGTGCGCACCTACCGTGGCGACTTCGCGCCCATCGGGCAGTTCGGCTGGGACGGCGGAGCCGGCAAGCTGCGCCGAGTTCGCGGGCCCGGCCAGCAGGATCGGCGGCGCCTCGGATGCGGGCCGTCGGCGTGGCGGCCCGGGATGCGTGGCAGATATGACAGTCGTCGTGTGCCCCGTTCTCCTGGAGGAGATGCCGTGCGTGTCGCTCCGCTGGCCGACAGCCTCGCCGAGCTGGATACCTGCCAGACCCTGTACGCGAGATCGCTCCTGCCGGCAGGCGACGCGGTGGAGGTGACGTGGTGACGGCGGCAGGCGGCGACACCCCGCCCCGGGGAACCTTCGAGGGGCTGCTCGCCGACGCGCACGCCGCCCTGCCCGGCATCGTGGCACTGCGCCGCACGATCCACCGCTTCCCCGAGTTGGGCAGGCACCTGCCCCGCACACAGCAAGCCGTCCAGGAGGCGCTGGGCGGGCTGGGACTGGACCTGGCCACCGGGTCCCGTCTGAGTTCCGTCACCGCCACCCTCGACGGCGCCCGGCCCGGTCCGGCGGTCCTGCTGCGCGCCGACATGGACGCGCTGCCGCTGGATGAAGAGACCGGTCTGGATTTCGCCTCCCAAGTGCCGGGCTCCATGCATGCCTGCGGACACGACACCCACACCGCCATGCTCGTCGGGGCAGCCCGGCTGCTCGCGGCCCGCCGCTCACAGCTGGCCGGCCGCGTCGTTTTCATGTTCCAGCCCGCGGAGGAGTCCGGCGGCGGCGCCCAGCACATGATGGACGAGGGAGTGCTGGAGAACGCCGATGGCATTGGCGTTACGGCCGCCTTCGCCCTGCACATCACCACGCGCTTCGAAAGCGGCACCTTGCACCTGCGGCCGGGGACCACCTTCGCTGCCTCCGACGGGCTGCACGTCACCGTACGCGGCCGCGGCGGACACGCCTCGGCACCGCACCGGGCCCTCGACCCCGTACCCATCGCCTGCGAGATCGTCCAGGCCCTGCAGTCCATGGTCACGCGGACCGTCGACGTCTTCGATCCGGCGGTGGTCACCGTCGCCTCGATCCACGCCGGCACGACGCTCAACGTTATCCCGGAGACCGCCGAGATCCGAGGCACCTTCCGGACTCTCTCGCCCGCCGCCCGGCAGCTGGTACGCGACGGCATCACCCGTGTCGCCCACCACGTCGCCGCCGCTCACGGAGCGCACGCCGACGTCACGCTGACGGAGGGCTACCCGCCCGTGGTCAACGACGCTGCCTGCACAGCGGCCCTCCACGACACCGCGGCCACCCTTCTCGGACCCGACCGGGTACATCACCTGTCCGAACCGGTCATGGGCGCCGAGGACTTCTCCTACGTCCTGCAGCGGGTACCGGGCGCGATGGCCTTCCTCGGGGCGTGCCTGCCCGGCACCCCGCCCGCGCAAGCCCCCGACTGCCACTCCAACCGTGTCGTCTTCGACGAGGACGCCCTGGCCATCGGAGCCGCCGTCTACGCGGCCGTGGCCCTGCAAGCCGCGACCATGCCCGGACGGGGCACGCCCGGGCGCCCAGGCACATGACCGTCTCGCTGGAGGGAACCCAGGCAATCGTTCTCCGTGTTCGGGTTCAGCGGTTGGTGGTGATCCACCGGACGAGGGCTGCGTTGGTCGTGTCGTCGAGTTCGGACAGGGTGTGGATGGCTTCCAGGTCACCGGGGAGCGGTGGAATGCCGACGGTGGTCAGCGCTGCGTGAAGGTCCAGGCGCCGCCGGTCCAAGGGCTTCAGGGACCAGGCGCGGCGTGGGTCGGATGGCTGCCGGTGTGCCCGCGGATCATCCTCTCCGAGGGAAGGCAGCCTGTTCTCTTCGTCCGGCTTCTGCGGCGGGGTGTCGCAGGGAATGGCTTCCACGGTGTCTGCGCCGGGGAAGCGGTAGGGGTCGAGGGTCAGCTGAGGGACCGTGACCGCTGACGGGGAACACTGCCAGGGCTCCACAAGACCTCCTGGGGTCGGTTGTACTGCTGTTTTCCAAAGAGCTCGGACGCCGCCTGCAGTGGGGGCGGGCCTGGGGGAGTCCGCATGCTCTCAAAGCGATCTCGCCACATCACACGTACTTCACAAGGTCCACGGCGTATGCCGCAGCAAGTCGGGCGGACTCCGTACCGTTCCCGGCGTCCTACCGGGGAGCCATACTCTGGACCGCACCACAGCTAACCGCCGCAACTCGGGATGCCTGTTGCTGAATATGGACATGTCCGTAACTCTCCCTTGTAAGAGGCAAGCGTCAAGGCTCAATTGACGCGAAAGGGGCAGCGGCTGGGGGCGGTCCGTGCGGGGTCGGAGCGAGGTGGTTTCGGCCACAGGGGCCGGTCATTCACGCCCACCTCGTGTGCAGTGAGCCGAATGGGTTCAGGGCCCTGTAACAGGTGCTTCTACCGTTTCCCCGCACGCAGTTGCGTATCTCCGCGCTGGTGTGCGGATGTCGAGGAGCTGTCCGCTCCTTGCCGCGCGCGCCGGCGTCGACGCGGCGCACGTACGCCAACGCGCGTCCAGAAGGCGTTGGTTGCCCCGCTGCGGGCGCCGTATCCCCGTGTGTGGCGCAGCCGGACAGGCCAGTAGTGTTTCTTCGCATGAATTCAGACGGACGTTCAGAAAAGGTGCGTTCCCTGGGGGCAGCACTGTCCGCCTTATGCCTGGCAGCACTCGCCCTCATGGGTTCCCAGCCCGCTGCGGTGGCCGCAGACGCCACCTTCGCGGCGGTCGATGCCGGCAAGTACACGATGCACGTGGACCCGGACGCCAACTTCAAGGACTACGGCGACATCGTCCGGGATCTGGAGGGTTCCGGAGCCGTCACGAACGTGACGCCGTTGGACGTCGCGCAATCCCGGCAGCACGTAGGCCGTTCCCTGTGTCACACCACCGGACTCAACGGGACCTACAAGTACAACGGGTTCTGCTGGGACGAAGGCGATGACAAGACGAGCGCCTGGGACCCGGCGGGCGGTTGGCACCCTCAGGGACTGACGGGCTCGCATGACGCCTATCCCGGCGGGACCGTGAACGGTCACCACCTGGTCCTCGCTTCCTGGTACTACGGAAACGGTGGCGGCGACGCCGAGGAGCATCGCAACAAATTCGGCCGGATCTCCATCGTCGATTCGACCGGGAGCGACTGGAACTACGGGCACGTCATGCTCGTACAGCCGACCCGTGCCGACGGTGGGAACTATGTGCCGGTGACGAAGATCCACACGGACGGCATGGTCTGGTACGGAAACACGCTGTTCGTGGCCAATGGTGGAGAGTTGCAGGTCTACGACTTCCGACACCTGTGGAAGATGGGCAACGCCGGCAGCGACCACACCGGAATCGTGAACGGTGTTTCTTCCGCCCGCTACCACCAATGGGCCCTTCCCATGGTCGGTCGCTACATCATCCCGCCCGTCGGGAAGAGCCTGTGGAGTTGTCCCGGTGAGCGGGCGTGCCTCAGTTCCCTGAGCCTGGACCGGAGCGGCTCGACCGACCACCTGGTATCGGGTGAATTCCTCGCCGGACCGAGCAGAGTCGATCCGAACGGGGGGAGTCCGTACACCACGAACGTGATCCGTTGGCCCCTCAACGGTTCCACCGAGTTGCTCCAGCCCGACAGCACCGGCACGGTCAAGGCGTCGGCAGCGTACGCCGCACCGCGCAACATCAACTTCCTGCAGGGGGTCGCTACGGACGGCACGTACTACTATCTCTCGGCGGCGTGTCCACCCCACTACATGGGCGACGACGAATGGACCTCGGACAACGGCGATCACGCGTGCATCTACCGCGCGGAGCCCAACGGCGTTCCGGAGGTCATATCCCGCGCACCTTCGGTCACGCAGAACCTGAGCTACGCGCCGTCATCCGGCCGCTTGTGGGGTCTCAACGAGGCGGCCGGCGACCGGTCCGTGTTCTCGCTGGTCCCGAACGCCGCCGATAAGAGCGTGTATCTGAGCAACGGATACAGCGTCCTGTGTGCGGGAGTCGGGAACAAGCACGACAACGGCGACCCCGTCATCCAGTGGGGGTGTACCAACGCTCGCGACGAACGCTGGATATTCGTGGACACGACCGATGCGAACGGGAAGGCTGCGTTCTTCCTGCAGAACGAACACTCGGGCAAGTGCATGGGGCCGGCGTCCAAGCTGGACAACGGAGCCAAAATCGTCCAGTACACCTGCAACGGCGCTGTCGACGAGAAATGGTGGTACGACGAGAATACCCACGTTCTACGGAACGTGTATTCCGGAAAGTGCCTTGGCTTGGGCTCCGATGCCACGAAAGGCTCGCAACTGATCCAGTGGACCTGCAGCGGTTCGAAGGACGAGACCTGGCCCAAGTCGCCCCGCTGAGCCGAAAGGACAACAACCTCCGCGTCGCGACCTGGACATCGACTTCACCGACGTCCAGGCCCCGGACTGCGCCCGGTCGACTGCCTTGCGTCATCGCGCTTGACCGTGCGCCAATGACATGATCATCTTCCCTGGCAGGGGCTGTCGAGTGGCAACGCCAGGGAGCCGCGCGATGTCAGGGCAACGCCTGCCGGTGAGCGAGCGGCAAGTCGACGACGGTGATTTGGGGGCGCAGTGCAGCCGGACAGTGGACCAGGTGTCGGTCCCAGCCCGAGGGAGGCAGCCGACCTCCTGCTGGACAAGATCCGTCAGGGCAACGGCTACGCCCGCGGCAAGAAGAAGCGGTTCGGTCGAAGCGCCTCCATCACCAAGGTGGCGACGCTCGTACTGTCCGCTGGGTCCACCGTCATCCTGGGGCTCCAGAATCTAAACGCGTGGACTGGTCTGGCCCTGGCGTGTGTAGCGCTGGTGACGTTGCTAGGAGCCGTCGAACCGTTCTTCAATTGGCGCTCCCGCTGGGTTCTGATGGAGGAAGCGCAGTACCGGTTCCGGCGGCTTGCCGATGAACTCGAATACCTGGTGGCGTCGACGGCCGCCGACGAGCTCACCTTCGATCAGCTGGGCGAAATCTTCGGCCGGTATCAGGCGATCTGGGACGACCTGGGCCGCACCTGGCTGGCGCATCGTCGGGAACCCGCGCCGTCGACCAATTCTTAGGCCCTGTGTGACGCTGTGATCAGTCGGCGACCTCCAGGAGGTCGCCGGCCGATCCGTCATTTGATCCAGATGTCCAGCAGTTGGTTTGCCGCACGGAAATTACCGGGCCGCTGGTCGCTGGCCGCTGGCCGCTGGCCGCGTTCGCCGACGGGGACGGCGTGTGGCGCGGCAACCGTGCACCCACCTGTTCCGATGCGGCGGCCCGGAACCCTTCGACAAGAGCACCCCCTGGATACGTGCCGAACGCCGCGTACTTCCCACGGTAGTAGCACGACCAGTAGCTCGCCACGCGCCTCTCCGTCCGCGCGAAGAAGACCGCATTCCGCGCGATGAACTCCCCGTAGAGCCGGCGCTGGGCCGAGCCCGGGACAGCGAGCCCGGGAAGCCCCCGCCCGATCGTCTCAAGGATCTCAAGTACGTACTCGCCGGCCAGCTGCACCACGAACGGCACGACCCACGGCTCGCTTGACGACACGATCCGTTCGAGGCGGCGCTGACGAACCCGGCCATCACCGTGTCGGGAGTACAAGCAATGCAGGATCAGGCGTTGGGTCCCCGTCAGGGACGGTTCCAAGCCGGCCTCCGGCTCCTCGTTGTAGATCCGCGAAGGGATGGCCACGACCTCGCCCTGCACCTCGACCTGGAAGGGCTCCACCGGCCCGAGCCTGGCGTCCGGCAGGACTGCCAGAACACTGCGCACATCACAGGCAAGACGGGCCGGAAACGCTGCCCCCAGGACATCGGGGACGTTCGGCGGGCCATGGGGCAGCTGCACGTCACGAGGATAGTCGGCAGACCTCCCGATCCGGAGCCGGCCTGTCCCATCGCAAAGGACGTACACCGCTGCCACTCCTCCTGAAACACCCTGGCCTGCAACGCCGCCAGGGCCGCCGCGACATCGCCGTCGTACCTGGTGACGTAGTCCCGTCCGCCGGCACCCATGAGCCACCCTCCCTGAAGATCGTGAATGGCCTTGGCGGAGCCGGCACGGGATCACGGGAATCCCTTGCGGCCGGGAAAGGATCTGACAGCCTGCTCTCACGAGAGTCCGGGCGGCGGAGGGGGCAGAGGGGCATGGTCGAGGCCGGAGACGTGGTGGGGGGCCGATACCGGCTTGAGAACCTTCTGGGGAGCGGCGGATTCGGTGCTGCTTGGCGTGCGTACGACCTACGCATCGGGCGGATTGTCGTGGTCAAGGCCGGGCTGGCCGAGACCGAGGAGGCGGTGCGCCGCTTCATGCGCGAGGCTCACCTTGCCGGGGCTCTCACGCACCCGAACGTCGCCGTCGTTCACGACGTGGGGGAATTCGCGGACGATGGACGCACGGTCGTCTACCTGGTCATGGAGTACGTGGCGGGCACGGACCTGGCCGGACTGCTGGAGCGCGGCCTGCCGGGATTCGCGGAGAGCGTCGGCTGGGCCCGGCAGATCTGCTCGGCGCTGGCCGTGGCCCACGACGTGGGCATCGTGCACCGGGACATCAAGCCGGCGAACGTCATGGTGACCGAGTCGGGCGTGGTGAAGGTGCTCGACTTCGGTATCGCGAAGCGATGGGAAGGGCAAACGGCCCTCACCGCCGAAGGGTTCGTGGTCGGGTCCTTCCCGTACATGACCCCCGAGCGCTGGCGGGGCACTGGCGTGGACGGGCGGGCGGATCTGTACGCGCTCGGGTGTGTCCTGGTAGAGCTGTGGACCGGCCGGCCCGCCTTCACGGGGCAGGACCCGGTCGAGCTGCTCACCCAGCACGTGACCGCCGAGCCGCCGGCGCCGAGCAAGCTCCGGCCGGGGCTGCCGCCCGGGGCCGACCGGATGGTCGCGGACCTGCTGGCCAAGGACCCGGCCGACCGGCCGGCGGATGCCAGAGAGGTGGAGCGACGGCTGGCGGAACTCGTGGGAACCGGCTCGACGGTGGTGGTCCCGCCCTCGCGTGTCCCGCCCGTGCCCGGGCGGCGGCCGTATGTCGCAGCCGGGGGCTTCGGGCAGGCCGTGACACCGTCCGGAGGCGGCACAGGCGGCACAGGCGGCACCTCGAACGGCGTGAGCCCCGCGGCTACGGACGTCAGGGGGCAGACGCGGAGCCGCCTCGATCAGCTCACCGAGCTGATTCAGGGGCGCCCCTACTCAAGCGATACCGAGAGGCAGCTCCGGGTGTTCGCCGGTGACACCGCTCAACGGCTCGGGCCACAGGACCCGGCGACCACGGCGGCCGAGCTGCTCCACCTCGGGTACGTGGTCCGCCGGAGTCCGGAGGATCCCGGACCGGTCCTGCCACGGTTGGCCGCCGTTCTGGAGCGGGCTTCGGAGACGGGCCTCGGACCGCTGGACCCCGCGGTGCTGTACGCGCGCATCGACCAGGCATATGGCGGGCTGCGGGAGTTCCGGCGCGGCAGGGAACGGCACCGAACGACGACGACAGCACAGCGAGCACGTCGCGACGCCCTGGCACCACTGCTGCCCGATCTGGCCCAGGGCCTGCCCGCGGACGACCTACAGCGACGGGAAGTATGTGCCACCGTGGCGCAGGATTCCTACGCGCTGGGCGACTTCGAGCAGGCCGCCCTGCTGTGGGACGCTCTCGTCCCGCTTCCTCCGTACACGTCGTCCGAGCCGCCCTCGGCGGAGCGCCGGGAGGCTGTTCTTCGGCACGTGCGCGCAGCCGGTGAGGGGGGCCGGCCGGAGCGTGCCCTGGAGCTTCTTGCGGAACTGGCTCGGTTCCGTCCGGTTGATTCCGGCTATACCGATCTCTTCTGGGAGGAAGTCGGGCGACTGCGAAGCCGCTACGGCCGCCTGGCCGAGCGGCGGGCTGGGGACCGCCGAATGTGAGCCGTCCCGGCGCCCGGGCCCGCCGCCCGCGGTACAGATGAGCGAGGGGATCAGCGTGGCCAGTGCGGTCGCCCGAGGCCAACCGGCGGTCAAGGGCGGACCACCACACCGTTTGGCGCCTTGCTGCAGGAAGTCCACCGCTCGGACCAGCCCGACCGAGTCCTCGGCGTAGTTGTCGCGATGTGCTTCATCCCATTGGCGTACGGCATCGAACCCGGGCCTGCGCCCTGCCCCGGTGAGCCCCGGCCCGTCATCGGAAGACCCGTGCCCTGACAGGGCAGGCAGAGCGGCCGCGGGCCTGTCAGCGCTCCCCGCTCGACGTGAGGATCCCGGCTCCGTCTTCGGCCGTAGTGGTGACGGCCATGCCTCGACGGCGTGGCGTGCACGTGCGTCCCGTAGAGGGGGAGGATGAGATGGCTCGGAGCGCAAACGCCGGTTCGTGATCACTGCCCGGCAAAGGGCCGCAGCCTTCGGCGGCGGGAAGGAGAGCCCGGAGATGGGTGTCACCGAGCCCTCGCGGGGCGATCCCGACGGGGCGGGGGCCGCTACGCCCGGGCCGGGCGGTCTGCTCGATGTGCTGAGCGTGGCCGCCGTTCTCCTCGACGCCGACGGCAGGATCGATCTGTGGAGCCCGCAGGCGGAGGACCTGTTCGGTTACACCGCCGAGGAGGCACTCGGCGAGTTCGCGGGCACCTTGCTGGTCCATGAAGAGCACCTGCCGACCGTGCTGGACATGTTCGCTCAGGTCATGGAAGGAGGGGGCAGCTGGGTTGGAGCCTTCCCCGTTCGGCACAAGGACGGCAGTACGCGCATGGTCGAGTTCCGCAACATGCGGCTGCTGGACTCCCAGCAGGACTACTACGCCCTGGGCCTGGCCGCGGACCAGGCGACGGTACGGCAGGTCGAACGGGACCTGGCACTCGCCGCCCGGCTGGTAGCCCAGTCGCCGGTCGGACTGGGTGTACTGGACACCGACCTTCGGTACGTCTCGGTCAACCCGGCGGAGGAGCGCCTCAACGGGGTGCCGGCCGCCGAGCACATTGGCCGGCACGTCCATGAGGTGCTGCCGGCCCTGGGCGCGTCCTTCGAAGCTGCGATGCGCGAGGTATTGGCCACCGGCGTTCCCATCGTGGACCAGTACACCGTCGGCCGTACTCCGGCCGACCCGGATCACGATCACGCCTGGTCGATTTCGTTCTATCGGCTCGAAGCCCCCAACGGGACCGTACTGGGCGTGGCGACCTCCAGCGTGGACGTCACCGAGCGTCACCGAGCCGTCGAAGAACAGCGCCACACCGCCCTCACCCTCCAGCGCAGCCTGCTGCCCCACACGCCGCCGCGGCGCCCGGGCCTGGAAGTCGCGAGCCGCTACCGCCCCGCCCAGGCCACCATGGAGATCGGCGGCGACTGGTTCGACGTCATCCCTCTGAGCGGCGACAAGACCGCGCTCGTCGTCGGCGACGTCATGGGCAGCGGTGTCGCAGCCGCAGCCACCATGGGCCAGCTGCGCACCGCTACCCGGACCCTGGCCGATCTCGGTCTCGACCCCGCCCAGGTTCTGCACCACCTCGATCACGTCACCGAGGGTCTCGATACGCTCGCGACCTGCGTTTATGCCGTCTACGACCCGCACACGGCGCAGTGCCACCTCTCCCTGGCCGGGCACCTGCCTCCCGTCCTCCTCCGCTCGGACGGCACGCGAGAGCTCCTCGACCTGCCGACCGGCGCGCCGCTGGGCGGCTGTGGTGTCGCCTTCCACACCACCAGCCTTGCCGTCGAGGTGGGAGACCAGCTCGTCCTCTACACCGACGGCCTGGTCGAGACCCGCGATGCGCCGATCGACACACGTCTCGAAGTTCTCCTCGACGTCCTCGACGAGCCCAGCCGCTCGCTGGACGAGACCTGCGACCTGCTTCTGCACACCATGCGGCACCCGGGAGATCACGACGACGTAGCCCTGCTCATCGCCCGGGCTACGCCGACGGCGGGGCAAGCCGGTTGAACGTCCCGCCCCGCCCCGCCGGGACCTGGTCGGCGCCGAGGAGGCGCTGGGCTCACGCTGTCGGCTCAGGACGCTGGTGTGGGGGAGGGCAGCCGGTGGTGATGGAGCCGACGGTATCGGCAGCCAGTTCGGTGAACCACATGGAGCCGTCCGGGCCGGAGGTGATGCGGTGGCCGACCGGGACGGTGGTAGGCAGTGTGTAGCGGCTGGTGGTGAGGTCCGGGCGCACGCGGTCGATCAGTCCGGGCTCGTTGTACTGGACCCACAGGTTGCCGAAGCAGTCGAAGTCGAGCCCGGCCAGCTTGGCGCCTTCGACATCGGTGCGGTGCTCGGTGATGCGGCCCGTGTCGGGGTCGAGGTCGGCGTAGGCGGCCCCGGCTTCCTCGGTGAACCAGACGTGGCCGCGCCGGCCGGCGACGACGGCGATGGGTCGGCTGTCGGGGCTGGGGATGGCGTATTCGCGCAGGTGGCCGTTCGTGTCGATACGGCCGATGCGGTTGCCCGTCAGCTCGGTGAAGAACATGTCGCAGCGAGGCCCTCGCGCGAGGTAGATCGGCTCACTGTCAGGGGCGAGGCGGTGCACGGTCCACGTATCGGTGCGCGGGTCGAAGCTTCCGACGGTTCCGTTTTCCTTCCCCGTCCACCACACGGTGTGCCCGTCGCATCCGATGCGCAGGCCGTGCGGCCCGGCGCCGGGCGACGGAAGCGGGTGGCGGGCGACGGGCTTGCCGGTGGTGTCCAGTTCCACCAGGGCGTTGGTGAACTCCTCGGTGACCCAGACATGGCCGCGCCAGTCCTTGTCGATGCCGTGGGGTCCGCTGTTCTCGGGGAAGTCGGTAATTCCCATCACGCGGCCGGCCGTCGATACGCGCAGGACGCGGTCCTCGAGTTGTTGGGAGACCCAGAGGTTGCCGTCCGGCCCGATGACCAACTCATGCGTGCTGCCCAGCCGGGGCAGGGGCATCAGGTACTCGTGCACGATGCCCGCCGTAGGAGGAGCGGTGCGACCCGCGGGCGCGGCCGTCGCTCCGGGCGTGCCGGGGGCCAACGCCAGGACCGCCACGCCCAGAGCCGCGGCCAGGACAGGCACATGCCGCCCTCTCAGAAACTGCAGTACACGATGCACAGTGAACTCCTCCATCGCAGCTGGCGGATGCCGTTGGAGCGTCGGAGAGCGCAGCGAAGGCACAGTCACCCGCCTACCCGAGAGCCGCGCCCACCTCGCCAGACTTCCTCGAAATAACCGAAATGCCCGTTCCTGGCCGAGGTTACTCAAAGATCGCCCCGCGTCGGGCGCGACGGCCCGGGACGCGCGGTTCGGCGAGGCGGGCCGCGAGACCGTCCGACGCATCGGCGAGGACCTGACGATCGGCCGGATCCGGGGCCGCGCGCCTACGCGGGAACAGGGCTCACCCGGGCGGGCCCCGTGCAGGAGGGGAACCGGCCGGAAGGTGTGGGCACCGCCGGGGAGATGAGCATCGTTGCCCGCAACGGGCGGATGTACGAGGCTGACGTGCCGGACGGGAGAGCCAACGCATCGAGGTTCCCCGACCCGACACTCCCGGACTGACTCCGCCGGACACCGGCAACGAACCGAAGAGGAGGTGAGCTCGCGTGACGACGGACAGTGCGGGCTCTCGGAAGGCTGCGGAGATCGTCGCGGAACGGTGGCAGGAGTTCATGGGGTTCGGGGGAGACGTGATCGACCCCGCCATGGTGCGGGCCGCGTACGCGCAACCGCGGCTGCGGGTGCTCTTCCCCGGGGTCAGCCACGGCATCCTCCACCTCAGCCGGTGCACCGGCTACCCCGCCTCCCACGACGTGCCGCTCGTCCATCCGCTCGCGGCCGGCGGGTTCCAGGTCACGGGCCGGGCCGGGGAGGGCGTCCTCGGCGAGGTGGCGACCCTGGAAGCGGCCTTCGCCCTGGTAGTGGCACACCTCCCCGAAGGCAGCGGCCCCGCCGTCCTCGGTACGAAGGACGACCTGTGACCCCGTGACCTCGACGGTTGGCATCGTGGCGGACGGCCGACAATCCGTCCTGTCCCCGGGGACAGGACCGGATCGGCCCCGCAGTGCCTCGGACCGCGTACGGCCACCCCGCCCTGCGCCCTCGGCGTGAGGCGTTGGCATGATCAGGGCATGGCCGGAATGAGGATAGTGGTGTGTCTGCCGGGTTCGGCTGCGGGCCGGGTGGACGCGGCGGTCGCGGAGGCGATGGCTCCGTTCGAGCGGGAGAAGGGGCTCGGCGGGGAGTTCGACATCTGGGACCACTACCGGATTTGTGGCGGCGGCGGGGGGTTCGGTTTTGCCGCCCTTGCCGGCTTCGAGTCGGACCCGCGCCTCCTGCACGACCGGCCGCGGCACGACGGTACGAGCGAGCCCAGTCTCCCCGGGATGTGCGCGGGAGGCCCGCGGGGGCTGCTCGACTTCAGCGCGACCTGCGCGGAGTCCGTGGTCCTGGCAGGCCGCGCGTGGGACATGTGGGCGGAGCTGTCCGGCCGCCATCCCGCTCCCGAGTCGCTTGAGTCGTTCGTGGAACGCAGCAAGGCGGAGATGGGCGTACCACCGTTCCTCCAGTTCCGTATGGAGGGGTATCCGGACCCCTGGACGCCGGCCTACGAGCGCTACCTGGCACAGCCGCTCATCCGCACCTACCTTTCGGCTCTCGACGAGCTCAAGGGCGCAGCCCGCAGCCACCGTTACGGCACCCATTTCCTGGACTGCTTCGATCCCCTCCGTATGGTGGGCGACCACTCCCGCGAGGACTTCATCCGTCACCACTCACGGATCGACGGGATGGGTTTCGGGAACGTTCTCACCTTGGAGGGCTGGTGGTACGAGTTCGGCGAGGAAGGGCTCCACAGCGCCTGCGGCGGCCGCACCGTGTGCCCGCACACACCGGACATCGCACCCGGGACCCTCTCTGCCGGGCAGCGCTACTTGGAAGGTGTGCCGGACGACGCTCTCCTGGTCTACCTGCGCCTCCACGTCTGACCAGCCCTGCCGGATGAATCAGGCATGGAGCTGCTGGTGCTGTCCGCGGCCCCAGGCAGCCCCGCCGAGGACGGGCTGCGCCTGCTCGCGGGCCTGGGCGCGGACAGCGGTGACGCGCATCCTCCACAACAATCGGACCGTGATCGATCTCGGCGCCAACGGCTGTAACAGCTCTCCAAGGCCCCAGCGCCGTCCTATTGTTGGCTGATGCGTGCACACCATATTGACCGCCCGGCCGATCTAGACGTGGTCCGTGAGTCCTACGACCGGGTGGCTGACAACTACGCCCACATGGTGCTGACGACGGGATTCGGCGACATCCGTAGCCATCCATGGCTGAAGGCATCAATCGATGCTTTCGCTGACACCGTGAGCGGGCTTGGGCCTGTCCTCGACGTCGGCTGCGGCCCTGGAACGGTGACCGCCTACCTCGCCGAACGCGGACTCGACGTGTCCGGAGTGGATCTCTCACCCCGCATGATCGAAAACGCGCGCCGTCTTCATCCGCAATGCCGCTTCAGCGTCGCCTCTGCCACCGATCTCGACCTTGGAGAAGCATCTCTTGGCGGCGTGCTCGGGTGGTGGTCACTGTTCAACCTCCCTCGCGACGTCCTTCCTCAGGTCCTCGCCCTGTTCGCGCGCGCCCTCAAGCCGGGCGGCCACTTCATCACCGCAACACACGTCGGCGACGAAGACGCGGTGCGCACCGAGGCCTACGGAGGCGTACCCGTTCGCTGGACGACGCACAAATGGCGGCCGGAACAGCTCGTGGAACTGATCGAGCAGGCCGGACTGCACCCGGTCGCCGAACTTCGGCTCCCTGCAGACGAGCAGACCGGGCCGGGTCTGGTCGTCATGGCCAAGCGCCCGGCCTGAGGACCTGGCGCCGGAGGCGGTACAGGGCCTCGCGCCGGGACCGGGCCGGGCCCGCTGGACCACGCGGGTGCGGCGGCGGCCCGAGCGTGCGCAGCCGCGCTGGGCTGCCCCGGCGGCTGCGCGTGCGGATCACTTCGGGCACCGCAGATTCGACGGGGCGCGGGTGCCCATGTACTGCCTCCAGATCTCGGGGGTGAGGTCCCGGCCAACTGATGTGCAGGCGGAGCGGATCCACACGCTCGGCTCGAGTTTCCAGCTGATCAGGCGAGCCCTGTAGCTCTCCTCGCCCCATTGGGCCTCGGTCGCCGTGACGAGTGAGGTACCGTCCGCCGAGATCGCCAGCCCGGTTGACTCGCCCTTGACGCCGGTCGGGAGGGCAATGGTGCCCAGGGCATGCCCGGATTGGAGGTCGATGAGTCGGGCGGTGTCGCCGCCTGCTTTCTCGGCAATGAGGTCCTGTCCACCGACGGCCGGGCCCACACTCGTCTCCGGGGTGCCTTCGATCGTGTCGAGAAGCCGGTCTCCGGACTCGGTCCAGACCTCCAGACGACCGAGTTCCCGCTGGACGAGCAGGCGTTCCCCCGCGAAGGCGACGCCTGCCATGTCTGCCCCGGCGATCGTCCGGGAGTGGCCGGTAGCGGTGTCGGTAACCACGGCCTGGGACTCCTCTTGGTTGATCACCGCCGCGTAATCGGCCTTGGGTGCCAAGGCTGCCCACCCGCGGGGGAGGCGCCACATGGACATGTTCTCGGGGCCGTCCACCTGGCGCAGAACCTTTCCGGTTGCAGCGTCCCGGAAGCGTATGGCGCCGGATCGGAGCAATTCAGCCACCTGTCGGCCGTCCGGCAGGAATTGCGCCTGCAGGACGTTGCTGGTCCGGGACGGGTTCGGCAACGGCGCCCAGGTGCCGGTGACCTGGAAGTCCTTGGTGCGAGAGAGGATCTTGGCGCTGCCGTCCCCGGACACCGCGATGAGCCCGCTGCCGTCCTTCTGCCACAGCGCCGCCTGGAAATCCCCGTCCGGCAGCAAGCGGCGCGACGACCACTCGACGGGATCGGACGAGTCCAGCTCTTGGATTTCGAGCTGAGTGCCGTTGCCGTCGATGACCGCTGCGAGTCGGCCGTCGGGAGACAGGGCCACGATCGGCCCTCCACAGCCGTTGCAGGAGGTGGGGATGTCTGCCGAGGTCTCCGTCGCGATCCGGGAGCGCTGCTCGAGATCCCACAGGCTGAGTACGTCACCGGAGGCAGAGATCAGCCTGGAGTCGAGGCCGTGCCCCAGGAAGGCGAGAGCGCCACGCGTGATCAGACCCGCTCCGGTGAGGGTGACGGGCGCGGTGAGCGGCGACCGGCCGTTGTCCACCTCGCTCATCGACACGTAGATGTCGGTTCCGACGGCCTCGGCAACCCCCCTGTCGATGGAGAGGGCCAGTGCCACCGTCGGAGGGCCGGTGTGGATCTGGGCCCTGTACACCGGCTTGTCGATGTCGGGTGTCCCTCTTGCCAGCCAGACCGGCAGGGTCGAGGCGCCGTTGGTGTAGCTGAAGGTCCTGCCGTCCGGTCCCAGTGCGGCTGCAAGGTTGTGGACGCCGAAGCCGACCGTGCTCCCGGCGGTCCGGGCCGGCGCCGGCAGGGAGATCTCCTCCCAGGAACCGTAGCCGCTCTCGAAAGCCACCACCTTCTCCTCGTCGGGGAAGCCGATGGCGCTCGTGGGCGCGCGGAGGTCCAGGTCGAGGTGAGTGGTGATTCCACTGGACCGGTCCAGGACCCACATCGTGGGCGGGTCCTCGAACTGCCGGTTGGACGTCGTCACGATGACGGTGCGTCCCGACGGGGAGACTCCCACCGCCGTGGGATGCTCCCCGGCAGCCATCTCCGGCGCGGTGACCGGCTGCGCGGCGGCCCAGACGCGGACCGTACTGTCGTCGATCGCGGCGACCACGCCGCCGTACGAGTCGGCCGCAACGGCGGTGACCGGGCCGGGCAGCCTGCCCAGGCTCCGGGACGCGCCGGGCACCGTGCCGGTGAGCGGCCATTGCTGCACTTCGCCCTGCTGGGTTCCGGCGAGTACGACGTTTTGGCTCCGCGAGCTCGACAGCGCGGAGATGGGCCCGCTCGCCTTGACACTGCCGGCCAAGTAGGGGCTGGCGGTGACGGCCTGGAACAGTGCACCGCGGGTCAGCGAATCGGGGTGCTGTCGGTAGGCTTGCACGGCGAACAGTTCGGCGAGCCCGACATCGGTCGGGAGCAGGTTCTGTGACACCTCGGCGAGCCGATGCGCAGTCGCCAACCGTTCGATGGCCTCTGCGTTCTGCTGCGTCACCACCAGCCCCGTGGCGGTGGCCGTCGCTGCCAGCGCCATGGCGACGGCCAGGCGGCCGGTCCGGATTCTTCGGGCGTACCGGTCGGCCTGTTTCAGGGTGGAGGCGAATCTCACCGCACCGGGCTCAGGGGCCTTGGCGACGTCGAGGCGGTTCGCCTCGGGTGCGACGAGGTGGAGCCCTTTGCGGCGTGCGGCCAGCAGTTTGGCGTCCATGTCGCTGACCTTGAGGAGGCGTTCGCCTCCGTCGAGCGCTCCGGTCACCGCGGTCCGGGGCCGCAACCCGTAGAAGGTCCCGCGCAGCCAGGCCACGCCGGGCCGGCCGGTCGACGGGCGGCGTAAGAGCTCGCGTATCCCGATCGCGAAGGCAGCGCCGAGCGAGGGGCCCTCGATCCGCGTCGGAGGCATCGGATCGTCCGCCAGGACGAGGCGCCACAACACGCAACGCCCCTGCCGCCGGGGGCCGGCCGCGTTCCATGCCCGGCCCAACGAGGTGGCGAACTGTCCGTTCGGGCTGCGCGCTCCCGCCATCGCCCGCGGATCGGGATACAACCCCGCCGGCCCCGGGGGGAACTCGCACAGTTCCAGAACGCCGGTGACACCTTCCCCAGCGGTGGCCCGGCCGGCTGGTCCGGCGGACCGTCCGAACACCACGGGGACGCTGACGACGGACCGGCTGCGCGGTTGTGCACCCGCCATCAACAGCGCTGCGATGACGAGCATGTTCACTCCAGCGGCCTGCTCCCCGTCCTCGACCGTGCTGCCATGGCTGCCATATCGGTGCTGAACGCGGTCGACGACGCTCCTCAGCCCGCTCGCCGCACTCTGTGAGAGGCCTTCGAGCCCCTTGCCGGACGGCTGCGCGGGCCCGGGCGCGGCGTCCGCCGAGACCAGTCCACTGCGACCCCATCCCTGCGCCAACGCGTCCAGCGCCCCATCGTGCTCCCCGTCCCGGTCCCCCTCTGCGCTCAAAGCCCGGCCCAACAGCCACGCGTGGTCAGCAGGTGCCACCGAGTCGGCTGCCGCGCGGTCCGGCGCCGTCTCGTCGAGCCAGGCGTGCAGGCCCTCGGCCCGTCCGCCGAACAGCCAGGACGGATCCGTGCGCACCGCCTCGCTGCAGCATTTCCACCACAGCCGTCGTTCGCCGAGCAGGTCCTGCACGGCGGCCTGCGGGCCCGTCGCACTCTCAAGCGCCTCGTCGACTGCCGTCCGCTCCGGGAACCCACCCGGTCGGGTACCGGACCGTCGCCATGGCAACCGAAGCAGCCGAGAAGGACGCGGGCCAGTACCGCTGTCAGGGGCCTGCACGCGCCCCTCCTCGTCGGCGGCCGTCATGGCAGTTCGCCGTCGATGACGCTGCGCAGGTCGTCGCCGATGAGTTCCCGCACCTGTCGCCAGGCGTTGCGGGTCGCCTCGTTGAGCGCCGCACGAACCGAGTCGGCAACCGTCGCGGCGTCCCAGGCAGTGCTCGAAGTCACCGCTACGGGAGCACAGGCCGTCCATTGCGTCGATGCCGACTCGGCGGCGAAGCCCGGCAGACGGACGTACGAGGCGGCAGGGCCGAACTTCCCCTGCACCACTGGTACGAGTAGCGCCTGCTCACCGCCTTCGGCCTTGGGGTACCTGATCGAGGCCACCATCGGCCGAGCGGCATCGACACCGACCAGTACGAGCTCCAGGCTGTACTCGGGGCAGTCGGTTCCGTGGCCACGCACCAGAAACCTGACCCGGCCGTCGGGGGACGACGCTTCGAGCACCACTGCGTCGCCTCCCGCAGCGGTCAGACCGCCGGTCACTGGGAGTGAAGGCAGCGCGAACCAACCCGGAGCGAGGCGGCCCGCCGGCGATCCGTTCCGGGACGGGTCCTCCCGGAGAGGCTGCCGCGGGGCGGGGGGCGACGCCTCGTGTGCCCGTACCCCGCCCAAGTGCATGGGTGGGAGGTCGCGGCTGATGAACGAGGCCCAGATCCGCTGCCGGAGGGTGTATCCGGCGCGTCCTCGCGCCGCCGTTCGCGGGGGGTGGGCACGCGCTCCGATGAACGACCTCCAGGAACGCTCGGCGACCGAAGCCGCGTTCATGAGGCGGTCTCCTCATCGGCCGTTCGAACCCCTGGAGGACCTGGAGGCCAGGCGGCAAACCCGGGCGCGCCGTCGCCTCCGGGCCCGGGTTCGGGCCCGGGTCCGGCGAGGGCTTCGGCTGCCGTGGTCGCTCTGCCTACCTGGGCAAGCAGCGCGGGCGCGGAGGCGCCAACGGTCACGGCGGCATACACACCGGTGACCTCAGCATGGAGCAGCCAAGCAGCCGCGCCCCCCAGCGCCACACGAAAGAGCGCGGCGAGCGAGTCTGCGAGTGGATCTACGAAGGCCCCCAGGCGAGGAAGCTGTTTCGAGGCTCCCCGCGCCGCATGTCGTGCTTGCTGCCAGGCGTGAAGGCGCCCGAAGGTGACGACCGCCTCGGCTATCAGGCCTCCGACCGCACCGCATGCGGTGACCTCAATCCACGTCAGCATCGCCCGGCCTGTCACTCGTCGGACATAAACCCATGGCGTATCCCCCGGAAACGAGTCGTGGCTGGTGCTGCCTCTGCTCTTGTTCCTTCGTGGCGAGCGTCCCGGCCTACAGACCGAACATCGCCCCTCCCCTTGCAAAACTCACTCAGGTTCCATCATGCACACATCACATTCGACTTATTCAGCCAATCCGACAGCACGTTCGACCCTCGTCGCGGAGTGCCGGCCGGGCGAATGTGGATCATCAGGAGCGCCGTAACGGTCTCGGCCCCGGTCTCGATCCAGTCCAGGGTCGCCCGCACGTTGGCGACGTTCTCGAAAGGCTCAGGTGCATCCCGAGGCCATCGGCGCGGCCCCGCGGCGACTTCGCCGCCCTCCAGAGGGCCGCCGACATCCCCGGACCCGCCCGGCCCGCATCCTCGCGCCCGGGACCGAGGCGTAGCGAGCCCTGCCGGACTCCCGGCTCTCCCGTCGTTCCCGCGGCGCGTTCCTGGGCCACAAGCGGCAGATCGGCCCACCCCGGTCAGTCACCGCGCCCCACCGTCGAACTCGGTCCGATCCAAACTCCGCGCCGAGGGCCGACGACCGAGCGGTGGCCTCGTCGACCTGCACCGTCGAGTACGAGCTCAACCGGACGCCGTGGCCGAGGTCCGCACGCCGAACCACTGCTCGGCGCCGAACTCCTCGAACCGCTCCACCTCGGTGAACCCCAACTTGGCCGCGAGGCTCATCGAGCGGTTGTTGGCGGTCTGGGTGCAGAGCACCACCGGCTCGCTGGGGAGTGCGTCGGCAAACCAGTCGAGTGCCGCTGCGCACGCCTCGGCGGCGTACCCGCGTCCCCATGCCTCCGGCAGGAACATGTAGCCGAGCTCGGCCTCTCCGGCATCCGGACGGAGGTGCCCCGGACGCTCTGCGTCGCGCCGGTCGAGCGTGATCGTGCCGATCATCGCTCCGTCGAGATCGATCACGAAAAGGCCAGGGCGCCGCCCGGGCACCTCGGGCACCGCGCGTTCGAGCTCATCACGCGATCGAGGGCCACCAAGGTAGGCGCCCACCTCCGGCGAGGCGAACAACTCGATGAACGCCGCACGGTCTCGGGCCTCGGACTCGCGGAGCACGAGCCGTTCGGTACTGATCGGGGCAGGGGGCCATGCGACGGGTCCAAGATCAGTCATGGCGGCAACCTATAGCACGCCCGCCGAGCGGCCCCCGCCCTCACAACTCACGAACAAAGCCACGGCTGCTGAAGGCGTGAAGGATACCGAGGGGCCGGGAAAGCGAGAGCCTTCAACGAGCTCGTCGCCGAGCTCGGCGATCGCCGCCGCGTGTCGTCGTGTGCCGGTGCGCAGCGGGCAGTTGGTTGGCCTCGCCCGCCTCTCCGATGTAGGTGACGCTGCCCGAGCGTGCGGGCTCGTGGACAGCAGTGAGGCGAGCCCAGGTCGTTGACGCCCTCGGCATCGAGGTAGAAGACCGGCAGACCGGGCTCGCGGGCGCGGGCCGCCTGGACACAACGCCGGTCGGCGCGCACGCGCTCGTCTCCGGAGTGAGCGCCCTGCGCGCCGTGCGGGAGAGCGGACGGCCGACCGGCGCTGGGCGCGGGACGGGATCGCCCTCGGTCCGGGTCGCCGTCCTCGTGCCGGTCCGGCCGGCTGCTGACGTCGGCCTTGTCCGCCGTCTCACGCTCACGCCAAGCGCCTCAGCCGGCGTTGTGCGAGGCCCCGGCGCCCGTGGTCTGAGTACGGGGCCCTCCCGCGAGGTGAGTATCCGGACGGCTGTGCCGGGCTCGCTGGATGTGTTGGATAGGGGCATGAACGCAACTGCTCCCCCTGCAACGTCCCCGGTGCGCGTGGCTGGAGAAAAGGACCGCTCGCGGCTCTGGTCGGGCCTGTCCGCCGCCTTGTTCCCGGCGGCGGTCCTGGCGGCCGTCATGCTGCTCCTGTCCTCCGTGCGGGTGTCGGGCTGCGTGACGTACGGGGTGCAGTGCACCAGGGGGCTTCCCGGGTGGCTGTTCGTCTGGAGTGCCGGCCTCGGCGCCCTGGCGTTCGTGGTTGCCCTGGCCGCTCCGGCCCTGCGGGTGCGGCAGACGGCGCTCGGCGTCCAGCTCCTCGCGGAATGTACGGCGCTGCTGGTGATCCTCAGCTACTACGCATGACCCGCCGCACCTCGGCGACGGGGCTGCCGGGCAGCCGCAACGGAGGCGGGAGGCCCCCTGTCGAGGGCGCGAGGGTGGTAGTGCAAGCGCACGGTGGTGGCCTGGCTCCTGCAGCAAGGCAAGCGCACGACCCCACCACCCCGACCACCGCCACAGTGCAGGCGACCGGTGCCGACGTACGCACCCGGATCGTGCGGGTCGGCGACCCGCCGCTGCTCCTCTGCGACGAGGCCGTGGGAGCGGCCGGAACCGCAGACCAGCACCTGCACCCACGGCGTGGGGGCCGCACTGATCCGGCGGTCACGACCGGTACGGGCGTGGCCGACAAGGCTGAGAGGACCAGAGCGCGAGCGGTACCGAAGGAAGGTCGACCTGCCCGTCGCCCCCTGCGGTGCCACGGTTCCTCAGAACAGTTCGGCGAGCCCGAAGCCGAGGAGTCCTGCGGCCCAGGCTCCGAGCCAGGTCCACGCAGCGGTCCGGCCGCACGGAAGAGCGCGCACTGCGGCATTGAAGCGCTGGAGCTGTGCGGGCTTCACCGGAGAGGGATAGAGCCCCGTCGCGGCCACCAGTCCTCCGAGGAGGAACATGCCGAGCGCGATGAGGACGATGGCGGCGCCGCCTGCCACCGAACCCGCATTCGCTTCCATGTAGATGGTGCCGTTGTCGCGCACCTCGATCCGGTCTCCCGGCCGCGCCTCGTCACTCGCGAGTTCGTGCTGCGGGTCGATGTCGGAGCCATCGGTGGCCTTGAACTGCCCCCAGCACCGCCGCGTCTCGCGCCGCTCGTCGGCCTTGCGGTCGCGGTCGCGTGCGCGGTCGCTGTACGAGACGTCGATCCGGCAGTCGGTGACGGTCAGGGTTCCTCCGGTGCCGGCCAGGCCCACGGCAGTGGCGAAGGTCTGGGTTCCGTACGTGCCCATGAGTATGCCGACGAGGAGTGTGGCGACACCGAGGCCACGGATGACGATGCGAGACATGGTGCAGGACACTACATCGGCGGCCCACTATCCGGAATCTCTCATTCCGTGGGGCGGGTCAGGGCACAGCCGCTCTCCACGAGTCGGCGGAGCCGGTTCAAGCCCGCGGCCATGGGGTTCGGTGGGCTGCCGGGAAGTCCTCCGGCAGGGGAGGCTCTGGGCCGCTGGTGAGGTTCACGAAGTCGATGACGGCCGGGGCGTCGGAGACGGGAGCGACCGAGGACGGAGCCCGCTGCCAGTCCATGGGTTGGATTGTGTGCGACCTGGTGGCGGGCAGGGCTACATGCTGCGGTCCGGGCCGTACCAGGACTCGGTGCGGTCGTCGGGAGTCATCGGGAGGTGTTCCAGGCGCACGGGGCCGGGGTAGAAGGCTGAGCTGTCGGGGCCGGCCAGGTCTTCGCCGATGAGGTAGCGGTAGAGCCATTCGGCGAAGCCCATGTCGTACCGCCCCCAACCGCCCTCCCCGTCTTCGACCAGCAGCCAAGGGGATGCGGCGCTCGCAGCGACGAGGAAGACGGTCTCGCCGCGGTCGGTGCTCGCGATCGGCCACAGCCCGTCGGGGGTGCCGAAGCGCAGATCCTCCAGTCCGAACAGCAGGCGAGGGTCCTCGTCCGGGTCGAGGTCCTCCCAATCCACGTCGGACCAGGCCCGGACCGTGTCCCGGATCTGTTGGCCCAGGTTCCAGCGTTCGGTTGCGGGGTGACTCAGGTACAGGTGGCCGTTGAGCAGGACGGGAGCGTACGCGTCCACGACGGCCTGGTAGTCGGACGGAAGCTGGATTCGGAGTTCAGCGTGGAGCTGGTCCCAGGCGGCCGGATCGGCGTAGCGATTCCGCGCGGGGCCGAGCATCGCCGTGGCAGCGGTCAGGTAGTCGGTCATGGCATCCCTAACTGGGGTACGCGCCCGCCCGAGGGGCATCTGGTACGGCAGGGGCTCTGAATGAACCCGGCGATGCCGAAGCCGACCCCCTTGACCCGGTGACTTGCGCCCGGTGCGCGGCGACCACGGCCGCGCAGATCCCCTGCGCGATCTCCGAAGCACGCCCCACGCCCATAGGACTCGCGTCGCGGATGTGCTCGGCGAGATTCACGCCCTCGACCCGCTCCATGACCAGGAACCACAGATCCTCGTGGACCCCTCGGTCATGCAGGGGACCACGTTCGGATGGCCGATCTGCGCGGCGGCCACCGCTTCCCGCTCGAACCGACGCGGCAGATCCGCATGCATCGCCTCGTCGAGCACCAGCATCTTGACCGCCACGTCCCGGTGCAGCATCCGGTCCTGCCCGGCCCACACCTCGCCCATGCCGCCCATCCCGCCCCGCCCGAGCCGCTTCATCAACTCGTACCGCCCCGCGATCGGCTCTCCGCGCTCCACCCGCCACCCTCGATGACAAAGCCATGCCAATCATCAGCGTATGGCTGGCGGACCGGTCTGACTCGGTCAACGAGTCACCACAAAGCCGGGGCGCCACTGGTGCGCGAAGAATTTATTGAACACGTTCAGTCCAGCTGGCAGAATGGATCCACGCCGCCGGCCGGGCGGACGCTTTCATTTCGCCGTGCCACGAGGGGGGTTGGCCGTGCATCAGAAGCGGTCGTACGGCCGGATGCTGCTGGTTTCGGCGCTGGTGGGCTGCCTGGAGGTCGCGCTCGCCGTCGTGGTGATCCTCCTGTACGTCCGGACGCAGCCGCCGCCGGACACCCCGGTCGACCACGCCGCCCTGGCGGCGAGCCTGCTCTCGCTCAGCGTGATCGTCGGCGTGATCGCGTTCCTGCTGTCGCTGATTTTCGTGCTGCCGGCGGTGGCACTGGCCGATCTGCTCGGCCGGCGGATCGGCGGCCGCGAGGCGTGGTGGTGGGTGCCGCTGATGGTGGCGGCCCTGGTGGCACCGCCGATCGTGGCCTTCGCGGCGTACAACGGCGTGGAGGCGCGGCCCGTACTCGTCTTCTGGGCCGAGGCCACGGCCGCGCTCTCGGTGGGCGGCCTGGTCGCCCGGCCCCGGCACCCGGGACTGGGCCGGCAAGTGGCCCTGTGGGGCACGGCGGCGGTGGCGGGAACGGGCCTGCTCGGCGCACTCGGGCTCGCCGTCGGCCTGCTGCCGGCTTACGAGCCGCCGGCGATCGGTCCGGAGACCATGGCCGGCACCTGGGGCGACCATACGAGCGGAAAGCTGGTCTTCACCTCGGACGGCCGGGTCACGGCCTCCGGCGTCGGCGAGCACGACCCCGACGACCACTCCGGCGGCCCGTCACGGCGGTGCTCGGGCTCGGGCACATGGTCGTACGAGCCCGGGCGGGACGTCTGGACGCAGGAGGTCCGCATCCGCGTCCCGGGGTGTTCCTGGCCCGCGTGGAGCGTCGGCGGCACCGACCGGAAGCCCTGGATCTTTCAGCACGTCGGTAAGCCGGATTCCGGGAACCTGTACGAGCTGCGGAAGGCGGTGGGCGGCTCCTGACGCCGGAACGGGACGTCAGCGTCACCGAGGTGGGGCTCGCCATCGCGTGATGCCCTCGACCGCCGCCACCACCGGCAACCGGACCGGCGGATTCGCCGGGACCATTACCCCTTCGGATGGTGCCGGGAGACCCGCCGGGCGCCACAAACCGGCGGCGTCCTGTGAAGTCCGGGGCCCACGATCGATCGCCGGGGGTGGTACGCGATGTGGCTGTGGCGCAGGCGAAGGAACCGGGCGACTGTCCGACGAAGCCCGACACGGTACGGGCACGGCCGCAGGCGCCGGAGCCGACAGCAGACGCGTGGCAGGACTGGCTGAGCCGCTCGCGTGAGGCGCTCACGGTCCGGCAGTGGTGGGCGGACGTGGTCGAGCAGAACGCGCGGCTCGGCGAGGACGGGTACTGCGAGCGGCTGGGCGAGCTGCTCTCCCGACTGTCGCCCCGCGACTTCGCGGCGCTGGGCCTCGGCTGTACCCGCCGGTTCGACGCGCGCCTGCCGGGAGTCGCAGACCTGCTCACAGGACCCCGTTCCGCCGCCCGCGGCGAGCGGCTGGCTTCGCGCCACGGCCCGGTGGCCGGCGCCTGCAGCGGCTTCTGGGACTGCTGCACCCGGTTCGAGGTGCGGGCCGCTTTCACCGCCGACGACAGCCACCGCGCGGTGACCGTCCAGGGCAGGTGGTCCCGGGTGATGCTGTGGGTAGACGGAATCAGGGTGGAGGCGCCGAGCTTCCTCGACGACACCGGCTACTGGGTAGACGACCGCTTCTACGTCACGGGGATGGCCGCCCCGGACGACCGTCAACTTCAGGGGCACGTCGGCATGGGGGCGATCGCGGTCCTCTCGTTGGTGATCCACGACGTCGCCACCGCCACCACCCACATCGTGGACCCCGAACCGCACGAGAACTGGTCCTGCCCGGTCGCGGTGCTCCGCGACGGAGAATGGCGCCTCTACCCGACCCTCGAGGCCCGCGACGCCGACCGCCCCGACCGCACGCTCGCCCTCCCGTAGTCCTGCTGGAGGGGCGTGTCGTTTGTCCGGTGCAGGCCCGTGTCGTTTCGCAGGCAGATGGCGCGGCGTACGTGTGGGGCTTGCCTCCGTGCCGGATGCCCGGACCGGGGTGCCGTCGTCCAGCCCCCGCTCGCGGCGCCGTCACTCGGCTCGGACGGCCGGTCTGGCGCGGGGCTTGTTGGTTCTGCTCGCCGAGCCGCCGAGCCGCCGAGCCGCCGAGCCGCCGAGCCGCCGAGCCGCCGAGCCGCCGAGCCGCCGAGCCGCCGAGCCGCCGAGCCGCCGAGCCGTCGGGCGGTCGGGCGGTCGGGCGGTCGGCGCCGACAGTGCCCAGCCGGGGCAGCCTGAAGGGGAGGCCCCCCGTTGGGGTCCGCCAGGGGCTGCGACCCGCCCCTCGTGCCGCCCCGGTCACCCGGCCAGGCGGCCCCGCCCCGCGCCCACGCCCCATCGGGAATACCTCAGACGTGCCCCCGGTTCGAGGGTATAGTTGAAGCATAAACAACCTCGGGAAGGGGAGCCATGCAGTTCGGGATCTTCACCGTCGGTGACGTCACGGCCGATCCGACGACCGGACGCGTGCCCGGCGAGCACGAGCGCATCAAGGCGATGCTCACCATCGCGCAGAAGGCCGAGGAGGTCGGCCTCGACGTCTTCGCCACCGGCGAGCACCACAACCCGCCGTTCGTCCCCTCCTCGCCGACGACGATGCTCGGCTACATCGCCGCGCGCACCGAGTCCCTGATCCTGTCCACGTCGACGACGCTGATCACCACGAACGACCCGGTGAAGATCGCCGAGGACTTCGCGATGCTCCAGCACGTCGCGGACGGCCGCGTCGACGTGATGATGGGCCGCGGCAACACCGGTCCGGTCTACCCCTGGTTCGGCAAGGACATCCGCGACGGCATCGACCTCGCCATCGAGAACTACGCGCTGCTGCGCCGCCTGTGGGACGAGGACGTCGTCACCTGGAAGGGCAAGTTCCGCACACCGCTGCAGTCCTTCACCTCCACCCCGCGCCCGCTGGACGGCGTCGCGCCCTTCGTGTGGCACGGCTCCATCCGCTCGCCGGAGATCGCCGAGCAGGCCGCCTACTACGGCGACGGCTTCTTCCACAACAACATCTTCTGGCCGGCCTCCCACACCAAACAGATGGTGAACCTGTACCGGCAGCGCTACGCCCACTACGGCCACGGCACCCCCGAGCAGGCCATCGTCGGGCTCGGCGGCCAGGTGTTCATGCGCAAGAACTCGCAGGACGCGGTGCGCGAGTTCCGCCCGTACTTCGACAACGCGCCGGTGTACGGCCACGGCCCGTCCCTGGAGGAGTTCACCTCCCAGACACCGCTGACCGTCGGCTCGCCGCAGGAGGTCATCGAGCGAACCCTGTCCTTCCGTGACTACGCCGGCGACTACCAGCGCCAGCTCTTCCTGATGGACCACGCAGGCCTGCCGCTGAAGACCGTCCTGGAGCAGCTCGACCTGCTCGGCGAGGAGGTCGTGCCGGTGCTGCGCAAGGAGTTCGCGAACCTGCGCCCGGCCGGCGTACCGGACGCGCCGACGCACTCCGCCCGCGTGGCAGCAGCCCAGGAGACCTCGAAGGAGGAGACGCAGGCATGAAGCTCATCGTCGTATCGGCGGGTCTGAGTTCGCCCTCCTCGACGCGGCTACTCGCCGACCGGCTCGCGGCCGCGACGCTGGGGCACGTGGACGCCGAGCCCGAAGTGATCGAACTGAGGGAGCTGGCGACAGAGATCGGCCAGCACTTCGTCACCGGGTTCCCGCCCGCCCGGCTGGCCGCCGCGCTCGACGCGGTGGCGGCCGCGGACGGCCTGATCGCCGTGACGCCGGTGTTCGCGGCGTCGTACAGCGGCCTGTTCAAGTCGTTCTTCGACGTCATCGACAAGGACGCCCTCACCGGGAAACCGGTGCTCCTCGGCGCGACCGGCGGCACGGCCCGCCACTCCCTGGTGACCGAACACGCTCTGCGCCCCCTGTTCACCTACCTGCGTGCGCTCGTCCTGCCAACCGCCGTGTACGCGGCCTCGGAGGACTGGGGCGAGTTGGGGCTGGCGCAGCGGATCGCCCGTGCGGGCGCGGAGCTGGCGCGCTTCATGGCGCCCGCCGCCCCGGACGTCGACACCGCCGTCGCGATCGCACCCCGTTCGCTGACAGGGGCGATCACGTCGGTGGATCCGGCGGGCGGCTTCGAGATGGTGCCGTTCGAACAGCGGCTGGCCGCGCTACGGGCCGAGTAGGCGTCAGAAAGGCGGTTCGTCGCTGTATCCGCCACAGTCGTGACCCTGGTGGGGGATCTGGATGTCGAAGTGGACGGGCCGGTCCGGCCCGAAGGTCACGACGGAGGTCTGGTCGCAGTACGGGCCGGCCGTGGTGATCTTCGCGTGATGGCTGGCCGGCCGACGGGGCGGACGGACCGAGGGTCCGTTCACTTGACGGGGACGGCGTCCTTCGGGGAGGTGTGCCAGTTGGTGACGATCGGACGGTCGACCGTGATGGTGCCGACCGGCAGGGAAACCGGGTTGGGGTCGCCGTCGCCGACGGCGACGATGATGCTGTCCAGTTCCTTGCCGCCGTTCTCCTTGGTGGTCTTCGGGTTCACCCCGGCGTAGGCGGCGGTGCTCCCGCTCAGCTTGATCTGCTTGCCGACGGACTGCTCCGCGGGGCCCGCCTCGGTGCCGTCGGAGCCGAACGCCACGGTCGGCAGCGCGGCGGGGAGGTAGCAGGTGATCCCGGGCTTCGCCTTCGCGGTGATCAGGATGTATCCGCCGGCCTGGCTCTCGGACTTGGTGCTCCAGGCGATGTCGTTGGCGCCGCAGGTCTGCCCGACCGACTTCCGCTCGCCGTCGCCGGTGTCGGCGCCGGAACCGGCCCCGTCCGCGGTTCCCTTGCCCGTCGCGTCGGCGCCCTTGCCGTTGCCCTGGTTGCCGCCCGCCGTCGCCGAGGCGGACGGGGTGCTCGCCTTGCCGGCCGGAGCGGCGGAGGAAGAGCTCTGCGCGGCGCCGGTGTCCGTGGCCGCGTCCGAGTCCTGGCACGCGGTCAGCGTTAAGGCGCCGCCGATGAGGGCTGCGGAGACGAGAAAGGCCTTGCGACGGCTGCCGGACATGACAGAGCCCCTTGGTGTTCGGTGGTCGAGGCCGAAGCGGTTTCGGCTCCTTGGCGCTTACTTGATCACTATGAGGGAGCTGTGGGCCGAGGGGATGGCGCCGTCTTCGTTCCAGGACACCGCTGTCGCAGAGCGGTGACATGATCACGAGATGTCGGCGCCCGGCGACGGTCCCGTGCCGCCGAGCAGGCGGTTCACGAGGAGTTCGGGGTAGCCGGAGGCCGGCGGGTCGATGCCGAAGATCGCCCGTAGGTAGAGCGGTGCGATGAGCTGGTCGAGGATCTGGTCGAGGGGCGGTGGGTTCTCGCCGCGGGCAGCGGCCCGGTCGCGGATGCGCTCGATGGCGTGGATGCGGCGCGCGAAGTGCTGCGTACGTTCCCCCAGCGCCTTGGCGCTGCCCGGCATGGACAGGGCAACGGCTCGCACGAGGAGCCGGCCTTCGGGCTTGCGGATGGAGGCGACTCCCGCTTCGGCCCACGCCGTCAGGTCGCCGCGCAGGGTGCCGGTGTCCGCCAGCGGCCAGTCCCGTTCGAGCCGGGTGACGACGACGTCGGCCAGGAGCGCCTCACGGCTGCCCCACCGCCGGTAGACGCTGGTGTGGTTCACCCCGGCACGCTGGGCGATCGCGGGGATGGTGAGGTCGCTGCCCTCGGGGTCGGACAGCAGGTCGAGGACCGCCTGGTGGACGGCGGAGCGGACCTGTTCGGGGCTCTTGCGGATGCGCGGGGTCGGATCTTTCGAAGTCACGCCCACATCGTAAGCACATTTATTTGCTTTGCAGCGCATGGAGGGTCTACAGTCATGCCGTACGCACAGATCTGTGCTTAAGGAGAGTGTGATGAAGCAGCTGCTGTTCCCCGACAACCCTCAGTTCTGGTACGAGACCCTGCGCTCGATGAGCCACATCGCCTACGGCGGAGCGGACTTCGGCGAGGTCGTGGCCACCAGCGAGCGCATCAAGGAAGGCGACTACGACAGCTGGCACCACGAGTGGCTCGCCACCGCCGACCGCGTCTCCGCCGAGGCCCAGAAGGCCCTGGACGCCGGCCACACGATCAGCGCCCGGGACGGGTTCCTGCGCGCCTCGAACTACTACCGGTCGGCCGAGTTCTTCCTGCACGGCCACCCGTGCGACCCCCGCCACGACCACGCCTACGACCGCAGCGTGGCCTGCTTCCGAGCGGCGGCGGCCCTGTTCACCCCCGTCATCGAGCCGGTCCGCATCCCCTACGAGGGCACCACCCTGCCCGGCTACCTCTACCGGGCCGACGACTCCGGCACACCCCGCCCGACCCTGATCATGCACAGCGGCTTCGACGGCACCGCCGAGGAACTCCACTTCAGCGGCGCACTGGCCGCCGTCGAACGCGGCTACACCGTCCTGACCTTCGACGGCCCGGGACAGCCCGGCCCCCGTCACCACCAGGGCCTGGTCTTCCGCCCCGACTGGGAGAACGTCATCACCCCCGTCGTCGACTTCGCCGAAACCCTGCCCGAGGTCGACAACAGCCGCATCGCACTCCTCGGGAGCAGCATGGGCGGCGTACTCGCCCCCAGAGCCGCCGCCTTCGAGCACCGCCTCGCCGCCCTGATCGCCGTCGACGGCGTCTACGACCTCGGCCAGATATCCACCCGCAACATCCCCGGCGACCGGGGCCAGGCCGAACGGCTCCTGCGCTCGGACTCCGCCCCCGAACTCGACGCGAACTTCGAAGAGATCATGGCCCAGGACGCCACCGCCCGGTGGGCCATCAACCACGGCATGTACGTCATGGGCGTGCACACCCCCCGGGACTTCAGCGCCTCCTACCTCGACTACACCCTCGACGGCGGCATCGCCGAACGGATCCAGTGCCCCACCCTCGTGTGCGACGCAGCCGAGGACGAGTTCTTCAAGGGCCAGCCCGAGCAGCTCTACGAGCACCTCACCTGCCCCAAGACCCTGATGGTGTTCACCGCCGAAGAGGGCGCCGGCGCGCACTGCCACCCCGGCGCCATGCGCCTCGCCCTCGCCCGCATCTACGACTGGCTCGACACCACCCTCGCCGCCGCAGTCTGAACGGCCGGCCACCGCCGGCACACCACGACCAGCCACCACTCCCGGTCCGTCCGGACCGCCTCACACCCTCAAGGAACCCCGATGAACCGCACCGGTATCGCAGCCGCCCTCAACGACCTGCTCTTCAACCGCGACATCTCCCTGCAGGAGGCCGCCGACCGTCACTTCACCCCCGCGTACCGCCAGCGCACCGACGGCGAGTGGGCCGACCGCGCCGAGTTCCTCGACCACATCAGCCACCTGCGCACCGTCGTCGCCGGCGGCAAGGTCGAGGTCCACGACGAGCTCTACGACGGCACCAAGTACGCCGACCGCCACACCTGCCACATCACCAAGAAGGACGGCAGCACCGTCACCATGGAGGTCTACGTCTTCGCCGACCTCGCCCCCGACGGCCGCTTCGACCGTATTGAGGAAACCACCCTCATGCTCAGCGGCACCGACGCCGACCGCAACATCGGCAGCGCCCGCTGACGACCCGCTGTCGTTGACGGCGTGACGCGCTCGTGGCGGCGGTCGAGCCGGCGGCTCCGGTCTCGCGGACGATCAGTCCCAGAGGGAGACCGCCAGGAGCATGGCGATGACCGGGATCAACAGCCACGGCTCGGCCAGGACCAGGAGCCCGCTGAAGACCAGGGAGAAGTACGCCAGTGCTTTGGCGACGCGGCGCCGGGCCTTGCTCTTCCTGCCCTTGTCCTTCTTCGAGCCCTTGTGATGCGGCGCCTGCGCATTCTCGGTGTCGGTGTCGGTGTCGGTGTCGATTGCGGTTTCGGGCTTCATGTCGATGTTCGTCATGACGCTCAGCTTCGTCGCGGGCGCACCGCTGTCGCGTCGGTGAAGCCCGCCTATCTAGGTGAAGACCACCGACGCGTACGTAGTGCCGCCACGGTGAAGGTTGGTCCGTGAACGCTTACACGGATCGTGCGGAGATCGTTTTGTGGGTACGGCACGCGGACGGCCGGTGGTCGGCCAGGACGGTCTGGGTGGTGGTGCTGGGCGGCCTCAACGGTCTCAACGGGCAGGCGTATGTCCGCTCCGCTTTCGGCCGGCGCAGTGCCTGGTACCGCCGGGTACTGCGGGATGCGGACACAGAGGTGGAGGTGGCCGGGGTCCGGACGTCCGTCACCCTCCGGCCGGTGGACGACCTCGAACTCGTCCAGCGCGTCTCCGGTGCCTACCGGGCCAAGTACGGTTTGAGCTGGCCCGGCCCGGTGGAGTCGATGAACGGGCCCGAGGCCGCGGCCACCACCCTGCGACTAACGGAAGTCGGGCAGGTCTCGCAGTTGCCTGCGTGAGGTGAGCCCGAGCTTGCGGAAGATGTTGCGCAGGTGCGCGTCGACCGTCCGCGGACTGAGGAACAGCTTCGCCGCCACCTCCTTGGAAGTGGCGCCGTCAGCGACCAGGCGTGCGATGTGCACCTCCTGCATCGTCAGCTGGTCCGACGCCTTCGACGTGCGGCTGCGGGCCTGCTCGCCCGTGGCGCGGAGTTCGCCTGCGGCTCGCTCGGCGAACGCCTCCAGACCGAGTTCGGACAGCGACTCGTGCGCCGGCCGCAGCACGGAGCGGGCGTCACGCCGTCGGCCCTGGCGGCGCAGCCACTCCCCGTACAGCAGCTGTGCGCGGGCGCGGTAGACGACCAGAGCGCCGTCGTCGAGCAGGCCGATCGCCTCCTGGTAGGCGGACTCGTCCTCGGTCACCAGAGCCCGCGCATAGGCCTCGACGCCGAGGCCCCACGCGTGCCGGCCCGCCTGCGTGCGCTCCCGGAGGGACGCGAGGGCCGCGGCGGCGACCTCGCTCTCACCGCACCGCACCGCCGCCTCGACCAGCTCGGGCAGGGCGAGGCTCGAAGTGCCGACGGCGCCGTACTCGACCGCTTGCTTAGCCGCCTTCAGCGCGGCCGGGTAGTCGGCCAGGCCGTTGCCGAGCACGGCCGTCGCCCACTGCACGCTGAGGGTCATCCGGTGGTCCACCGACGCGAACAGTTCGGCGGCTTCCTTGCGCCGCCCGCGCAACGCGGCCAGGTGGAGGCGCGGGTAGACCAGCGGTGCCGCGCCGGTGGCGTCGGCGATCGCCTCCTCCTCGGAGATCAGCTCCATCGCGGCACCGAAGTCGCCGGCGTGCGCGGTCACGGCGGCCTGCATGGCCAGTCCGATGGGCAGGGCGTGGAAGGAGCCCGACTCCCGGCCGGCCGCGACGGCACGGGTGGCGATGCCGTACATGGCGTCGCGGTTCCACAGCTCGGCGGCCACCATGAAGCCCAGTGACGGCCGCCTGGCCCACACCTCGTGGCCGGGGTCGCCGACGACCGGCCTCAGGATCTCCCCGGCCGCCCGATGCCCGTCACAGACCAGGCTGGTGAGGCCCGTCAGGACCGCCGCCGCACCGGCCACCGGCTCGCCCGACGGCGGGGCCTTCCTGACGGCCTCCACCACGTGGTCGAGGCCGCCGAGCAGGACGCCCATCTCGATGGCGTCCAGATAGCACTCCCGTGACCAGGCGGGGTCGGTGGTTGCCAGCCGGGCGGCGGCACGCAGGAGGTACTCCGTGGGGCCCTCGTCTCCGCGGCGACGGACGAACGACAGCCTGCCGCGGAGCAGGTCGGCCCTGGCGTCCAGGCCCGGAACGTCGGTCGCCACGGTGGTGAGCAGTTCGGCCGCCGTGTCGAAGTCGCCCACCGAGAGCTTGGCCTCGACCGCGGCGAGGACCCGCTCGGCGCGCTGGACCGGACTGATCGTGAGCGCGGCCGAGCGTTCGAGGAACGCCGCCGCCGCCGCGACACCGCCTCGTTCGCGGGCGCGCGTGGCGGAGGCTTCGAGCTCGGCGGCGACCTGCTCGTCCGGACCGGCGCTGGCCTGGGCGCGATGCCACGCCCGCCGGTCGGGGTCGGCGACCGGGTCGGTCACGGCGGCCAGCGCCTCGTGCGACCTGCGCCGCTCCTCCGGCGCCGCGGCGCGGTAGGCGGCCGAGCGGGCGAGGGGGTGGCTGAAGCGGATCCGGGTACCGAACTCGACCAGCGGCGCGGACTCCGCGGCGGCGGCCGCGTCGATGCCCAGGAGTTCGGCCGCGCGCCACAGCAGGCCGGGGTCGCCGATCGGGTCGGCGGCGGCGACGGTCACCAGCAGCCGGGCAGCCGGCGGCAGGAGTTCCAGCCGGGAACGGAAGCTCTGCTCGATCACTGCGGGTACCGAGTCGGGCTGGGCGAATCCGCCCGCCATCCCGGCAAGCCCGGCGGTCCTGGGAAGTTCCACCAGCGCGAGGGGATTGCCGCGCGCCTCGGCCAGGATGCGGTCCCGTACCCGCTCGTCCAACGGGGCGCGGATCGCCGCGGCCAGCAACGCGCGGGCATCCTTTTCGCCGAGTCCCTGAAGCGGACGGCTGGGCAGCTCGTCCAGCTCGGGCAGGCGGCTCGGCTCGCGCACCGCGAACACGAGGGCGATCGACTCGGCCGAGACACGGCGGGCCAGGAAGGCCAGCGCCTTGGCCGACGCCCGGTCCAGCCACTGTGCGTCGTCGACGACGCACAGCAGCGGGCGTTCCCGCACGGTCTCCACCAGGAGTCCCAGCGACGCGACACCGACCAGGAACGGATCGGGTGTGCCGGTGTCGAGGCCGAAAGCGATCCCCAGCGCCTTGCGATGCGGCGCGGGCAACGCAGGCAGCCGGTCGGTGACAGGCGTGAGCAACTGGTGCAGCGCGGCGAACGGCAGCTCCGTCTCGAATTCCGCACCGGACGCCCGCATGACGAGGAATCCGGTCGCGGCCTCGTCCAAGTGCCGCAGCAGCACGCTCTTGCCGATGCCCGCCTCACCGCGCAGGACCAGGGCGCCGCCCCGGCTCTCCCGTGCCGCTCGAAGCAGGGCATCGAGCCGTCGTATCTCGTCCTGACGGCCGACCAGCGCATCCGTGTGTGTCTCGGGCATGTTCGAAAACCTATGCGGTCATGGGCCGCAGGGGAATCCGAGGCCGACCGGCGTCACCTAAAGGCCTCCCGCAGGCAGTCGTATAGGCGATGACTACCGACGCGAGCGCGAGGCTCCCGCTGCGAGTGTCGAGACATGACCCGCACCGCACCGCAACAGACGACGATCGGCTTGATACCGCTGGTGGTTCTGGCCACGGCCCAGTTCCTGGTCGTGCTGAGCACGTCGATCGTGAACGTCGCCCTGCCCCAGATCCGGGCCGGGCTGGAGCTGTCGGACACGGGCCAGGCGTGGACGGTCAACGCCTATGTACTGGCCTTCGGCGCCCTGTTGCTGCCGGGCGGGCGGGCCGGCGACGTATACGGCCTTCGTCGCGTGTTCCTGCTCGGCATCGGCCTGTTCGCCCTCTCCTCCCTGGGCGCGGCACTGGCGCCCACGGCGATCGTGCTGATCGCCTGCAGGGCGGTGACGGGAATCGGGGCCGCGCTGCTGGCACCCACGGCACTCGCCCTGGTGCTGACGCTCTATTCCGGCAAGGAGCAGCGTGGCACCGCACTCGGTGTGTGGGGCGCGGTCTCCGGGGCCGGCGGGGCGGCGGGCGTGCTGCTGAGCGGGCTGCTCACCAGCCTGTTCGGCTGGCGCGCGGTGTTCGTCGTGATGGTGCCCTTCGCCCTGGCCGTACTGGTGGCCACCTGGCTGCTGGTCGACGCCGACCAGCCACGCGGCGGAAGCCTGGACGTGCCCGGCACGGTGACGGTGACGGCGGGTCTGGTCGCGCTGACCTACGGCCTGTCAGGGCCCTGGCCGCTGGCCGTGCTCGGTCTGGCGCTGCTCGGCCTGTTCGTGGTGCTCCAAAACCGTGCCGCCGACCCTCTGCTACCGGCCCGCATGAGCGTGGTGGCGGTGCCCAACGTGCTGATGGCCCTGCTGGGCGCGGTCTGGCTCGGACTCTTCTACTTCCTGCCCCTCTACCAGCAGCACGCCCTCGGCTACTCGCCCCTGGAAGCCGGGCTGACCCAGCTTCCCCTCGCCCTCATGGTCACCCTCTCGTCGTGGGTCACCGGCAAGGTCCCAGGCCGCCACGTGCTCCCCGTTGGCCTGCTGGTCCTCGCGGCCGGACTGGCCTGGCTGTCCAGGACTCCGGCCGACGGCACCCTCCCCGTGGACCTGCTCGGGCCGATGCTCCTCATCGGCACCGGGCTGGGGGTGGCCTTCGTCCGCCTCACCGCGCTGTCCTCCACGGGCGTCCCGGCCGCCGACAACGGCCTGGCCGGCGGGCTGGTCAACGCCGCCCGGCAGATCGGCGGAGCCATTGGCCTGTCCTTCCTGACCCTGCTCCCCTCCACCGGCACGGCCTTCCTGGCCTGCGCCGCCCTGACCCTGCTCATCTCCGCTCTCTCCATACGAAAGGCCTGATCATGACCTTGGACAAGCCGTACGTCACCGGCCACTACACCCCCGTCACCGACGAGATCACCGGCCACGAACTGAAGGTGCGCGGCACCCTCCCGCCCGAGCTGAACGGCCGCTACTTCCGCAACGGCCACAACCCCAAGCCGGGCATCACCCCCAGCCACTGGTTCCGCGGCGAGGGCATGATCCACGGCATTCGCCTCAAGGACGGCCGGGCCGAGTGGTACCGCAACCGCTGGGTGCGCACCCCCTTCCTGGACGGCGTGCCGTTCACCGGAACCGAGCTCGACGTCAGCGCCGCCGCGACCAACATCATCTTCCACGGGGGCCGCTATCTGGCCCTGCAGGAGGCCAACCTGCCCTGGGAGGTCAGCGCCGACCTCGACACCATCGGCGTCCACGACTTCGGCGGCAAGCTCACCAGCGCGATGACGGCCCACCCCAAAGAGGACCCGGAGACCGGCGAGCTGCACTTCTTCAGCTACAGCCCCTTCCCGCCGCACCTGACCTACTACGTGGCCGACGCCTCTGGTGACATCGTCAGGTCGCAGACCGTCGACGGCGCCGGCCCGTCGCTCATGCACGACTTCGCCATCACCCGCCAGCACGTCGTCTTCATCGACTCGCCGGTGGTCTTCGATCACGCCGAGCAGTCCGGCATCCCCTACCGCTGGCACGACGACGTCCCGCTGCGCATCGGCGTGATGCCGCGCGCCGGGGGCAGGACCACCTGGTTCGAGGTGCCCGACCAGGCGGTGCTGCTGCACGTGACCAACGCCTACACAGACGCGCGGGGCCGGATCGTCCTCGAAGCACCGTCCTTCGACCGTTCCGCCTGGGAGAGCTCGTGGAAGTGGTGGGTCGGCTCACCCGGCTACGGCACCAGCCCCGCCGCCGGCTCGACGCTCTGCCGGTGGATCATGGACCCGGCCACGGGCAAGGTCACCACCGAGTCCCTGGGCGACCTGGTCACCGAGTTCCCTTCGATCAACGACGCCTACACCGGCTCGAACTACCGCTACAGCTACGCCATCGCGTTCCCCGGCGCGGGCCTGTCCGGCTTCCACACCGCCAAGTTCGACACCCGCACCGGCCGGCAGGAACTCCTCGCCCACGGCGAGGGCCGGATGCCCGGCGAGGCCGTCTTCGTGCCCGCCGAGGGCGGGACCGCAGAGGACGACGGCTACCTGCTCACCATCGTCAGCGACCTCAGGGCCGACGCCTCGGAGCTGCTCGTCCTGGACGCGGGCGACCTGAGCACCGTGGCCGCCGTCGAACTCCCGCGCAGGGTGCCCGCCGGCATCCACGGCCACTGGATTCCCGACGCCGAACAGCCTGCCTGACCCACCCAGCCGCCCGGGCCGCCGTGTTCCCCCACACGGCGGCCCGGGCTCCAGCACCGAGGAACCGCCCCCTCGATGCGCCCCTGGCGGCCGCGCCCCGGGTCCGGGCGGCCGGCGCGGCGGGCCGTCTGCGTCCACCCGGTCGCCTGAACACGAACGGCGGTCCTTGCCATCCGCGATCGGAGGCAAGGACCGCCGTCACGTTCAGGCCCCGGCGGACCGGCTCACTTGGACTGCGTGGAGACGCTTACACCGCTGAAGTCCTGCGCGGCGGCGAGGCTGAAGTAGACCCAGCCGGACGGCGGGTTGTCGATCGTCAGGGTCTCGCCGTTGCCGGCGTTGGTGGACTTCGCCTGGTAGCTGCTGGTGGTGGCCCAGGTGCTGCCGCCGTAGTACAGGTCGGCGTTGCCGGTGCCGCCGCTACTGGTGATGGTCAGTTGCTTGACTCCGGCCGGCAGGTACACGAAGTGGTAGCTGTAGTTGCCGGTGGAGGCGGCGAGATTGTCCCGGCGGCAGTTCTTGTCGAACTGACGGGGGTCGCTGACGGTGCACAGCGGGGTGGACGAGGCCTCCGGCAGCGGGCCGCAGTCGTTGGTCGCGCAGGCGGTCGTCAGCCAGGTGGCGAAGCCTGCATCGTAACTGGTGCCGATGGTCTGCTTCAGGAAGGTGCGGGCACCGTTCCAGTCACCGGCGCGGTACTTGCCGAGCACGGTCTCGACGTCGGCGGGGTGCGCCTGGAGCATGTAGCGGACCGCGAGGAAGCCCCAACGGTAGACCCGGTTCGAGTTGACCGCGGGGTCCGTGTCCTGGTCGTAGACGGTGTCGAACAGGTCGCTGAGCTTGTACGTGTTCTTGCGGGCCTCGGCGATCGCGTCGGCGTTGCGCTCGCCCCGGTAGCCGAACGAGATGTTCTCGGCGATGCCCTCGACCCACCAGATGGTCGGCGTGGTGATGCCGGCCTCGAAGTCGCCGGCCATGTTGTAGCGCCCGTCGAGGTAGTGGGTGTACTCGTGGTTGAGGTTCCAGATCTGGAAGTCCGGGCGCAGCCAGTGGGCCTCGTGGGCGATGAAGCGGGCCTGGTTGCCGGCGGCGGCCGGGTTGCCCTCCTCGTACATGCCGCCGTTGTCGACGTCGATGTTGTAGATGGCCCACGCGTACAGCGAGTACTGGGTGTAGTCGTCGAAGACGACGACCTCGAGGTTGGTGTTCACGTCACCGGGGATCGCGCCCTTGTCGCCGATGATCCGGTGGAAGTAGGCGTCCTGGTTGACCAGGCTGGTGCAGGTGCCGGCCAACTGGCCGGGGGACATGTCCTGGGCGCGGATCTTCAGGTCCGGGGTGCAGGTGTGCTGGATCGGCAGGATCGCCGGGAGCACGCGCTCGCCCAGGTCGCAGATGGCGTAGGCCGCGCAGTTGTTCCTGTCGTACTGGCGCGTGTACCAGCCGAGGTTCATGGTGATCGGCGCGGTGGGGCCGACGTTCGGGTAGCGGTTGATCAGGTCCTTCAGCAGCGGCCGGACCCGGTCCTTGAGCTCGGGGACGTCGAGGGCGAAGCCGAGGTAGCGGCCGACGTTGCTGACGACGTCCAAGCGGTTCAGCTGCGCGCTGTTGCGCGTGATGAAGCCGGCCCAGGTGTTGAGGATGGCGGGGTCGGCCTTGAGGGCGGCCCGCCAGCCGCGGGCGTCGTTCTTGGCCTTGAAGCCGTTCTCGACCACCCACTCGACGTGCTGCACGGCGAGGTTCATCTGGCCGGGCCACGTGGCGTCGTAGCTGCCGAGCATCCACTTGACGACGCCGGCGTACCGGCCGGCCGCGTGGGTGCTGTCGATCAGCGTGACGACCTCGTTGAAGATCTCGCCGTTGGCGTCGGTGACGTCCTTGCTGCGCGAGGAGGCGAAGAAGGCGTCCAGCGCGCCGAGCGCTGCGTTGTCCAGCGTCGTGCCGTAGTCGCCGACGACGTCCGCGTGGTTGTCCTGCACGTAGTAGCCGGCGCGCAGGAACAGCACCAGCTGCCCGACGGCGGCGCTGTTGTTGCCCGAGTAGGTGGCGGAGGAGTCGCGCAGCGCGTTGGCGACGGTCACCATCTGGGCTTCACCGAAGGCCTTCCGCGCGTTCTCCCCGGTGAGGCTGAAGAGGGGGTAAGTGCAGTTGATCCGGGGGAGGGCCTTGAGCTGCTGGACCAACGCGCTGCCCGTGGCGTTGATCACGCCGGAGAGGTCGCCGCACTCGTCCCCGGCGGCGGCCGAGGACTGCTTGCCGGCCTTGACGGTGGGGGCGGGGGCAGGGGCGGACTCCAGGGCACTGTCCTGCGAGGAGATCCGGAAGCGCGAGCTGTTGCTCATCGCATCGGGCGACTTGGGGACCGGGATCGACCGCGGCGCCGAGGCCGCAGTTCCGCGTGCGTTCGCACCGGCCGGGACCGTGGCGCGGACGGAGGCGGCCTGGCTCTGTGGCGCGAACAGGCCGAGCGCAATGAAGACGGCTGCGCCGAGCGCAGGAAGTCTGCGCGCGCTGGCCTTCGATATGCGGAAGGGATGCATCTGTGGGGGCCTCCGGGGCCGTTGTGGCCGCGTGCCGGGGACACGAGCCGTCGATGTGTGACATGTAAAATTTCACATGTCGCATCGCGCCGGAAGGCTTCTGGTCAGATTGCCGGCCACCGCAACTGAAACGTTGTCAACTTCCGGCTGCGGTGCCGTCAACCACCCGCGCCTGCCTCCGAGTTGGGGACGCCATGGGGGGCGTGCTCAGCTCCGACTTCGACAGGCCGAAGCCCTGCGGTGCCGAGCCGCCCGCGGTCGGGTGCTTGTGCCTGGCAAGAACGGTGACAGGGTCAGTGACGTGACCATGCAGACCAGAGGGGGATGACGGCGGCATTCACCGCACGGCACGACGAGCGCGGTCGGCTCGACGCCATACAGTCCGACCTCGGGTGCGGGTGGGCGTGGGAGGCCCTCCACGGCGTGTGCCCGCGCGTGTTCGTGCCCTGCCCGGAGTGCGCTCACCAGTCCATGCCAAGTCTCCCGCTACGGCCTGCGGTTCTTCGCCCACGACCCGTGGGCGCTCAGCGGCGGCCGGGCCGTGCCCCACCGATTCGGCGCAGCCGGCGGGCGGGGCGTTTGGCCGCAAGTAGACCGGCGTAACCGGCGCCCACGGACGATCGGTTGCCAGGCATCGGTGTCAGGCCGCGGATCTGGCCACGGCAATCGCCCAGACGATGTACAGAACGTTCACGACCAGGCGAGCCGCCGCGCCGACCGGCCGCTCCAGCAGCCGGGGCCGCTCCGGCCGCGCGCGTCGCAGCGCATCCGCGTGGGACACCAGGTAACAGGTGATCAGGACCGCGGCGGCCAAGCCCCCGGCGGGCCTGCTGCACGGAACCAGCACCAGCACACCCACCACGGCCTCCGCCACCCCACTGACGGTCACGAGGAGATGTGCCCCGCGGAGCCTGGTCGGTCGTGCCGTCGGACCTGGGCGGCGGACCGTCGCCGAGCGGAACCGACAGGTGGTACAGCGCGGGATCGTGCATCCGGACCAGCCGCGCGGTGCGCCGTAGGGTCATCGGTGGGTGCTCCATGGTCCAGAGCTGCACGTCACCGAGGGGTACGACGCGAAGCATCGCCCGGAAGTCGGCCATGTCGTCGCTGTGGACTTCGACCGGTGCCGCCGCCATCTCCGACACATGGCTTTGCCAGTAGTCGAAGCGCTCCGGCGGAGGAACATCCTCGGTGCGTAACGTGGTCCCGGACAGCATGCGGCGCTCCCGGCTAGCGCGCACGATGGCATGGGCATCGTCGCACGACGACATGCGCCATCCAGGGTCCCCTGTCCCCCCGGGGTCGGACCCTCTGCGGGCCCAGCAACCGGAGCTGCCCACGCTGTACGGAAGGGACGAGGGAAGAGGACGTCTACGAGGGTTTTCCGTTGGGCGCTTCCCGAAATGGTCTCCGGTCACTCGCGGCGAGGGTTGCTGCCTTGAGGGTGCCGGGACATAGGGGGCTCGGGCGCGGTCATCTGTGGAGACAGCGCCGATGCGTCGCTGTTGCTTCCTGACGGCCTGGCTGACGCGGGCCTGGGAGACGTGCAGGCGCACGGCCGTGCGGCCGAAGTGCAGCTCCTCGGCCAGTACGAGGAAGTCCGGCATCGATAACCCCCCGGTTATCGAGCGGTGCGTAAGTCCATGTTGATCATGGCCATGGCGGGCGGCGAGCATCAGGGCATGCAATCACGCACGAAGAACCTTCCGTTTGTGCTGCCAGACGCGATCAAGAGCATCCGTAGCAGCACGTGCGTGCACGCACCCGTTCAGAACCTGCGCAAGGAGGGTGAGAGAGCGATGCACGTGTCGCAGCGGTGGCCGCCTTGAAGGAGCTCCGTTCTTCACCGACAGCCGAACGCGCCGTCCAGGAACTCGCCGAGAGCGCCACCCGGTTGGCCGACCACCGCGAGGACGCCGTTCCGGACGAGCGCGTAGACGAGGCCGCCGGCCACTCCGAGCGCCATCTGCGGGTGTTCCTGCTCGGTGAGTTGCCTCGCGGTCTCCGTCGGGTCCGTGGTGTCCTCAAGAGACCGTTCACCGCCAAGTCATTGCAACGAACTCTCGCAATATTGCCTGACCTGAACAAATGTCAACTTCGCAGCAATGGCAAAGTTGCTGAATTTGTGAAGGCTACGTAGCTTTTCGCTCGCTTGAAACAACGAACCGAAGGAACTCATCATGCAGAAGTTCGACACTCCCGCCCCGGTGACCACCCTCCTCGACGTCCCCGCAGGTCTCATCCGCTTCATCGCTGGCGACCGAACCGACACCACGGTCGAGGTCCTGCCGGCGGACGCCTCGAACGGTCGCGATGTGAAGGCGGCGGAGCAAACCGAGGTCGCATACCGCGACGGCGTCCTGCGGATCGAGGTCCCGGCGGCGAGCAACCGGATCCTGGGTGCTTGCGGAACTATCGAGGTGACCGTCGAGCTGCCCGCCGGATCGCACGTCGAGGCGAAGGCGGCCAGTGCCGAACTCCAGGGCGTCGGGCGGCTCGGCGACGTCACCTTCGAGAGCGCGCACGGCACGGTCAAGCTCGACGAGACCGCGAGTGCCCGCCTCACCCTCCAGGCCGGCGACATATCCGTCGGCCGACTGGGCGGCCCCTCGGAGATCAGCACCCAAAAGGGCGACCTCCAGATCGCCGAGGCCCAGCGCGGCACCCTCACCCTGCGCACCGAACACGGCGAGATCTCGGTCGGCGCCGCCCGCGGAGTCTCCGCCTCCCTGGACGCCGGCACCAGCTACGGCCGGATCCACAACACCCTCAAGAACACCGACGGCGCCACCCCCGACCTCAACATCCACGCCACCACCGCCTACGGCAACATCACTGCCCGCAGCCTCTAAGAGGTCCTGGCAGAAGCCATTGATGGTGTGGCTGTCGGCGCGGATGCTCGCTGGCCTGGCCTATCGCGATCGTCGTGATCAACATGGAGGCGGGAAGACCGCCGTCGAGTTTCCCGTCGCCCCGACCGAGCAGCCGTTCGTCGCCGCCCTCACCGAACTCGTAAAGGCTCGGCTGACCCGAAAAGCAGGGAGCGCCGGACGTCGGCCTGCGCTGCAGCACTTCCGAAGGGGCTGTCCGCGGTGGGCTGTTAGGGTCCGGGCATGACGCGTCTGAAGGTTGAGATTTCCGTTCCCGAGAGTCATGTGGAGGTGGTGATCGATGCCCTCCACGCGGCTGGAGCGGGACGGGTCGGCGAGTATGCCCGGTGCTCCAGTGTTTGGCGGGTGACCGGCACCTGGCAGCCGCTGCCTGGCTCGCAGCCATTTGACGGCGAGGTGGGCGTCGTACAGTCCGGCGAGGAATGCAGGATCGAATCCTTCTGCGATGAGGAACAGGCCCGTGCAGTCCAGCAGGCGGTTCGCGACGCCCACCCGTATGAGGAAGCGGTCATCCACTTCTTGCCCCTGTATGAGCCGTGAGCCGGCTGACTGCCCGCCGTTCATACGGAACCAGAAGGAGAGCCACCCCAAGCTGCCCGACGTCACCGACTGGTGTGGACAGCCTTCCGGATCAGGCGGTGCCTGGCGAGGGGGGATGAGGCGGCGCTGTCCCGGTTGGGACCGAGCCGCCCGTGGGGCCCGGAGTCAGGACTGCGTGAGGGCGGCGGCCGACGCGGCAGCCTCCCAGGCGAACCCGTCCGGGTCGGTGAAGGTGTCGGCGGTGCTGCCGAGGACGATGCGGTGCGAGCCGGTGCCGTCGACGGGGACGCCGAGGTCCTTGGCCAGAGCGCGGCGCTTGTACAGTGCCAGCTTGACGGGGCTGGACTGACCGCTGGCGAACTCGGTGTACTTGCCGCCGAAGCTCTTGGCCACGGCAAGGCCCCGGCCGACATAGAACTCCTTGGTGGCCTTCACGTCCTCGACGCCGAGCAGCAGGACGACCTCGTCGATCTCGCGGGTTGCGGGGCCGGTGTCCTTCTTCGCCGAGGTCGCGATCTTCCAGATCGTCCCGTCCGGGGCCTGGACGACGCCGCCGTAGCCCCACAGTGACTTCACGGCGGGCTTCAGAACCGTGGCGCCGGCGTCCACGGCGGCGCCGACGAAGCTGTCGACAGTGGCCGGCCCGGACACCGTGAGCGCCAGGGTGAAGCCACGGAATCCGGTCGAGTGCGCCGTGGACGCCCGCAGGCGTACGTACGTCTCCACGCCGAAGGCGCTGTAGAAGCGGCGGGCGGCCCCGGGGTCGGCCACCTCGAGGGTGACGGACGCGATGGACGTGTTGGCTGCGATGGAAGCGGTGGTTGCCATGACCATCACGCTAGGGGCTGCGCGGCGGCCGGGGCTTCTCGATTCCTGACCGGTCTTGAGCTTTGCTTCGCCACGCACGCCGACAACTCCCTCCACCTTGATCGCGTGGGGCGACCGCGTGTTGTGACGGGCCGAGACCGCGCCGCCTTTTCGGGTCGGGCCGCCGAGGCTCCGGCTTCCCCGCCGTAAGGCCGAGCGGGAGCGGCTTCTGGACATCGCGGCGGGCGCCAAGGGTACCGATGTCGAGTTCACGCCCGCTCCTTAGCCGGAGGACAGCAGGGCCGAGGGTCGTCACCAGTAGACGATGAAGAAGGCCGGAATTCTCGCGGGCCAGTGCCGTGCGGCCGCGGGCAGCGGCGCGGCGCTGGAGCGTTTCGAAGGACAGTCACCCGGCTACGGTGTCCCAGACGGCGAGGTCACCGCCGAGGACCAGCCGTCGGTTTCCGGGTCTGGTTCTTCAAGACCGCTTTGCGGTGAGCTTTCCGTCGGGAGTGAGGGTGAAGACGGTGCGGTCCGTGGTGGTGGTACCGCGGGCCGTCTTGCCGTATGCGTTGAGTTCGATCGCTTCCGCTTTGCCCCAGTTGATTTGGGCTTCGGCGGCCTGCGACCAGGTGTTGACCCTAACGTGCGTCGACCAGCCGGCGATCTCATCGTGTCTCCAGGCTCCCCAACTGCTTTCCGGGAGGAGGCCTGGCGTCTTGCCCTGGTAGAAGCACAGACCAGTGAAAGCGAACAGTGCGGCAGCCAGGAAGCCCAGGGCTGAGGCACGGGAGCGGCGGCTCATGAACGGCACGGTACGTCTCCTCACGGTGCGGATGGAACAGTCGCTGCGCCGCTGGCCGTGCGGCGCGGGTACACACGAGCGTCGCCACGACTCTGAGACCGGTCCCAGATCGTACAAACACTCCTCGAAGGAGACCTCGGCCCCGCGGCCTGACCTGCCGGGCCCGGCAGGGCACCTCGGACCGGATCCGCAACCGGCGAGTGAAAGCGCGGACCGGCGATGAGGTCGAGCTGGACGACATCGGCGAGGGCTACGACACCGGCGACGAGTACGTGCTTGAGCCCGAGGAGCTGGACGAGATAGCGCCGGGCCGCTCCCGCTCACTGGAGATCGCCGGGTTCGTCAACGTCGGTGAGGGGGGACCTGCGGCAACTCGACTCGACTCGGCGGTTCCTACGGTCCGAGCCGTGAGCCGGACCGGTTGCGCTCATCGCCGACCACGAGGCTGCTGAGTGGCGCCAGGGGGAGGGCGGCCGGGCCCGGCAATCTGCCGCGTTCACTAGGATTCCGCCGTGATCCAGGACGGTGAATCGATGCGCGGCGGCCTGTCGACGGTGCGCCGTGAGGGCGAGAGCATCCTCAGGCCCTGGCGCGTGTGGACCCCCGCGGTGCGGGAACTGCTGCGCCACTTGGAGCAGGTGGGATTCGCCGGCGTGCCGCGCGCGCTGGGCGACGGTCCCGTGGACGGCCACGAGGTGGTTTCGCTGCTGCGCGGCGAGGTCGGGCTGTACCCGTGGCCGCGGGCGCTGCTCGCGGACGAGGGCGTCACCGCGCTCGGGCGGTGGCTGCGCGACTACCACGAGGCGGTACGGGACTTCCGGCCCTCGTCGCAGGCCGTCTGGTGCGACCCGGACGCCCGCTGGCGTCCCGGGCTGATCATGCGCCACGGCGACCTCACGAGCTGGAACTCGGTCTGGGCGGACGACCGCTTGGTGGGCGTCATCGATTGGGACCTGGCCATCCCCGGCGAGGCGTTGGACGACCTCGCACAACTTGCCTGGTACTGCGTGCCGTTGCGGCTTCCCCGCCGTCAGCGCAAGGTCGGTTACGGCGCAGATGGCGCGCCGTTGGCGCGACGGCTGCGGCTGCTGTGCGACGCCTACGGTGCGGTCCCGGCCGACGTGCTGGACGCGCTGGCGCGGTTGCAGCGCGACGAGACCGAACGGATCGCGCGCCTGGGCCCGCTCGGCGCGGACCCCTGGGCGGCGTTCCTGCGGCAGGACTTTATTCCGGACATCGAGGAGGAGCGCGCGTGGGCGCTGGCCCGGCGCGAGGAACTACTCGGCCACGCCTGACGCGACCCGGCTGGACGCGACCACGTGGCGAGACGGCGGATCAGGGGATATCGGGGTGGCTGCGGTGCCGAGTGCGCGTCGCCCGCGCGGCTGCCTGCCGAGTCGGCGTGTGGTGCCGTGGGTGGCTATCTGTCATTCGCGGCGCGGTTGCCAGCTGGATGCCAGCTTGCCGGTGGCCAGTTGCGCAGGTCCCCTCACGGGGTCGCGCCGCGCACATCGCATTCCGCCGGACACGGAGCCGACCGCTGACTCGCAACACCTCCCGAGTTGGTGCAGAGTATGAAGGGGTATTCGCATAGGTATGCAAAGGTGCGTACTCGGAGCCATGGCAGACACAACCGTGAAGATCGACTCGCAGAGCAGGCACCGTTTCGCCGCGGTCGCCGCCGCCCAGGGCAAGAGCGTGCGCGCCTACCTGGCGGAGCTGGCGATCGAGGAAGAGAACCAGCTCGCCCTCGGCCGGGAGTTCGGCGTACTCCCGGCCTCCGCGAGCACGCGCCGGGCGGCCTGACCTTGGACCTGCACATCGACATCCGGTGGCTCCTTGACCGCCAGGAGGAACTGCTCGGCAAAGACCTGGGAGTCCTGGACTACTCGGGACTGGTCGCCGCGGTCGCCCGCCACCGCGTGAACACTCCGGCGTTGGCCACCGAGGAACCCGACGCGTACTGGCGGGCCGCCGCGCTCCTGGAGCAGATCGTGCTCCTGCGCCCACTGCCGGCCAGGAACGAGTACTTCGGCTATGGCGTCGCCGTCGCCTACATCCGGGCCTCCGGCAAGGACGTGGACGACGCGTTCGAACCCTGGCGCGACCTCATCACCGACATCCGCGCCCTGCGCCTGAACGTCTTCGACGTCGCAGACCGGCTGCGCTCGCTGCGCCCCAGCTCCTGATCGAGTCCTCCGACCGCAGCAGGCCGCTCGGTTCACCGGACGCTCGGCCACGGCGAGCCCGGGCCCGGCGGACCGGCGGCCTCGCGCCACCCACGTTCGGCGTCAGTAGCGAAGCCAGAGCTGCCATCCGCCGGTCGTGGCGAGGCAGTCGTAGTTGCGGAAGCCTTCGCGCATGTAGTTCTGGCCGACGTCAATGCACGTGGAGTACGTCGGGTAGGTGTCTATGTACTTCGTGTAGGACGCGGATGCGTTCGCGGCGCCGGTGCCGAGCAGCATGGCGCCGAAGGAGAGGGCCGCGACCGCGCCCGTGAGAGCCAGGGGACGGGCGAGCTTGTTCGTCATCAGATCTACCTCAGGTTGTGTTTGGGTGTTGATCGGTTGGAGCAGGCAGGCAGGCCGTCAAGTCCGGGCCCGGATCGACGGTGTGTTCCCGAAACGGCGCTGGACGCTAGGACAACAGGAGGGCCGCCTCCCAGCCGGAGCGCGGCGGCTCGTTGGTGGCGTATCTCCACAAGGCCAGCAGCATCCCGGTCACGCCGTCCAGGAAGCCGGGGTGGTCCAAGCGGAGTCCGGAGCCTTCCTGTGGGACGGTGAATCCGAAGGGATCGGCCGGCCGGTGCCTGCGGATGATGTTCTGGACGGTGGTCTCAATGGCTTCGTCGAGCACGTCGCTGGCGCGTTCCTCCCGGAAGGCCTCAAGTGCGACGAGGAGGCCGCCCAGGCCGTGGCAGAGGCCGGGCTGACTCATTTCGGGTGCTGTGCGGCTCCGCGCGGCGGTGGCTCGTAGTGCGGCGTGTGCGGTGTCGGTCCATAGATGGCGCCAGCGCGGACGGAGGCGACGAGGCGGGGTGTGAGCACGGCCCGCCAGCGGGCTTGGACGGACTCGACCATGTAAAGGGCGTGGCGCCCGAGCTGGTTCGGTTTTCATACGGTGGTGGGGCTCAGTGAACGGACAACCCGCCGTCGACGAAGATCGCCTGCCCGGTGACGTAGCCGGATGCCTGGCTTGCCAGGAACACCGCCGCTCCGGCGAAGTCGTCGGCCAGCCCGTTGCGCCCGACCATCGTGCGGGCGGCCAGCGCCGCCACCTTCTCCGGGTCGGACGACAACCGCGCATTGAGCGGGGTCATGACGAAGCCGGGCACCAGCGTGTTACAGGTGACGCCGTGTGGCGACCACGCCTCAGCCTGAGAGCGGGCCAGTGACTCCAGTGCCCCCTTGGAGACCCCGTAGGCGCCGCTTTGGACGAACGCCCGGTGCGCCTGCTGGGAGGTGATGTGGATGATCCGCCCGAAGCCCCGTTCGGCCATGCCGGGCCCGAACCGCTGGCCCAACAGGTAGGGCGCCTCCAGGTTCACCGCCATCGTGGCGTCCCACACGTCTTCGCCCAGCTCACCCATCGGCGGCCGCAGGTTGATCCCGGCGCTGTTGACGAGAATGTCGGGCTCGCCGAACACTTCGGCTGCCTGCTCCGCGGCCGCGCGCACCCCGTCGCGGGTGCTCAGGTCGGCGCTCACCCAGGCCGCCCGGCAGCCGTCCGCCGCCAGTTCGTCGACAGCGGAGGCCAGTTCCGACTCCTGGCGCGCCACGATCACCACGTTCGCCCCCGCTCGCGCGAGAGCCCCGGCGATGGCTCGGCCGATGCCGGAACTGCCGCCCGTCACCACGGCCACCCGGCCGTCCAGCGAGAACAGTTCGGAGAGGTAGCTGTGCGAGATCATGCCTGCACCCTAGACGGGACGTGCGTCCAGTGGGTGGGAGGTGTCCGATGTCCCACAGGTCAGGTGTCCGCCCGCGAACGCGGCAGGCACGGCGGACGCCCCAGGGTCGTCGACGACAGGCCGCCTACGCCCGCACCCTGCGGACAGGACGCGTGCCCATGCCGCAGACCGCCCGCAAGCTCGTCATCGCCTCGGGCAGGAACAAAGGCGAACACCCCCCGATTGCCGCCGTCTGCCGCCGTCTGCCGCCGTCTGCCGCATCCTCGCCGAGGACGACGCGACCGACGGGACCGGCCTGAGTCCCGCACGTACGAAAGCGGCCCCAGCGCCGCGGGGGAGGCCACCAGGACCGCCTCATGAAGAGAGCAAGATCATCCCGTTGCCCCGTGGCGCGTATCTCGGTCACACCCCCATCAGGAGCCCTACTTGAGGCCGTGGCGCGCGTCCGTGTCGTACGGGGAGGCCAGCCGCAGTCTGCCGGGCGGGAGGTCTTCGCTCTCCCGCCGCTTCACCTCCGCCCCCGGCACCCCGGCCGCCTCCCCGGTCACAGTGCGGTGGCAGTTCTGCAGCCACACCCTGCGCCGCTGCAACCCGTACAGAACGCACAGCCGCAGCCCTGGTGAGGTACCCCAGCCGTCGGCCCAGCGAGTCGCCCGGCGCCCGTGTGCCGGTGCCGGGGGACACCGAGAACATGTCGGTTGGCGGGTCGCCGCCCCGTGATGGGCGGCGAACTCCGCGGTGCCCAGTTACAGCAGTCCGAGCTTTTCCTCGACGTACCTCGCGTACGCAGCTGGTCAAGTCATCTCGCCAACTCAGAACGCATCAGCCCTGCACCCCCACCGCGAGGAGATCCGAGAGGCAAAGCCGTCCCGAGTCAACCGGGAAACCAGGCTTTACGCTGCGGGAATTTACACAGCGACGGAACAGCATCCGTAATTACGGTAGTCGTAGTAGTGGGATCGCAGCATCCTTTGATTGCACTTGGCGCAAATGGCGCTATTGTTGGAATTTACGCGAATGACGGAAGTGTCTTTCAGTGCGAAGATCGCCTCCACCAACTCCTTTCCGTGTTCGCGGATTCCCTGTTGAAGGAACTCGAACGCTCCGTACGTGCCTCCACACTCGCACGTAAGCGTGTTCGAGTAGGCGGGCGGTGTGCACTTGAGCCCCAATTCGGACTCGATCCGAGCCCTTTCTTCGGCTGACACGGGCTCCATCCCTGCTTCTCTGATGCGTGTGGGTGTCCAGTACCACACCTTGATTGCGTCGGCTTGGGCGCGGGACAGGTAGAACGTCGCGGTCCTGCCGCTCATGACCGTTTCCCGCACCGTTGCCAGGACACTCCCATCATCCGCCGCGAGGGTGACCTGTCCGCCGCGAACGATGTCATCAATGGTCGCGAAAGTTTCCATGGTTCGTACCTCCGGAAAGCCGAAGCGGTAATCCAGCCGAGCGGCTGAATTTCTCTCCCGCTTTATCGACTTGCCTTTGGCCAGCCGGGAGAGCTATTTGGGTGAATTGCCTCTCGTTGTCCCTTTGCTGCGTATCTCGGTCACACCCCTGATGGCCCTTCAGCGGGAACCCGCGGGTCTGGTGCCCCAATCTTGTCCGGAGGCGAGGGGCAGGGCGTACGTCCCGGACTCGTAGGCGGCCAGCGCCTCGGCTGGCGACGGCCATCAGAGCGGGCCCGAGCTGGTGGACCCACCGGGTGAGATGGTGTGCGGCAAGTGCCCCGCCGCAGGCCGGTGCTCAGCACCGCCGGGTCTCCCGCGTGGTCTGCTTGCTCGGAAGGCGCCGCGACGGCCGACGCGCTGGACGCGTTCGCGGGGCGCGGCGACGGCGGCCGTTGCAACCCCGGGTCCCCACCTCGCCGGCAACCTCCCGATCGGCGGCCCGCCTGAAAAGGCTCACTGGCATGGCTGGACAGGCTGCGCTTTTGAAGGGGCCGGGCGCGGTGAGGTGTTGGGGCACCCGGGCGCGTGAGAGGCGCGCTCGGGTGCATGGGCTGACGGAGGTCAGCGCAGGCGTAGCGTCACTTCGGCCACGTTCTGGTCGTCGTAGGTGACGCTGAATGTCTCGCGAGTACCGGACCCGCACGCCTGGAATTCCCGGGCCTCACCCGCAGCCGGACGGATGCGGACAACGGCGCACTTGCCGTCCCTGCGGGTGTCGTCGACCCACCCGTAGATCTTCACGTCGCCCGTGTCGCACGCGAGAGTCCAGTGCGCCTGGGCGCCGTCGATCTTCGGTGACCTGCTGGATGGGCACCGGTCGGCGCTGGCCGGTGCGCCGGTGGCGATGACAAGTCCGGCCGCAAGTGCACAAGTCAAGGCGGCCGGGGCCAGAGCCTTGGGGATTCGCAACATTTTCTCTCCTCAGAACAGAACGGTTCGTGCGGGCGGATGCCGCACTGTGAACGGGATCAGGCAGTGTTCCTGTGTCGTTGCCGTAGCCGGCGGCGAGGTCGTAGAGGCGGTCCACTCCGAGGCGTACCGGCAGAGCGCGGACGAGGACGGCGGCGCCCGCTCCGCCGGATCCTGGTCGGCCTTGGAGTGGTTGGAGCGGGCGGTGGCCGCGAGGTGGGAGCTGGTTTGTCCGTGGTCGTTGGCGTACGCCTCACACCGAGCGGGCGTCCAGGTGCCGGCCCCGAACCCCAGGCTTCCGTGGGGGTGACGGTCTGCTCGTCGTCGTAGGAAAACCGGCTGCCGCCGGTCAGTGTGCAGCGGGGGCCGATATTGAGTGCTTCGACGGCTTCACTGATCAGGACTTCGGAGCGGGTGTTCCAGCCGTAGGTGGGGTTGCCCCCGGCGGTCCAGTGCTTGAAGGCGTCGCGCTGGTAGCCGGTACGGGATTCGTCGGCAACGGGGAGGGTGGAGGCGGCGACGCGGATGGGAAGCCCCTCGGGTACCGCCGCGCTCGCGTGGGCGGTGGTGGTGGGCAGGGGCACGGGGTTCACGGCCAGAGCCACAGCGGCGGCCGAGCGCGTCATGGTGATCGTCACGGCCACGGTTGTAGCCCGGTCCGCGCCCGCCGGATACGGGTTGGGGGTGACGGTCACCCGATCAGCAGTCAGGCGTTCACCGGAAAAACGCCACTTCACAGAGAACAGCCAAGGCAGGGACGCCGTGAGCGACACCGGTCGGGATGGTCTGAGGGGTGGTAAGGGGCGCGTCGTCGGCTCGACGCGTATGGGCGGGCCGCGGGTGACCGCCTCGGCCGTGGGCTACCTCGCCCGGGACGGCCTGTTGGTCCGCCTCGGCGGGCACGCCGAGTGTTCCCCGACGTCCACAGGCCCCTCCCTTGTGGCGCCCGTCCGCAGCTCAGGTGCCGGACGGGTGGGGAGATCCACTGGGCAGGTGCGAGGTCGCCCCCGAGCAGGGGGTGGCCTTCTTCAACGAGCTCCATCAGTGCCGCCCCCGCGGCCGGGAAGTTCGGGCCGTCCGTGCGCCGACCGACCGACTGCGCCGGGCGCTGGGCCGTTGGTGGTGATTGGGAGGTGCGGGTGGTCGAGCGGTTTCGGTCGGGTTTCGCGGACGCGGAGGAGGGCGCGGACGGGGGCGTGGGGGAGGGTGCGGGTATTGGCTGGATGTCGGCGTCCGGCTTGGGCTTGTGGATCACCGACCCTTAACCTCCCGCTAGTTGCTCAAGTCAACCAATGGGGATCGTTATGGACGACACCACCGAACACTTCCGCAGCCACGTGGAGGAGATTCTCGACGCCCTGGAAAAGGAACCGGGCCGCGAGGCCCTGGTACACCGGGGCCGGCGCGTGAGCGCGGGTGAATTACGCGGCCTCGTCTACGGCATGGCCCGCGCGCTGCGGTCCCAGGGGGTGCGGCGCGGTCAGACGGTCACCCTCCTCGCCGGCAACCTTCCCGAGACGATCGCGGCCCGCTACGCTGCCGGGCTGCTCGGCTGCGCCGTGAACCACCTCTACGCCGGCCTTTCGGCCGACGTGCACGCCGACATCCTCCGGGACGTCGAGACGCGGGCGCTGATAGTCGACCCCGCATACCGTGAGCGCGCCGCCGACCTGGCCCAGCGGGTGCCGCTGGAACAGGTGCTGGTGCTCGGCGGAGGCAGCGTCATGGGCCCGGACCTGGTGGAGCTCGCCGCCGAGGAGTCCACGGAGGTCTTAACGGGCGCGGCGCGTCCGCAGGACATCTGCACCATCCGTCACACCGGTGGGACCACCGGTCATCCCAAGGCCATCTGCACGACCTTCGAGCAGTGCGTGTCGATCGGACCGGACTGGTCCGAGGAGGGGCAGGTCAGGGCCCTGGTGTGCACCACCCTCGCGCATGCGGCGGGCCTCATGGCCGACACCACGCTGCGCCGCGGCGGCACCGTAGTCCTGCTGGACGAGTTCGAAGCCGGCGCCGTACTCGCCGCCATCGAGCGCGAGCGCATCTCCCACATGTTCCTGCTGCCGCCGCTCCTCTATCAGTTGATGGACCACCCCGACGTCGACCGCACCGACACCTCCAGCCTGCGCATGCTCACGTACGGGGGCTGCGCCTCCTCCCCGACCCGCCTCGCGGCGGCGGTCCGTCGCTTCGGCCCCGTGCTGAACCAGTTCTACGGCCAGAACGAAGCGGGCGGGATCAGCATGCTCTCCCCCCAGGACCACGATCCGCGGCGCCCGGAGCTGCTGCGAACCGCCGGGAAGATCATGGAAGGCGTCGAGGTCGTCGTCCGTGACACCGACGGACGACACCTGCCCGCCGGCGAGCACGGCGAGATATGCGTACGTTCCCCGCACGTGATGAAGGGCTACTGGAAGCAGCCCGAGCTCACCGCGGAGGTACTGCGGGACGGCTGGCTGCACACCGGTGACATCGGGTTCGTCGACTCGGACGGCTACGTCACGATCGTGGACCGGCTGAAGGACATGATCGTGGTGGTGGGAGGCCACGTGTACACGGTGGAACTGGAGGACGTGCTGAACTCCCATCCGCAGGTACTGCAGAGCGCAGTGCTCGGAGTCCCCGACGCCAACCTCATGGAGCGGGTCCACGCGGTCGTCGTCCGCACGCCGGGCGGCGACGTCGGCGAAAAGGAGCTGCGCGCCATGGTGCGGGACAGGAAGGGCCACATGTACGAGCCCGCGAGCATCGCCTTCGTCGACGCGCTGCCCCTGACCGACGCGGGCAAGCCGGACAAGAAGCTGCTCCGCGGCCGGGCTGTCGCGCTGGTCGCGTCTCCCTGACCGTAGAAGAACCCGTGCCGGGACCGTGCGGAGTCAACGACGTGCATCGCCGACCACGGCGAACCCGTGGGCGGCGATGCCCCAGACGATCCCCAGCCCCTCCACCTCCAGCTCGTGGCCCCGTCCGCTCTCGGCGCATACGGGGGTCCTTGCCGAGTCCGCCGGCCTGCGGACGTCGGTGAAGTACTGCCCGATCGAGACCTGTTCTAGGGTCGGCGTCATGAGTACGCAGAACCGGACCCTTGAGTCGCTCCTGTCGCAGATCGCCCGCCGAGATGCTGTGTGGCAGGTCGAAAAGGACCTGAAGGCGCTCGGATCCGAAGGGGTCAGCGACCTGCTGGAGATACGACGAAACGGGCCGGGCACACTGCGCCGGCATGCGTTGCACGCGCTGGCGATGATCGGTGCCGGGAATGAGCTGAACAGCCGGGACCGGCGGGCGCTGGAGCGCCTCGTTCGGATCAAGCTGCTGAACGACCGGCCGCTGGATTACCACTGCCCGTTCATGTGGATCGCGGTGCCGGCCGCAACGTACGAGGGTGTCTTCGACGCCCTGGAAATGTACGACCGCATCCCCGCGACGATGGCCTTGGGCATGTCGGCAGTGCAGCATGACACGGCCGTGACAACCGGCCCCGAGGGCGAGGAGAAGACCGTCCACCGGGCTTTCGTCACGCCCGAGTTCGCCGGTTGGCGGATGGTGTTCGGCGGCCCGGTGCCCAGGTGCGCCGAGGAGGAGGTACTGGCCCGGGTCAGCGCGTACTGCGGGCAGGCTCACTTCTACTTCCGTGACGCCTACGACGACGATCACAGCTGGGCGATCGCCGAGCAGGGCCGGGTGATCCGCTCCTACCAGACCTACCGCGAGCCGGCATGGACGGGCGACCCGATGCCTTGGGAGACCCCCCAGACGGACGACGAATACTGGGAACCCGGCTTGTACGAACCGAACGCCTCGTGCGAGACGAGTGCCAACGACGTGGCGGAAACACTGACGGTCGACCCGGAGAAGATCGACGAGAACACCCCCATGAGTGGTCACGGTTGGCTGGCAGTAACCGCGCCCGGCATCGGGAACGGACCGTTCCCCGGCGCCCTCGAGATCTGACACACGCCCAGTACCCGGCCGAGCAGCGGCTTGTCGTCCGGAAGGTCGACTTCGAGCCCGGCTCGTGAATCTCTCCCGCGGACCGGTGGCCGTGGCCTGTCTCGTCGTCGGGTACGAACGAGATCCGCTCGACCCCCTCTTCGACGCGGCCCCCGCGCACCCCATGTTGGCGGAGGCGCGGGGGGCGGGGCGGCCGGTGAAGTGGGGTCAGTGGTCGTTGTCCACGCGGTGGAGGGCGTGGCCGTCGATCGTGATGGTGTCGGGGGCCTTGATGGTGCCGTTGAGGTCGGTGAGGTTGCCGTCGAGGTGGATGGTGTTGCCGTTGGTGCGGTAGGTGCCCTTGTTGAGGCCGATCTTGAAGACGGGGCAGTTTTCCTGGTTGCAGATGTAGTTGTTGATCTGTTCGAAGCGGCCGTCCGCGGTGAAGGTCAGTTTCTCGATGTAGTGGGTGATTCCGGGGCGGTTCTCGTCGACGGGCTCAGACCAGTGACCGATGAGGCGTACATCGCGGGCGGACGCCGAGGTCTCCCCGACCCCCGCCGCGGACACGGGCTCGGGGCAGGCGGCGGCTGGTCCGACGGCAGTCAGTACGGTCAGGAGCAGCAGCACGGTGGTCAGCCCTGCACGGGTTTTCGTTGTCGTCGTCATGGCGGGAGGGTCTCCTGTCCGTGGTGGTGGCGGGTGCGTCCCCCGCCGGGGTTGCGTTAGCGAGCCGGGTGCTTGCGAGAGGTGGGTTCGCCCGGGCCCGGGGGGCGCCGGTGCTCTGCTACCCGGGCGGGCCGGGTGAATGCCCAGGGCAGCCAGGGGTGTTGTCGACCTGGTGCGCCACGCGGTTGTCGGCGCACGCGGCGTTGAGGAGTCCGACGGGATGGTTCGGTTCGAAGCGTGCCCGTCGGTGTGCGGGGTCGGTGTGGGGTGCGGGCTCGTCGTACACGAGATGCCTCCGTGGTCAAGGGGGAGAGGCGGCTGTCGCCGGACGGACCGACCGTAGTCATGAAGCACCCCGGTCTGTGGGCTGGAGGTCGCCGCCACGGCTCGTTCCGGGTGCCGTCCGGATACCGAAAACCGGTTCCACCGAGGTGCGGCAGGCGGTCTTACCTGCCCATTCCTTCCTTTTGCGGGGCCGGCGGCGCCTGTTGACGATCGGCTGAAGATGCACCATTCGTCCGGAGCACTCCTCGACGAGGCGGTGCTGGTGCCCGGTAGCCGTCTCCTCTTACCCGCATGAGTCCTGCTGCGCCGCCCGGACGGGACGATCCAGCAACTCGGCGGGGTATCCACCGCGTCGATGAAGGCGTTGTCATCGCCCCTCGCAACCTGAACTGACGATGCCCTGGGCTGGCGACCTGGTGGCCGCTCAAGGCGGCGCGTGCACGGATTGCGTTCGCGCTCTCCGCGGTTCAGAGCGGCGGCACGGGGGTGAGTGGGGGAGGGGGAGGGGGAGGGGGAGGGGAGGGGGCTACGCGGACGGCTTGTCTTCAGAGCCGTGTGTCCGTTTCAGCCGGGCGGGCAATCCGCCGTGGTCACGTAAGACCTTCACCGCCTTGCGGCCACCCGTCCGAATTCGACGGTCTCGACTGTCGGCGGCCGCCGCAACAGTCTGACCTGATCGTCCGCCGGGCCGGACTCGGCCTGATGGCCCGGCGCGCCATGGCCGCCCGCCTGTACGGCCCACGCACGTTGCCCCTGCTCTGCCCTCGTGTACATGGCCCGACCGCCCGCGCCTTCGGTATCCAGAGGGGAGTCGTCTGCTCGCCGAGGAAGAGGTCGCATGCACGCCGAAGAACGGGCCAGGTCTGCCGAGGCACGCAAGGGCAGGGCACCGGCCCGCCAACCCCAGGCCGTGAACCCGACGCCGCCCCCGGGCCTCCTCGCGTTGCAGAGCACCGTCGGCAACGCGGCAGTCGTCCAGATGCTCCGCCGGGCCGGACACCCAGGGGCCCAGGAACGACACCAGCACGGCGCCGACTGCGACCACCAGCAGACCGAGCACCCCGTACAGCGCTCCACCGTCGATGACGTCCTGCGCACCCCCGGCAAAACCCTTGACGACGCCACCCGCACCGAGATGGAAGCCCGCCTCGGCGCCGACTTCTCCGACGTACGGATCCACACCGACGAGGCGGCCCGCGCCTCCGCCGCCGAGGTTGGCGCCCGCGCCTACACCTCCGGCAACCACGTCGTCATCGGCGAGGGCGGCGCCGACCGGCACACCCTGGCCCATGAGCTGACCCACGTCATCCAGCAGCGGCAGGGCCCGGTGGCCGGCACGGACAACGGGTCGGGGCTGCGCGTCTCGGACCCGTCGGACCGCTTCGAGCGGGAGGCGGAGGCCAACGCCACCAGGGCTCTGAGTGGACCGGTGCCCCGCCAGGCGGCGCAGGGCACGGCCGAACGGACCGGCGGCGGCCCGGAGTCCGTCCAGCGCTCCATCCACCCCTACCCGACGTCCGGCCAGGTCCCCAGCGAGCAGGTCGGGAAGGACCTGGTGGGCTTCGGCGAGAAGCTCGACGCGGCCGTCCAGATCGCCTGGCTCCAGGCCACCCAGAATCCGACCGACGCCAATCTCGCGCGTACGGACGGATATCTGGGCCGGTGGGCGGAGCAGTGGCAGGAATACCTCCAGGCCACCCCGGCGAAGAAGGCGGAGATAGCCGCGCTGGTCCCCGCCATGGCCGGCTACGCCATCGAGTCCCTCGCCACGAAGGTGTTCCTCACCGAGCGGAAGTCCTGGACCGGTCCGGCCTCCGGCCTCAAGTTCTCCGTGGCGATGCAGGTCACCCACGGCAACACCCGTCCCGATGTCGTCCTCCAGCTCGACGGGAGCGATGTCGCCTGGTACGACATCACGTCCGCGAAGAGCCTGGGGCACATCTTCGAGAAGGACGGCTCCGGGTGGCAGACCAAGCCCTATGTAGCCGAGATCGCCTATCCGCAGGTGACGGCACAGACGGTCGAGTCGAACGCGGCCAAGTGGCAGAACGCGGGCAGCCCCGACATCACGAACGACCCCATGATCTTCGCGAACTACTGGATGGAGCGCGGGCGGTTCGAGGTGACCATGAACCTCATGCGTCAGGACATCCTCCAGACCTCCCCCTCCCTCCTCGACCACGCCCGGAACGCGGCCGACAGCGTCACGGGCAACGTGAACGCGGCACGCCGCCAGGAGTACATGAGGGCCTGCCTGGCGCTCTACAAGGCCGGGGTGCTCGGCGGCAACTCCAGCGCATCCGACGTGGCCACCGAGATCGCGGGCAGGGGTCAGACGCCCGGCATCACGGCACTCGAACCGCTTCCCAAGGACACCGCCGCGGTCATCCAGTGGCTCACCAACAACCACAAGAAGTACGGCTTCCAGGGCAGCGACGGTAAGAGCAGCTTCAAGAGCCTGAGCGTCCAGCCCGGAATCGTCTGGCTCCAGGAGTGCGCCGCATACAAGCAGCTCACCGTCCCGGACGCCGATGTCCTGACCTACATCGGCACGAACTACCCGGAGGGCCTCACCGCACTCCGCAACGCGGGGCTGGTCACGTGACCCACGGGCCGCCGCCAAATGGTCGGCTGACCAGCGCTGACCGACGTCACCGACGCCTCGCCGAACTGATTCCCAGGGAAATCGGGCCAAGAACCGTAGGGTCCCGCTAGCGGTCGGGCAGGGCGCGGTCAGCTGAGAGTGTGAGCGGCTGCCGCCCCCGGCCCGGCCGGAGCCAGGACGGCGGACGCAAGGTGTTCGCGGAACCAGCGGTGTCCCGGGTCCGCAGAGTTGCGGGGGTGCCAGGCCATCCCGAGGTCCAGGGGTTCCAGGTCGAGGGGGACGGGGAACGTCCGCAGGCCCATGGCCGAGATGGTGTCGGGGAGCCAGTCGGCCAGGCTGAGCGCGACGAGGTCGGTGTCCCGGGCTAGCATCATCGCGCTGGTGTGGCTGGGCACGACGACCGCGGTCCGGCGCCGCAGTCCGAGTTCCGCGAGGGCGCTGTCGATGGGCCCGACGCGCTTGCCGAGCCGGGAGATGCCGATGTGGTCGGCCGCGGCGAAACGACGGGCGTCGATCCGCCCGTCGAAGAGGGGATGCCCGCTGCGGGCGATGCCGACCAGCGGCATCCGGGTGAGCTGCCGGGTCCGGATCTCCGGGTCCAGGTGTCCCAGGACGCCCAGTTCGACGTCCACCCAGCCCTGCCGCAGCCCGGGGCCGCCTTCCACGGCCTCCGGCAGGAAGACGACGTCCACCTGCGGAGCCTCCGCGTGGATCCGCTCGGTCAGGCTCCCGGCCACGCCCACCAGGAGCAGGTCGGTGGCCTGCACCGTGAAGGTCCGCTGGAGATGCACGGCGTCGAACCCGGCACCGGGCCGCAGGACGCTGTCGCAGCTGCGCAGCAACGCGCCGACCTCCTCCCGGAGTTCCACGGCGCGCGGGGTCGGGACCAGCCCCTGGCCGGCCCGGACCAGCAGCGGGTCGCCGACGGTACGGCGGAGCCGGGCCAGGGTGCGGCTGACCGCCGCGGGTGAGGTGCCGAGGCGCTCCGCGGCGCGGGTCACGCTGTTCTCCTGGAGCAAGGCGTCGAGGACTCGCAGCAGGTTGAGATCCATCAGTCGCTCCTGAACTGCAGTTTTACGTCTGGGGCAATGATTGAGTGTCAATCTTTGCATTGATGCGGCACCTTCCGGCGCCGAGAGTGGAGACGCCCCCGAAAACGCGTGGCATTTCTCCCTCAGCCCCTTTCAAGGAGCCGCTGTGCAGCAGTCCCCCCGTACCGGTCGGGAAGGCGATGTCCTGGCCGTCGTCAGTCAGAGCGGACCGACCGTCTCGTTCTTCGACGCCTCCTCCGACCGCCACCTCGGCGATGTGCACGTACCCGCCGAGCCCCACGAGTTGTGTTTCGATGCGACGCAACGACTGCTGTGGTGCACGCTGACGTACCACTCGGGCTACTACCACGCGAACGGCGGTCGGCGCACCGAACTGGCCGTCGTCGACCCCGACACCCGCCGCATCGTCGAGGTCGTCGACCTCGCCCCGGAACACGGGCCGCACGGCCTGGCGCTGGACCCGGTGCGCGGCCGGCTCTACGTCAGCGTGGAGGGCGCCGAGGACAGGCCCGGCGGTGTCGTGGTGATCGATACGGCGACCCGTCGGCCCGTGGGCAGGATCGACACGGACGCGCCCGGCCCGCACTGGTTCGCCATCGACCCGGCGGGGAGGACGGGTTACGCCACCAACAAGGAGGCGCCGTTCGTGTCGGTCGTCGACCTCGAACGGGGCGTCCTCACCGCGAAGGTCGAGGTACCGGGCAGTGAGGGACTCGCCGTCTCCGCCGACGGCACGCACGCCTTCGTCGCCGCGCCCTACGCCAACTTCTCCGGCACCGCCGAGGAGCGGCCGACCACTGGAATCCGGGTCATCGACACCCGGACGGCGTTCGTCGTGGACACCCTGCCCACGGAGGACATCGTCCTGCCGGTGCACCTGACCTCGACGGGGAAGCTGCTCGCGGGCGAAGTGCGCACGGTGCCCGATCCGGGGTCGCGACTCGGACGTCAAGCACCGGGTCGCCTCACGGTGTTCTCCGCCGACACCCGCAAGCAGTTGGGCGAGCTCGAGGTCGGGCTCTTCCCGCTGACCATCACCTCGTCTCCCGACGGCCGACTCGCCTACGTGGCCTGTGTCGTCTCGTCCACCGTCGACATCGTCGACCTGGAGACGCTGGATCGCCTGGCCCGGCTGGACATCGCCAAGCTCGGCGAGCCCGGTGCGCATGGTCTGGCGTATCTCCCGCGCCCGGCCTGATCGCCGCCTACCGGTCCGGTGAGTACATCTGTCGCCGGGGCCCGTCCTCCCCTCGGAGGACGGGCGCGCCGAGGCCTTCCGGCACCGCCCCTATTGCGGCTTCGGGCCCTTCATCAGCTTGCTGAGCTGTTCCAGGGGGCCTTCCTTCATCCCTCGGACGTAGTCCCACCCGTTGTGGTCGCCGCCCTGGATCTCGTGGATCGTGACCTTGATCGGGCCCTTGCCGAACTCCTGCTGGAACTTCTCCATCCGGTCGCGGCCGCCTTCCTTGGTGCCGTACTGGAAGAGGACGTTCACCTCGGGGCCCTTGCCGTTGATCAGCTTCGGGGCGAGCTTCTCGGGGTTGTTCGCGTCCATTTCCGCCTGGTGGCCCTTCCAGAGCGGGGAGTCCGGGACGATCTCGCCGCCATTGGCGATGACGGCCCGGAAGCGGTCCGGCTTCTGCAGGAGCTGCTTGAGGCCGACGAAGGCGCCGGAGGAGTTGCCCATGAAGGCCCAGCCGTCGCGGGACTTGTAGGTACGGAAGTTGGCCCGGGCGAGGTCGGGTACGTCCTCGCCGATCCAGGTGCCCATCTTGGCCTGGCCGGGGATGTCGGAGCCGTCGTAGTAGTACTTGCTGTCCGGGTTGAGGAGCGGCATGACCAGGATGAACGGGAGGCTCTTGCCGGCTGCGGCGCCCTCGGCGATGGCCGTCTGGAGGCCCAGCTTCGGCATGGTCGCCCAGTAGTTGTCGGCGTTCCCGTTGCCTCCGGGTAGCGCGATCATGACCGGGAAGGCGCTCTTCGCGTACTCGGGGCGGTCGTACTCCTTGGGCGTCCACACCCAGACGCTGCCCTCGAAGCCGGACTTGGCGCCCTTCACCCGGGCCTTGGATATGCGGGTGCCGTCGTCCAGCTTGACCGTCTGCTTGAAGTCGGCGAACGGACCGGCGGGGAGGGACACGTCCGGGTCCGCGCTCGGCGCGGTGGCCTGCTTCCCGCCGCCGGTCTCCTTGCCCTTGTCCGCTCCGGCAGAGGGCTTCCCGTAGCTGACGGCCTCGCCGTTCCCGTCGAACCAGTCCGTCGTCCAGTAGATCAACCCGGCGCCGGCGCCGGCGAGCAGGGCCACGGCCACCGCGGAGGCGATCCACACCTTCTTGCGGGATCGCCTGGGCTGCTGCGACTGCGGGTACTCGTGCACGAACTTCGCTCCGAACAGTGCGGCTGCCCTGGGCGGGCAGAACGGGTGGGTCCTCCTCTTGGGATGCGCTCCTCGACGCCCAGGTTGCAAAAATATGCAATAAATATCATTTAGAGGCGGCGCGGATGGGCGGCAGGCGGGGCCAGCTGGCAGACGGAACAGGCACAGGTTCCGTGATCACGGAGTTGCGACGCTCTGTGATCACCGGGGAGACCTGTGCCTGCGCTGAAAGGACGCCGGGGGCTCATGACGACGGCACCCGGACGGTCTGCGAATGGCGCAAATGGCGGCGCGGTCGTTCTGGCTGCGCCGCCGGACGGCCGGGGTTCGTCAGGGTGTCTTCGGGTGCCTGGTGTCTGCTGGCCTGCTGCGTGCTGTGTCGGTAGGTTCGGTGTGTGAGAGTGCGGCGAGGAGTTGCAGTTTCTCGTCGCTGTCGCTGTCCTTGTCCGGGTAGTAGACGACCAGGATGACGTCGCCTACGGGGAGTTTGTCGCGGTGGAGCCGTAGTTCACCGACGACTGGGTGGTTGACGGTGGTGGTGCCTCCGTCGAGGTTGCGGATGTCGTGTCGGGCCCACAGGGTGCGGAACCGCTGGCTGGACAGTGCGAGTTCTCCGATGAGTTCGACGAACCGGGGATTGTCGGTGTCGTCCCCGATGGTGGTGCGAAGGGCGGCGATGAAGCCGGCGGCGGCTTTCGTCCAGTCCTGGTGGAAGGCTTGTTCCTCGGGGTCGAGGAGGAGGGAACGGAGCCGGTTCTCACCGGGCCGCAGTCGCGGGGAGAGCGCGACGGCCATCGGGTTGGAGGCCAGGACGTCGAAGGCGCGTCCCTCGACGAACGCGGGGATCTGAAGGTGGGCAAGGAACTGGTGCACCCGTGCCGGTACCTGCTCGGGCCGCTTGCGGCGCGGCGTCCTTGGGCGGGCTGCCACGAGGCCGAGCAGATACGTCCGCTCGATGTCGTCGAGGTGCAGGACACGCGCGAGTGATTCGAGGACCTGAGGAGAAGGATTCTTGTCGCGGCCCCGTTCCAGGCGCAGATAGTAATCGGCGCTGATTCCGGCGAGCAGGGCGACTTCCTCACGGCGCAGGCCTGGGACGCGGCGGTTGCCGCCGGACGGGAGCCCCGCCTGCACCGGGGAGACCAGCTCACGCCGGGCGCGGAGGTAGCTTCCGAGCCGGTTGTCCAATTCCTTATCCTTCATACCGACACCGTAATGCGGTGCGCGCGTTTCAGAGGGGGCCCTGGCAGGACCAGGGAAGACGGGGGCCCTGCCACACCCGGCGGATGCCGTCAAGACTTGCGGCATCACTGTTTGTGAAGGACAGGGACCATCGCTGAATGCGCCGCGAGCCCAAACGCCGTCGCGCCCTGAACTGAAGGGAAGATCTCGTGGATCTCTCCAACCGCACCGTTCTCATCGTCGGCGGGACCTCGGGCATCGGGCGAGAACTGGCCCGCCGGTTCGCCGCAGCGGGCAGTACCGTGGCTGTTGGCGGCCGTAGCCCGGAGGCACTCTCGGAACTCGCCCAAGAAGGCTTCGGCACTTTCGGCATTGACGTCACCGACAGTGTCTCCGTCGCACGTGCCCGCGACGCCGTGCTCGCCCAGTACGCCGAACTGGACACCGTGGTGACCATGTCGGGCGTCATGCTCCTGGAGGACCTGCGCGACTCCGCGCACTTCGAGGCGGCACGGACGACGATCGACACCAACCTGGTCGGCACCATCCGCGTCATCGATGCCTTCACCCCGCACCTGGTCGAACGCGGCGCCGGCACCTTCATCACCGTCACCTCCGGCATCGCCTTCCTGCCGTTCCCGCCCATGCCCACCTACGCCGCCTCGAAAGCTGCGGTGCACGCCTACTCCGAGGCACTGCGCGCACAACTCGACGGCACCGGCGTCAGCGTCGTCGAGCTCGTCCCCCCGGCCGTCGCCACGGCAGGACAGGAGAAAGTGAACCCGCTCGCACTGCCGCTCGACGACTTCGGCGCCGAGGTCATGCAGTTGCTCTCGCAGGACCCCACCCCTGAGGAGATCCTGGTCGACCGGGTCGTCATGCATCGCTGGGCTGAGCGCGACGGCACCTACGACGACCTCGTCGCACAGCGTTCCCAGGCCCTGACCATGCTCCCCAGCCGCCAAGGCTGACACAGCCGTTCGCCCTTTGGACCGCCACTCAAGTCGGCCGATCGCCCTCGCCTCGTTGAGGACATCGCCGCCGCGGTCCGTGACGGCGCGCTACCGGTCGGCGAGGCGCATGGCCCTGCCGCCGGCCCGTCATGGTCGGCGTCGGGGGCGGGCTGCCCAGCGGTGAGTGGTCCAGGCTCGGCGAATCAGACTACGTACGGTGATGATCGTGTCGGCGAGGTCGAAGAAGGCCTCGGTAACGCGGGTCCGGCGTTCGTAGCAGCGCGTGAGCCGGTGGAAGGCGTTCTGCCAGGCGTGCGTGCGCTCGATGTGCCACCGGTGGGTGGCCTGGACCGGCGCTTTGATCCCCTTGCGGGCGATCCGGCCGTGCAGACCGCGCTCGGCAAGCACGGCGCGGGAGTGGGCCGAGTCGTAGCCAGCGTCGAGATGACGGTGATCTCGTCGGGCAGAGCCCGAGTTCGCTCAGGAGATCGAGCGTTGGGGCCAGCCGTGGGGAGTCGTTGCGGTTGGCGCCGGCCAGGATGCGGCCGAGCGGGATGTCGTAGCCGTCGGTCATGCCCGAGCGCTTCATGCCCTGTTTGCCCCGGTCGACCGGTGAGCGTCCGGCCGCTTCGCCGCCGCCGGGGGCCTTGGTGATGGCGCCGTCCACGGCGATCTGATCGAGGACGAGACCGACGATGCGGTCATGGGCGTCGAGCGCGATCTGCTTCAACTCGGCGCACAGGCCCAGGCGTATCCATTCGTCGCGGCGACTGCGGATCGTCGTGGCCGAGCAGGCGGAGTCCGTGATCGCCTCATAGGAGCAGCCGAACCGGAGGACTTGAAGGAGCTTGTCGAAGACGAGCCGGTCACTGATCCGGCGCCGGTGGCAGCCCAACGGGTGGGCCGGATCGAACTCGGGCCGCTGCGGCATCAGGGCGGCCATTTGGTCTCAGAGCGGTTCGGTCAGCCAGGATGGCAGCGCAGGCACAGGTCTCCCCGGTGATCACAGAGCGTCGCAACTCCGTGATCACGGAACCTGTGCCTGTTCCGTCTGCCAGCCGGCCCCGCCTGCCGCCTATGCGCGCCACCTCTTAGCTTTCAGATGAGTGCGTCCTCACCGCTGTCCGCCGCGAGGACGGCGGGCGCGTCCAGGCGGTGTGCCAGATGTCATGTGGCTGGGCAGGGTGGGTTGAAGTCGACCGCCGCGAAGTACTGCGCCCATTGCGCTCTGGTGATCCGGGGATACGCACTGTCGCAGATGCGGGCGGCGACCCTGTCCAGGCCGGTGTCCCACAGCCGGATCGTGAAGTCGTTGCCGCCGGTGGCCAGGGATTTGCCGTCCGGGCTGAATGCCACGGCCGGTACGGGGTTCGAGTGGCCGGTGAGGACAGCGGGAGCGGCCGCACCGCTCACCTCCCATAGCAGGGCCTTGCTGTCCGCGGCGCCGGCTGCCAGGCGGCGGCCGTCCGCGTCAAAGACCAATGTGTAGAGCAAGGAGCCGGACGCCGGTAGCCGCGTCACCTTCGCCAGGCGGCCGATGTCGCTCGCGTCGATCAGCCAGACCGTCCTGTCCTTTCGGTGGAAAGCGGCCAGTCTCCGGTTGTCGGGGCTGAATACGCCGCCGGTCAGAGGGTCGGACCGGAACGGGGACGGCAGTTCCCTGGGGCTGCGCGCATCGCTGATGTCCCAGAACCGCAGCGAACCGGACTCGCCGGTGCTCGTCACCAGCGTGCGGCCGTCCGGCCGGAACGAGGCCATCGTGACGTCCGGACCGTCCTCGGCGATCCGGCTCAGTTGCCTAGGGTTGCCGGGATCGGCCAGGTCCCAGAGTCCGGCCGTACCTTGGGCCCAGACGGCCAGCAGGCGGCCGTCCGGGCCGAAGCCGGCGCCGCCGACTTCGCCGGCGCCGGGGGTGAGGACCGATGTCAGCCGCGGTCTCCGTGGATCGGTCACGTCCCAGACGCGGACGGTGGTGTCCTCGCTGGTGGTGACGAGCGTTCGCCCGTCCGGGCTGAACACCACGGACCGGACGAACTTGGTGTGCCCGTGCAGGACTGACAGCGGCCACAGGGCCCGGCCCCCGGTGACCTGCCACAGGCGTGCGGTGCCGTCCCAGCTGGCGCTGGCGAGGAGGTGGCCGCCGGGGCCGAACGCCAGGGACGTGACCACGTCGTCGTGGGTCGCGAGCGACAGATCCCGCACGTCCAGGAGCCGGTCGGAGTTGGCGAGCACGCGGCCGTCCGGGCTGAACGCGGCTTGGTAGAACCCGCCCTCGATCGTGCTGATCCGCTTCGGTTTTGCCGGGGCGGCGACATCCCAGAACTGGGTGGACCCGCCTACCGAGACGAGCGTTCTGCCGTCCGGACTGAATGCCACCGACCAGACGATCGCGGGATGGCCGAGCAGGACGGCCGGTGGCTGCGTTCGCGGGCTGCTGCCGATGTCCCAGACCCGCGCGGTGCGGTCCCAGCTCCCGGTCGCCACGGTCCGGCCGTCAGGGCTGAAGGCGGCCGAGGTCATCGTGTCGGTGTGTCCGCGCAGGACCTCGAGGAGGAGCGGGTTCGCGGTATCGACGACATTCCACAGTCTGGTGGTGGTGTCGCCGGTGGTCGCCAGCGTGCGGCCGTCCGGGCTGAACGTGACCGAGGTGACCGTGCCGGTGTGGCCCGGCAAGGTGGCCAGCAGCCGCGGGTGGCGGGGATCGTTCACGTTCCACAGCCGCGCCGCGCCGTCGGTGTGGCCGGTAGCGATGACGCCGCCGGGCCGGTACGCCACCCACGTCGGCGCGGACGGCTGGTCCGGCAAGGTGCTCAGCTCGACGGGCGTACGCGGGTCCGCCACGTCCCACAGCCGCACCGATCGGTCGCTCGCCGTGGCCAGGATCCGGCCGCCCTCACCGAACGCCACCGACCTCAGCCGCTCCGGCTGATCCAAGACGGCCAACTGCACTGGGCGGTGCGCGTCCCCGATGTCCCACAGCCGGACAGTGCGGTCCCAGCTCGCGGTGGCCAGGACCGTGCCCTTCGGGGCGATGGAGACCGAGACCACGTCGGAGGTGTGGCCGGTGAGCCGACTCGTGTACGGCGTCGCGAACGTGCTCATGAGCTGGTCGCGCACGTCGCCGGTGGCCGCCAGCCGGTACGCGGCCAGGTTCAGCTGCGCGGCGAGCGAGGGGTTTTGCTGCCGCACCTCAGCCGCGTCCGCGGCGGCCTTCCGCCCAAGGGCCACGTTGCGCTGCTGGATGGCCGAGTCTCGCGAGTCGATGGCCAGCCCGCCCGCGGTCGCCGCAATGACCACCAGCACGGTGAGCAGCGTGACCAGCTGCCGCAGGCGGACCGCCCGTCGCCTGACCGCCGCCATCTCGCCGGCCTGCGCTTCCTGACTCGCATCGAGGAAGCGCCGTTCCTTGGAGGTCAGCCGGCTGCCGTCCGCGGCGGCCAGGTCCAGCGCCGCGGCCAGGCGGGCACCCCGGTACAAGGCGTGCGGGTCGCGGTCCTGCGCCTCCCAATCGGCGGTCGCGTCGGTGAGCTGCCTGTGCAAGATCAGCCGGTCCCGGTCCTCGGTCAGCCAGACGCGCAGCCTCGGCCAGCACCGGATGATTGCTTCGTGGGTGATCTCGACGCACCCCTGGTCCAGCGTCACCAGCCGTTGCCGGGCGAGGGATTCGAGCACGTAGGCGGTGTCGGGGTTCGGGTCCAGCTCTTCCCTGGTGATCCGGCGCCTGGTGTCCTCAGTACCGTCGCCCAGCGCGGTCAGCCGGAGGAACAGCGATCTGGCGAGGCCTTGCTGAACCGGCGAAAGCGCCTGGTAGGCGGCCTCAGCGGTGTGCGCGAGCGCGTGCTGGATGCCGCCGGCCGCCAGATACCCGTCCAGGGTCAGGCGGCTGCCGCTGCGACGGCGCCAGGTCTCGGCCATCGCGTGCGAGACCAGTGGCAACGCACCCGGCTGGCCGGTGGCGTCCGCGACCACGGCCGCCAGCAGCGGGCCGGTCACGGTGCAGTCGGCGAGCATGGCCGGCCGGGTGATGGCCTCGCGCAGCTCCTGGCTGTTCATCGGACCGACCGCGATCTGCGCGTCGCGCATCGCCTCGACCAGCCGGGGGTCCTGGACGCAGTGGCCGTAGAAATCGGCGCGCACGCCGAGTACCACCCGGGTCCGGCTGGTCGCCGCCGTGGCGGCCTCGATCAGCATGACGATGAACGCGTCTCGTTCGTCCCGGTTCCTGCAGAGGGTGAAGACCTCCTCGAACTGGTCGATGACGATCAGCGCGTCGATGTCCGGTGTGCGGTCGCACAAGGCTTGCCGGATCCGCAGGTGCAGCGCCGTGGGATCGTCCAGCAGCTCGGTCACCAGCGCGCCGGGAGCCTCTCCCGTCGCCGCGGCGAGCTGGATCGCGCACTCCTCCACGGGATGCGGACCCGGTGTGAACAGCATCACCGACCACCCCAATGCCCGCGCGCGGGCGACGAGCCCCGCCCGAAGCAACGAGGATTTCCCCACTCCGGACGGCCCGAAGACCGCCAGGAACCGGTGGTCACGCACCTTCGCGAGCACCTCGCCGGTCAGCCGCTCGCGCCCGAAGAAACGGTCGGCGTCTTCCGGCTGGAACGCCGACAGCCCCGCGTACGGTGTGCTCTCCCGGCTGGTTTCCCCGGGCTCATCGCCATGTGCGCTCGCGGCAATCTCGGCGGCGACCGCATGCCATCGGGTTTCCCATTCGCGGCGGTCACCCTGACACGCCTCGACGTACGCGAGCGTGACGGCAAGGCTCGGAAACCTGTGCCCGCCCGCGGCGTCCGACAGTGTCGTGGACGAATAGTGCGCCCTCTTGGCCAGCGCCCGATAAGGCGGCCGTCCCGCCACCTCGCGCAGCTTCCGAAGGTCGGCCGCGAACCGTGTCACCGGACCGGTGTCCACGTCGAGCGGGCGTTCCTGGCGTGGCATTGCCTTCCCTTTCTATGCCTCTTCGCAGTCGTGATGGGAGGTGATTGTCCAGCTCTTGATGTCCGGAATCCTCGTTCCGGCGCCGGACATCAACCGGCCGCTAGACATGGGCCCAGCGCAACCGCGCAAGAGCGATACGAAGGAGAACCATGAGGTCTGTGCGACGACTGATGCTGCTGGCGGCCATCACCGGGCTGCTGGCCGGCGCTGCCTTGACGGGCGCGCCTGCGTTTGCCGCGGCGCCGCTGCTCAAGTCCAACCTGAACGGAAGGTGCGCCGACATCTTCATGTTCCATCAGGAGAACGGCGCCTCCACCGTGACGTGGGACTGCACCGGCAACACCAACCAGCAGTGGCGCTGGGACGGTGAGCAGATCCGCTCCAGCATGAACGGCAAGTGCCTGGAGATCTACGGTCCCCATCTGGGTGACCAGGGATCGGTGGCCATGTGGGACTGCAACGGCGGTCTCCACCAGAAGTGGTTCCGCAACGGCAGCGAGATCCGGAACCGGGTGAACGGAAAGTGCCTCGACATCCTGGGCGGCCGGCCTGAGAACGGCCAGCTCCTGGTGAGCTGGGGCTGCAACGGCGCGCGGAGCCAGAGCTGGGACTTCTGAACGCTGTCCCGGCCCGGCACATCGCGTGCCGGGCCGGGACTCGGTCGCGCTCGCGGCGAGGCTGCAAAGACACTTGCGGCAGCGCAACCAAGCGTTGAGATGGCGGTCGCGCGCCGGCACCGCGGTCGAGATGATTTTGAAAGAGTGGGCCTACGGGGTGGAGGGTGGGGACTGACCCCAGCCCGGCGGCAGCAATTCCCAGGAATCGTGGCGAAGCCACTCGCTGAACGTGGCCGGGCGGGCGCTGCCCGCGTGATCGAGAGACAGCGAGATGATCAGGTCGCAGGTGGCGCGGCCATCCCACCACACTGTGCCGGCGAGGGGGCCGGTGACTGCCAGCAGCGTGTAGAAGCCACAGCCGTTGTCCTGCAGGATCACGGCTCCTGCGGTCTTGTGGTCTTGGAAGACCTCATACTCCTGGTCCCAGGCCTGCCAGGCTTCGGTGTAGGCCTGCTCGTCGACGCATTCCTCCAGTCGCGGTTCGCGTGCATCCAGTTCGGCGTTCGCGATCAAGTAGGAGTCGGGGTGGGGGAAGGGCAGGGCCAGCAGCTCCGCCGGCGTGTCACGGTCGGCGCCCCAGTCCCAGCCCCACTCCTTTCGACACGGTTGGAACACGCGCTTGGCAGGCTGCGGCTCCTGCAGATACGCGCGGTATGCGGCTGGGAAGGACACACCAAGCTCGTGCTCGGCCATGGCCAGCTCAGCCTCGGTCAACGGCGCGGGTAGGGACGGATGATGCATGATGCCGAGCCTAGAGCCGACCGGCCGCGCCGTACTGGCTGGCCCCCGTGTTCCGCCGGCCCCGCTACGCGCTCGGATGATCCGAAGGAAACGACCTGGTGACCTGAGTCAGACTCGGTGCCCGTACGCGGCGACCTTGTCGAGGACCAGCTGCACCCACGCGGCCGGCCGGGACCGCCTTGTGTCAGGCCGTGTGCTTGTGCATCACGTCGAGGTAGAACCGGTCACGCTGTGGCACGTGGTTGTCCCGTCCCGGCAGGCTGAGGACCGCGCAGACGTCAGATATCAGCGCGGGGCCGAAACCCTCCCGCGCGCACACGAGCAGGCACTCGGCCAGCCCGCGGGCGTACGCATCGATCGTGCGAGCACCCGTCCGAGGTGCGGGCCCGGCGGCCGTCTCCTCGCGGTCGGCCAAGGGCAGCAGGCCGGCTGGGCTTTGGGATGGCAGTGCGCACCTATCGTGGCGATTACGCGCCCATCGGCCAGTTCGGCTGGGACGACGGCGCCGGTACCACCGCCTACGCCGACCCGGACAACCAGCTCACCGGAATCCTGCTCACCCAGGTCGGGATGTCCACCCCGGACTCGGCGCGGCCCATCCACGACTTCTGGACCACGCTCTTGGCGGACAACCACGCGGGAGTGAATGGAGGCGGTGGTCTTCGGCGAGGAGTTGGCTGGGCACGGCCTTGAGAGCCGGCCCAGCCCAGCCCAGCCCATGAGAGCGCGAGGTCGGCGGCCCGCGTCTTGGCAGCGGTAACGAACGTCCTATTTATGGCCGAGCGCCCACTGTCTGGCCGATCGGAACTGACGTACAAGTGAAGGCCGTGCAGCATCTGGTCGGCCCGTGCTTGTGAAGGGCCACAGCGGTCTGCCGAACCGTGCTCGTCTCGATCGTCTGTTTCAGGGGGGCATCATGCGCATACGTTCACGTGCCTGGTTTCTGGTCGCCGCGGGCCTGCTCGCCGTGGGTGCCGGTCCGGCGTACGGGGCTGACACGTCGTCGGCAGAGTCGGCGGCGGGGTCGGTGCAGTACGCCGTGCAGGACCTCGGCACCCTGGGCGGTACCCGCAGCAAGGCGACGGCCATAGACGGCAACACGGTCGTCGGTAGCTCACTGACGAGAGGCGACGCCGTCGAACACGCCTTCGCGTACGACCTGCGCAGGCACACCATGACCGATCTCGGCACTCTGGGGCACTCCAGCCAGGCGACCGGCGTAGAGGGGGATTACGTCGTCGGGAAGTCAGACCTCTCCGCCGACGGTCCGACTCATGGATTCGCCTACAACGTCCGGACCCGTCAGCTCGTCGACATCGGCACTCTCGGCGGCAGCAGCACCAACATCACGGGCCTCGACGGTGACACCGTGGTGGGGACGTCGTCGCTCTCCGGCGACCTGGTCACCCACGCGTTCGCGTACAGCCTGCGCACCCGGACCATGACCGATCTCGGCAGCCTCGCCGGCCCGTCGGGCGAGAGCACCGCGGCGGCCGTCAGCGGTGTGATCGTCGTGGGCAGCTCCTCCCTGCCGAACACGCCTCCCACCACAATGCACGGGTTCGCCTATAACCTGCGCACCCGGACGATGACCGATCTCGGCACCCTCGGCGGAAGCTCCAGCACAGCCAACGACATCAGCGGTTCAACCGTGGTCGGCCAGTCTCGAACGGCCGGCAACCGCCTCACCGGATACGCCTACGACCTCCGTACCGGCATCCGCACGGACCTGGGGTCCCACTTCCTGACCGCGCAGCTGATCAGCGGGAGCACTGTGACCGGCGGCGACGGCTTGCTCGCCAGCTCGTTCGACCTCATGACGCACACGAGTGCCGTGATCGGCTCCGGGCGTGGTGTCACAGAGGTCAAGCAGATCGCCGGGAACCTCATGGTCGGTGACAACTTCGCCCCCAACTCCTTCGCCTTCGTCGCCCGCGTCGACAACGGCGACTTCACCTACCTGGCCTCCCTGGGCGGCCTCAACTCCTCCGCGGCTCAGGTCAACCGTCGCGGCGTCGTCGCAGGCAGCGCAGCACTTTCGTCCGCCGACCCGGTCAATGCCAACGGCCCTTTCCATGCCGCCGTCTGGGTACCGCACACGGTGGCGTAGGGGAGCGAAGCCGCGCGGATGAAGGCGTGCGGCTGCGGTAGGCCCCTTTCGGCGGACCTGGCGGTCTGCCGAAAAGCCGGGGCCTGCCCCACGTGCTCAGGTGCGTCTGGTCGGGTACTTCGGCCTGTACGCGGACAGGCTCCACCCCGACAGGATGGGTGACCGCCCCAAACCTGCGCTCCTCCCGTCGGCGCGGGGGCTGGGTGCGGGTCTGCATGGGTGTGGCGTGCCGCGGCTGGTTTGCCGTGGCACGCCGTTCGGTGTGGTTGGCGGCAGGTCACAGTCCGTGTGGGTGTGGCTGCCGGGGTGGGCTAGCGGTGGTGGTGGTGTCCGCGGCGGCCCCAGGATTCGGTGTCGATGACGTTGCCGCGGTTGTCGCGGAGGGTGGCGGTGTCGCGCTCGTCCCAGATCTGGTGGCGGCGGTCCTGGTAGACGTCGTGGCGGGTGTCGCGGCCGTGGCCGGTGTGGACCTTGACGCTGGAGCGTCCGTCGAGGCGGAAGCCGTTGAAGCGGTAGCGGTTGCCCTGCTTGTCGGTGAGGGTGAAGCCGCGCAGGTCGACGCTGTGGCGGCCGGTGTTCTTCACCTCGACCCATTCGCTGTTCAGGGCACGGTTGTCGCGGCCGCGGCCGGCGTTCTCGACGTCGCCGATGACGACGGAGGAGTGCGGGTACGGGCCACGGTGGTCGCGCCGGTGGTCGTCGGCGGCGGCCGGCGCCGCCGCGGCGCCGATGAGGGCTCCGGCGGCCAGGAGGCCGGCGAGAGTGCGGCGGGTGGCGAGAGAAGCAGACATGCGGATGGCTCCTTCAACGGTCAGCCCGGCCCGGCCTCGTGCCGGCCGGGCGGGCTCCGAACAGTTCCCGGCGTCGTGCCGAGGAGCCACACTCTGGCTCCGAGCCCTGCTCGAAAGAAGCGAAAACAGCTGGTGTTGCCCAATGCGGACATGTCCGTAACTCTCCCTTGCAGGGGGCATGCGTCAACGCCGCATTGACCGTCGGAATAGGCAGGTCCGGGTCCATGCCCAGGAGGCCCATGGACCGCAGCGTCCCGCCTCACCGGCGCCCGGCTTCCTTGCCGCCCGTAGCCCCTGCGCCGAACGGGTTCAACGCCCCGTAACAGCCACTTCTGCGATTTCTCCGAATCCCCGTACGCCAGCGGCGACCCCGCGCGGCGGGCAGCCCGGGCGGGCGTGTTGGGGTGATGGTGTCTGGGGTGTGAGCCGTAAGAGCTACGCCGGAGCGGTTCGCCTGCCCGGGCCGTCCCGCTCCGGCCCAAGGATGGGTGAGCGTCCTGCGATGTGCGGTGACGCCAGGCGCCGACGACGCTCGCCGTGGACACGGAGCGGGGACAGGGCCGTGCGGCGGATCCGGGGGTCGCCCTGGCGGGGGTGTGCTGCTCGTGCCGTACTACGGTTCAGGCCTGCGGGGTTGACGATGGTGGCCTGTGCCTGTCCGACGGCGATTTAGGGAGCCGGCCGTGCTCGAACGCAAGCTTCGCAAGGATTCCACCGACGTGACCTTCACTTTGCCCGCTGGTGTTCCTCCGGGCCCGGTGAGCGTCGTGGGTGACTTCAACGGCTGGACCCCAGGCGTGCACGAGTTCAAGGACCGCAAGGGCGGAATGAGGGCCGTGACCGTCAACCTGCCTTCCGGGCAGCGGCACGCGTTCCGCTATCTGGGAGTGGGGGACCACTGGTTCGACGACGACTCCGCTGACGCGCACGACGGCCGCAACGGCCACATCCACACCTGAAACCCTCCGCCCCTGCAGCACCGCGCTGAGAGACGTTGCGTGCTGGGTGGCCACGCCGTCGGTCCGGAGGGGTTGGGCTGGTCCTGGCCCTCCCGGGCGGCGGGGCGCCGTAGTGGCGTGCTCGTTCTCGCTCTGGAGGGCCGCTCCCAGCCCCGTGGCGCGGCCCGGCTGCGGGCACGTCGGGCAGCCGTCACACGGCGCCGGTCACCGCCCCGCTCGGCAGCATCCAGCCCGGCATCGGACGCGTCGACGGCCTTCGTGCGTTCTGCCTCGGTGGTCGTGATCCTTCCTCCACCTGACCAGCCTCGGGGTGGCGCTGCGCGACGATCTCTCGCAGTGACTGTGTGTGGGGCCTCTATGTCCTTCGTCAAGCGTGTGGGCAGCTTCGGCCCGAGGTTCGATCTTCTTCGTGGGCATGAGACTGTCTGGTCGTGCCAGAGATGACGAGTGGGTTGGAGGGGGCCTTGGCTGAGGCGTCGACTCCTTTGTGGACGCAAGGTGTTCGCGCTGGGCGTGATTCTTCTGAAAGGTTCGAATGGTTCTGTGACGCGGTGTCGGATCACGTCATGCCTGTCAGTCTCAGCACCAGGCATCCGGCCGGCTTTCACGCTGACATCGCCGATCTGAATCTCGGTTCCGTGCGATTGTCGGCGCTCACATGCTCCCCAGTGCTGTCGCGCCGCACGTCGGCTCATGTGCGCAAGGGCGATCCCGAGCAGTTTCAGCTGGCGTTGGTCACTCGAGGCGCCTTCCGGATTACCCAGCGGGGCCAGCAGTCGGTTGCCGCAGGGGACCTGGTCCTGACGGACACCTCGCGTCCGAGCGAAGGGGAAAGCACCGACGAGCAGTCCACGGTGGGCATTCTGCAGGTTCCCCGCTCGATCCTGCCGCTGCGGCACGACAAGGTAGGAGGCCTCCTTGGGCAGCGCATCCGCGGCGACAGGGGAACAGGTGCGATCCTCGGCGGCTTTCTGAGCACCCTGCTCGCTCAGGGGCCGAGCTGTCGGCCCGCGGAGCTTGTCAGTATGGGGTCCATTGCCCTCGATCTGGCGACCGCGTGCCTGGCCCAGCAGCTCGGAACCCCCGAGGTGGCGCCGGCCGAGGCCCGCGCCCAGGAAATGTTGCAACGGGTCATTCGTTTCATCGAAAACAACCTGGTCGACCCAGATCTGACGCCCCAAGCGATCGCCGACCGCCACAACATCTCCCTGCGCTCCCTTCACTCCCTTTTCAGCCATCACCCCGTCAGCGTGGCGGCTTACATTCGCCAGGGCCGACTGGAGCGTGCGCGCGCCGACCTTGGATCCCCGGAGTCGAGCAGTCACCCCGTGCAAGCAATTGCCGCCCGCTGGGGCTTCTCCAGTGCCACGGTGTTCAGTCGGACGTTCCGTGACGCATATGGGATGACTCCATCCGAATACCGGGCGGCCGTCCCGCGATGACAGGTTGCACGCAGTCGCTCGGTGTGCGCCCGTCATGGATTCTGACGGCGTCGTCCTGGTTGGCGCGGTCGGGCGGCTGAGGACGCCTGAAGGACTGCGCGAGGCTCTCTGCGTTCCCCGACGAGAACTCCGATCCATGTGGGTGTCGCGGACGCGACAGCCGGGGTCTACTGCCTCGACATGGACTGAGGGATTCGCGGGAAGGGACGTCCAGCTGGGGCTTGGTGTCTGACGGATCGATGTATGTCAGGGATGGGGCCTCGCCCTCGCCGAGATCAACGAGCCCTTTCCCGGCAGAGAAGGTTGACGGGGGACAGCAACTCGCCCCGGCACGCGTTATCGGCCCGTAGCCGGGTACCTGCGCAGCAGCACACCGGTCAGGCAGCCATCGCCGGCGGAATCGAAGGAAAGGGCACCCCGATGACGATCACGCAGTCACACGGCATCAAGTCCGTCCCCACCCCGGCGGAACTCGGCCGACAGGTGGCTCACGCCCGGGAGGAGTTCGGACGGACGGTCGAGGCGCTGGTCTCCAGGACCGCCGCCGTCAAGGAACAGGTCCGCGAGACGGCTTCCCGCGCCGGACGGCTCGCCGCGGACATGGACCTCGACTCCGTGCGAGGAAAGGCCGGTCGGGCCGTTACCACGGCACGGGCCAACCGCACCCCGCTGATCGCGGCCACGGGCGTACTGGCCGCTGCCCTGCTCGTCCGGCGAACCCGCCGGGCGAGGCGACCCCAGCGTCGGCGGTGAAGGCGGACAAGGCGCCCGGTCGCGACAGCTGACCACAGGGCATGGCCGCTCTCCGGACAAGGAGCGCCACGCCCGGCGCGACCCTTTGGGGCGTGACGGTCATCGCCGACCGGCTGATCCCCTCCCTGCGCTACGGGGACGAGCGGACGCAGGTGGCGATCGCGAGCGTATGGGCATCTCCGGTGGCAGGTGTTCCGCCTGCTGAGCCGGACGACACGATTCCGCGCGACGGCCTGCTGGCGGACGTCGGCGCCGCCCCGGAGTGACGTACGTGGGTCGCGCGCGGGACGTTCCTGCCGAACCTGTTGCCGTCCACCGGATTCCAGCCGCAGTTCGGGCCCAGACGTTCCGCGATGAGCAGCCCGTGCCCTCCGGCCAGTGGACCAGGGAGGTGGACCCGCCCCGTGTGCAGGCGGCGTTGGCGACGACTTCGGAGACCAGGAGCAGGGAGCCGCCGGTGACCTCCGTCCCGGGGGTGCCCTCGTCCAAGGGGCCCGGGTATGAGCGCCACCCCGTGACCGCATCGGCGGCGGCGCACAGCACAAGGCGGTGGGTCAGCTCCAGTGGCTGCCAACGTCCATGTCCGCTCCGTCGGATGACGGATGACCGGATGACGGATGACCTGCCGAGGTGTACCGCCCCCTACCCCCGCCGCCTGGCGTGTGGGCCGTTTGCCGCGGCACGGGCCGGGCAGACGCCGGAAATGCCGGAACGCAGAGAGCCGAAGCAAAGGAACTCCGTGAACCACATGGACTCGATCACCGAACCGCAACCCGAACGCCCCGGGCCCATTCCGGGGAGGCCGGATCCGGTGCCCCGCGATCCGGTACCCCCGAGTCCCGGCCCCAAGCCGCGCGACCCCCGTCCGGCCCCCGTCCGGCCCGCCCCCGGCGAGCCGCCCGCGGTGCCGGAACCGCCCGACTGAACGAGTGAACCCGGTGTGCATCGCGGTCCGGCACGAATTGCGGTGTGGCTGCCACCGAAGGAGGGTGGGCAGCACCCCGTCCAGGAAAGGAACCCCGTCATGAGCAAGGCAAAGGGCAAGGCCAAGCAGGTCAAGGGCAAGGTCAAGGAGAGCGTCGGCGACGCCATGGACGACCAGCGCATGCAGGCCGAGGGCAGCGCCGAGCAGATGAGCGGCAAGGCCGAGGAGATGACCTCGAAGGCCTCGGACAAGATCAAGCGGTCCACCGGCAGGTCCTGACCTGCCGCCCGACCTGACCCACGCGGTGCCCCGCCGGGCAGTGGCCCGGCGGGGCACTCGTGCACGGGCGGGCGGCCGCGCCGCGGTTCAGGCGGAGTGCCCCGGTGAGAGGTCGTTGACGTCGCTGAAGAGCAGCAGAGCCGGCCGCGAGGGACCGGGAGGGCCTTCTTCGACGGGCGCGAGCAGGAATCCGACGTGGTCTCCGCCGTCGACCTGTGACTCGATCCGGCCGAGGAACCAGGCACAGGCGTCTTCCAGGACCGGCGCGTTCCCGTGGGCCGGCCGTCGCCAGGTGACGTGCTCGAACTTGTCGATGTCGTCGCCGGTCCGGCTTCCGAAGAGTTCCGCCGTCCGCTTCTGATCGTTCCGTAGCGCGTGCACCGCGAGGTGGGAAGCGTTCCGTGCGATCCGGTACGTGTGGTTGGCCTTGGAGAGCCACACCATGAAGCGGGGCGGATCGATCGAGCACTGGGAGGCGAAGCCAACCAGACAACCGGCCTGCTCGTCCCCGGCCGCCGCCGTCACCACGTACACCGGATAGTCGAGTGCGCGGGTGAACGCATCCAGCTTTCCCACGATCAGGCCCCTGCCTCTACAGCGCTCCGGTGCACCACAACACGGCGTGCGGGCCACGCTATCCCGCGCAGTGGCTGCCGGGCCGGTGCGACCCGGCCGTCGTCCCTTCCGGCCGATCCACGGTTCGTACCCAGGATGGAGGACCTGTGCCGCCGGATGGCGCAGTGTGGAGGCGGACCGTGAGGGCGCCCTCGGGACAGACACCGAGAACGTGCGCACAGTCGTACGGGGCGGGGACAACGCCCCGGCGAATGAAGCGCCGAGGGTGGGGCAGGCGAGTTCGGGCGGGGCACGAATGCCACCGCGCACGACTTCAGAAGGGGAGCGACGGCAAGGAAGTCGTCGCCGTCCCCCCGTCCATTCGGAGGAGTTGTTTCGCGTGACTGAGCATGTGTGGAGTTACAAGTCGACCGCCGGCCACCTGGCCGGTTCCGATCTGACCGGCTACAAGGTCGAGGCGACCGACGGCAGCATCGGCAAGGTCGACAAGCACTCCTACGAGGCCGGTGACGCCTACCTGGTCGTCGACACCGGTGTGTGGATCTTCGGCAAGGAGGTGCTGCTCCCGGCGAGCACCGTGATCCGGATCGACGCGGACGAGGAGACGGTCTACGTCGACGGCACCAAGGAGCAGATCAAGAACGCCCCGGAGTTCCACCGTGACAAGCACCTCGGTGACGTCGGCTACCGCGAGGAGCTCGGCGCGTACTACTCGGCCGGCGGCTACGGCCGCCGCCCTGTCTGACCCGGCATGGGGATTGGGCCCGAACTTGAGGAGTTCGGGCCCAATCCCATGTCCGTTCGGCCCGGTCCGGTGTGCAGGCGGCTGTTGGGGCCGCTGTGGTCGCCGGCGCTGCCGTTGTTGAACCAGTGGTCACCGGCAGCCAGACAGCGGAAGGAGTGGGTGCCGGGCTGCCAGTCGTTGAAGCTGAACTCGCCTACGACGTGTAGGTCTCCGGGCGGGAGTCGGCCGACAGGCCGGTCGGGGTAGTCCTCCGGCGGCTGCCAGGAGTTCTGCCGGGCCTGCGCCTGAGGCCCCCGGTCGGCCGGCTGCGCCCCGGGGTCCCTGCGCCGGGCGGCGCGTAGGAGTCCCGTACCAGAACGAGGCGATCAGAAGTCCGGCCGCGATCACGCCGGGCACGATCAAAAAGAGCGACGAGAAACCGGTAGCCGCGCGGGTCATCGGGGTGATCACGCGTGGCGCCTACCCGATATCGGAGAGCTCACCGGCCGGGCCGCGCAGGAGCTGTCATTGGCCGGGGTCCGACGGGAACGTCCGGCGCAACAGCTCGTCGTGGAGCAGCCGGCCGACCAGTGCGCCCCCGAATACGACGACGCCGATACCGACGAGCCAGGTCTGTATGACGAGGACGGTTCCGAACGGGCCGTAGGTGACGGCATTGGACGCGATCAGCGGGGAGAAGACGAGCCGGGAGAAGATCCGCATCCCGAGCAGTCCGATCATGGTGGCCACCGCCCCGGGAAGGAGTGCGGTCCACGGGACCCGGCCGCCGAGCAGCAGCCGCTGGGACCACCAGAAGAAGAGGGTTCCGATTACCACCGTCACGAAGCCGCGGGCCGGGGACTCGCGCCACGGCGGCGTGATCACAGAGAGGTAGAGGACACCGACCAGCACCCCGAGCCACAGTACGTGACGCCATCTGGCCCACCAGCGGGCCGGAGGCAGATCCCAGACCCTTTCGTATCCGTTCTGCATCACGATGCCGAAGGACAGGCCGAACACGGCGAGCAGCGCGAGGCCGAAAGCCGTTGTGGTCCGCCATGCCTCGCCGGGCAGGGCGAAGAGCTGCTCGATCTCCGCCCGGGCAGCCGGCGACACGCCGAGCCCGTCTCCCAGCCATTGCGCGAAACCCTGCCCACCGCGGGTATCCGCCGCGGACACGACGATCAGGAGGGGGACCAGGGTCAGGAATCCGAGCGCGGCGAACCCCAGAGAACGCTGCCACAGATCCAGGTCGCGGACATGGCCCCAGCGACGTCCGGCCCGCGCACGACGGATCGCGCTGCGTATCCGCCCGAGGGGTGACGTGACGAGCATGGCCGCTCCAGCTGCTGCTCCCACGGTAGGACCCTTGTGTCCGGGAATCCACCGTGTCGAACCCCTGCCCTTGCGGCGGGCGGGTCAGAGGCGTTTGCTGTCAGCCCTGCACCAGGTCCGGGCCGACGCGGCTCGACACTCGTACAGGTCCCGCCAGGCGCGCGCGTCGGCCGCCGCGAAATCCGCCGGTCCGGCCGGGGTCTCCTGCACCCGGCGCTCCAGCACCGCGCCTCGGCCGTCCCTCAGCGGGTATGCCGGTACGGACTCGAACGCGATGTGGAAGTGAGGCCATCTGTCCGGGTCAGGGCGGCGCTCCTGAGCCGTGCTTGCAGAGATGGTGTGGCGGGGCTGTGGCAGCCGGGACGCTCGCCGCCTCAGCCGAGGACCCGTAGAACCCGCTGGGCGACACCAAGATCAGAGGGCATTTCCGTCTGTTCCTCCGAAGATCGACGGAATTCCGGATGGGGCGCTTCGGGCGGGGCAGCCGCACGGTGGCGTCAATTTCCGCGGCCCGCCTCGAACGGGCTGCATTCGATACCGGAGGTGTGTGGTGTCCAATACGGCTCTGACCCCGGGCACGCTGCCTGTCGGCCTGATCGCGCTGCCAGGCGTCTACCGGCCTCAGGCCGATACCCGCTTCCTCGCCGAGGCGCTGGCCCATGAGGACGTCGGCCTCCGGACGGACGTGCTGGAGATAGGCACGGGCACCGGCGCGCTGGCCCTGCAGGCCGCGGGCAGGGGAGCCCGGGTCACGGCGGTCGACATCTCCTGGCCCGCTGTGGCCACGGCACGGCTGAACGCGCTGCGTCAGCGACTGCCCCTGCGCGTCCTGCACGGGGACTTCGTCGCACGCACCGCCGGGCGCCGCTTCGACCTGGTCGTCGCCAACCCGCCGTACGTCCCGGCCCCGGGGGCCCGGCTGCCGTGGCACGGACCGGAGCAGGCCTGGGACGGCGGTCCCGACGGGCGCGGTGTCATCGACCGGATCTGCACGAGTGCCCAGGCCCTGCTGAGTTCCGGCGGAGTCCTGCTCATGGTGCATTCGGGAATGTGCGGGCCCGAGAAGACCGTGGACCGGCTGACCGGGGCGGGCCTGGCCGCAGGGGTCACGGCGAGGACTTCCGTGCCGTGGGGCCCGGTCCTGCGTTCGCGACGGGCCTGGCTGCAGCGTCAGGGCCTGGCGGCCGAAGCCGAGGAGCGGGACGAGCTGGTGATCATCCGTGCCCAGTCCCTCTGATTCCTCCGGCACTGCCCGGTCCCGGGCTTCCCTGCGGGCAGACGCCCGCCGGGTGTCCGTGGACCCGCAGGGCCCGGTCCTGGTCGAGGGCCCGGTCGAGATCGTCCTGGAGGACGGGACGGTCACCCGGTCCGACCGCTTCATGGTCGCGGTGTGCACATGCCGCCGCAGCCGTACCTACCCCTGGTGCGACACCAGCCACCGCCGTCGTGAGCGAGCCGACTCGCCGCCCGCCGAGGACAGGAACCCGTGATGCCCGCTCCGAGCCCGCGCCCGACCACGGCGACGCCGACTCCCGGCCCCGGCCTGGTCGAGGGGCGCGGCGAGCTGTCCTGCGCCGTGACGGAGGCTCTGCGATCCGGCTGCCCGCCGGTGTACGCCACCGGGGCCGTGCTGAAGGCTGACCCGTGGGGTGAGGACCTCCAGCTCGCGCTGTACCTCCTGTACGAACTGCACTACCGCGGCTTCGACGGCGTGGACGACGAGCGCGAATGGGACCCGGAACTGCTGCGGTTGCGCCAGTCGCTGGAGACCCGCTTCTTGCACGCCCTGCGCACCGAACTGCCCGACGCCTCCCGAACAGTCGAGGAGGCCTTCGCCCCGCTCCTCGTCGAGCCCGTCGACCTCTCCGGCAGCCTCAGCCACCACCTGGAAACCGAGGGCCGGCGCTGGCAATTGCGCGAGTACGCGGCCCTTCGCTCCCTCTATCACCTCAAGGAGGCGGACCCGCACGCCTGGGTCATCCCCCGGCTCACAGGGCGGGCCAAGGCAGCCATGGTCGCCATCGAGTACGACGAGTTCGGCGCCGGCCGCGCCGAGCGCATCCACGCGCGGCTCTTCGCGGACCTCATGGCCGACTTGGACCTGGATCCCGCCTACGGCCGCTACCTGGACCATGCGCCGGCGCCCCTGCTCGCGACCGTGAACCTGATGTCCCTGTTCGGGCTCCACCGCGCCATGCGCGGCGCTCTCGTCGGCCACTTCGCGTGCGTCGAGGTCACCTCGTCGCCCGGGTCCAGGCGCCTGGTCAAGGCCATGCGGCGCTGCGGAGCGGGACCTGCCGCCGAGCACTTCTACGCCGAGCACGTCGAGGCCGACGCCGTGCATGAACAGGTCGTACGCCATGAGGTCATCGGAGGCCTGCTGGCCGACGAGCCCGACCTGGAGTCGGACATCGCGTTCGGGTGCGCGGCGACCGTCCGGCTGGAGGACCGCCTCGCGGTCCACCTCCGCGAAGCCTGGGACCAGGGGCGCAGCGCGCTGCGAGCGCCCCTGCCGGAGGCGTGAGCCCGGTGTCCGAGGCCGACGCGCTGGTATCGCGGCTGATGCAGGGCAGGGCCGCGCAGGACGCCAAGGAACGCGGGGGCCCCGGTACGCCGATGGCGGTGCTCACGTGTCCGGGCGATCAGGACGGGCATACGCGTGACGGGGACGGTCGCAGGACGGCCGTCCGGGCGGTTCGCAGGCGGAGCCGCCCGCCTCCATCCAACACAGCAGCGTCAACGGTCGGGGTGAGGCGGCAGTGAACACGACGGGAGCAGCCACCGGCGATCCTCGGCATGCGCGAGCGCCGACCACGGGACAGTGCCGCCGACTCGCCCTGCGCAGTGTCCGGGGCGCCGTCGCCAAGGGCCGTGACTTCACTCGCCAGACCCTGCGGGACTGGGGGTGGGACCGCCCCGAGAGCACCGAGGACGCCCTGCTCGTCGTCTCCGAACTGGTGACCAATGCGGCCGTGCACGCGAGTGGCTGCCACGAGCTCGTACTGACCGCCGGTGAGGTCCTGCGCATCGATGTGCTCGACGGCGCGAGGACCCTGCCACGCTCCCGAGCCGTGCCCCGGCCGGGCGTCCCCGGCGGCCGCGGCCTGCACATCGTGCAGCGTCTGTCCGACCGGTGGGGCTCCTACGCCCTCGCCACCGGCAAGGTCGTCTGGGCGGAGATCGAGGCCTCCCGGCTGGCCACCGGGCGTCCGGGCCCGAAGCCCCGGCCCCCCGTCCGCTGAGACTCAGGCCCGCGGCCGGGTATCCGGCTCCCGTGCCCGTTCGGCGTTGAACCGGGCACCGGTGAGCAGGGCCAGGTTGGCAAGCCATAGCCAGACGACGAAGACCACGATGCCGGCCAGCGAGCCGTAGAGCCGGCCGTACGTGTCCAGCTCCGTGTACAGCGTGAAGAGTCCCGAGGCGGCCATCCAGAGCAGGGCCGCGAGTACGCCGCCGGGCAGCCCGCGGCGGGTGCCCCGGCTCTGGGCCGGGCCGGTACGGAACAGGACCAGCACCAGAAGGGTGACGACCACCAGCAGCACGGGCCAGCGCAACAGCATGATGCCGTCCGGGCTGCCCCCACCGGCGGCCCGTGCGAGCCATCGGGCCAGCGGCCCGGACACGACCAGTCCCACGGCGCCGACGAGGAGCAGGATCAGCAGCAGCACGGCGTTGACGACCAGCGCGTGGGCCGCACGAAGCGGAGGTCGCACATCGGGCACCCGGTGCATCGTGTGCAGGGCGCGGCGGAACACCGCCAGATAACTGCACGCCGACCACAGCGCGCTCAGTACACCGCTGATCAGCAGTGCCCACATCGATGAATGCTCCGCCGCGAGGCCGCCGAGCGCCTCGCGCAGTACTTGCGCCGACTGGGGCGGTGCGTACGAGGTGAGCTCGGTGATCAGTCGGTCCCTCGTCCCCCCGCCCAGCAGCCCCACGAGGGAGACCGCGATGACGAGCGCGGGCAGGAGCGCCAGCACGGCGTAATAGGTGAGGGCGGCCGCGTGGTCGGCGAGGTTGTCGGTCCAGACGTGGACGGCCGTACGGCGCAGCTCGGCCCGTGTGCGCGCCACGAGGGCGGCGGCGGACGGACTGCCTCGACGTGATGCTGTGCGGGAGATGTCGGTCACGCCGTGCACGTGCCCGGCACGGCCCGTGCGCATGCGCCCGCGGACCCGGGTACCGACGCCCGCACGGCCGGACCCCTCCGTGGCGGACCGTCAGCGGTCCACGCGTACGGGTCCGTCCACCGGCCGCGTACGGGGCCCTCCACCGGGTACACGCGCCCGCATGACGTGGAGGTACGCGCGGCGCGGTGAGCGGGCGGAGGAAGTCGCCATCCCGACGGTCGGGAGGCGACGCCGTCCGGCGCATCCGGCCGTCCGGGCACTGGCCATGGTGGCCGCCTTCGTCGGCACCGTCATGTTCAGCGTGGTCCTGGCCCGGACGACGCTGGAACCGTCCGCCGCCTCGGCGGCCCTCGTGCACAGCAATGTCCGACCCGGCCGTTCGATCAGCGCCTACCTGAACGGGACGTCGACGACCGAAGCGGTGCGCCAGCTGGGCGGGAACCTGCTGCTGGGCCTGCCGTTCGGCGTGCTCCTGCCCGTCCTGCTGCCCCCGGCCCGCGGGCTGCTGAGGGTCGCCGCCGTGACGGTCTGTCTGATGACGCTGGTGGAGCTCACCCAGGGCGCCCTCGTCACGGGCCGTGTCTTCGACATCGACGACGTCATCCTCAACACGGCCGGAGCGCTCCTCGGTTACCTGCTGGCCGGCCGGCGGCTGGGGAGGGCCGTGCACCCGCGCCGCAGGCACTGGTGGCACCGCTGGACCCGCCGCCGCCCGCCCGGGCGCCCTGCGGCACCGACGCCTCGTGACTCGTGAGTACCGCACGCCCCAGCGGTGACAGCGGTGGCTGCCATGCCCTCGCCGACCTGCTGCTGCGCACACCGCGGCCCCGCGGTGTCCGCGCCCTCGTGTCAGCTCGCTCCCGCGGGGCAGGCGCGTGCAGGTCCATGCCGCCTACATCCGCCGAGGAGATATGAACAGCGCTCTTCTCTTGCCGACCGTCCTCGCGGGCTCGGTCCTGGTCACCGTCGTGGCCGGACGGGCCGTCGACCTGCTGTTGCGCCGAGTCGACGCACGGCATCCCGAAACGCCCCTGTGGAACCTGCTGCGGCGCTGCCGCCGCGTCCTGCAGATCGTGCTGCTCGCCGCGCTGCTGAAAGGCGCCTGCCAGCAGATCGCATGGCCGCCGCTGCGTGACAACGCGGCCATCGTGGGCCGGATACTCTCGCTCGCCCTGATCGGTGCGGGAGCCTGGCTGATCGTGGCGGTGGTCTCCGCCGTCGTCGAGTCGGGGTACGCCCGCTACGCCACCGGTACCCGCGACCCGGCCCGGGTGCGCCGGGTCCGCACCCAGGTGACGCTGATCATGCGGGTCGTGACGGTCGTCGTGGCCGTCGTCGCAGCCGCCGCGATGCTCCTCGTCTTCCCGAGCTTCCGCGCGCTCGGCACCTCCCTGCTCGCCTCCGCCGGGATCATCGGCATCGTGGCCGGTGTGGCGGCCCAGTCCACCCTCGGAAACCTCTTCGCCGGTTTCCAGATCGCCTTCGGTGACATGGTGCGCATCGGCGACACGGTCGTGGTCGCAGGCGAGTGGGGGGTGGTCGAGGACATCACCCTCACCTTCCTCGCCGTGCGCACCTGGGACGAACGCCGGATCACCATGCCCGTCTCGTACTTCACCACCCGCCCGTTCGAGAACTGGTCCCGCGGCGGCGTCCAGATGACCGGGACCGTCTTCCTCCACTGCGCCCACAGCACGCCCGTCGACCTCATGCGCGACAAGGTCCACGAGATCCTGCACGCCTGCCCGGAGTGGGACGGCCGCGGGTGGGACCTCGCCGTCACGGAGACGACGCCCTCCACCATGGTGGTGCGGGCCATCGTCACGGCCAAGGACGCCGACGACCTGTGGACGGTGCGCTGTGCCGTACGGGAGCAGCTGATCGGCTGGCTCGTGGAGAAGCACCCGGAGGCCCTGCCGCGCATCCTCTTGGACCCGGCATCGGGAGCGGAGAACGCCAACGCCGCGGCCGAGCGCCCGACTCAGCCGTAGGCGACCGACACCTCGTCGAAGCCCGCTATCCGTGCCGGGCGAGGGTGCGTACGAGGACGATCAGTGCGAAGGCGATGACGAGCAGGTGCACCCAGGCGGGGCCGGGGGCCGGGGCCAGGGACAGAGCGGTGAGCTGATGTGAGTCCATGATGCGCGCATGCCCGTTGGAGCCGGATTGACGCCCTCTGTCCGGGGATGGCGGGCCGGGCGACCGGTCACCGGCCCGTGGGCCGGCCGGACACCAGCCGGGAGGCCTCGATCTCGGCCCAGACGGCCTTCCCGTGTTCCAGAGCGTGCGCGCCCCAGCGATCGGACAGACGCTCCACGATGTGGAGACCGTGGCCGCCCGGGATGCCGCGCTGCGGGGCCGGGCGGCGGTGGGGCAGCGTCGTCGTGCCGTCGCACACCTCGATGCGCAGGCAATCCCCGGCCGTGAGGACGAGTTCGTGACAACCGTCCGCGTGCAGTGACGCGTTGGTCAGCAGCTCGGAGACGAGGAGCAGGCTGTCCTCGGCGGTCTCGGTCCCGTCCCAGCCCCAGTCCCGCAGAGCCTGACGCGTGAAGTCGCGGCCCTTGGCCACAGGGCCTCGGACGCCCGTCAGGGCGAGTCGCCGGCGCTGTCCCCCGAGGGGAAGGCCGACCCGCACGGGACCGCCCGTTTCCGGACCGATGGTCTCCACTGTGGTCTCTCACCCCCACGTTGACTGGTCTCTGCTCGTCTCTGCTCCCGGCACTTGGCCGTGACAGTTTAGGGGACCGCCGGTCTCAGGGCGTTGCGCTGTGAGGCCGCAGCGTGATGAAGCCGCTCTCCGTGGTGCGGACCCCGACCAGATCGCAGAGCTGGTGGATCATCCACAGACCACGGCGCCCCGGGCCGATGCCAGGGAAGGGCGGCGGCGCCTCGCCAGGGGGTCGGCCAGGACGAGGTCGCCACGCCGTGCCGGGGTCAGGGCCGTGGTGCGCGCCCAGCCTTCGGCATGCTCGCGCACCTCGGCCGGCCCTCCGTGGGAGTACTCGAGCCGGGACACCTCGCTGACGTATTCGGGCATGGGGAGATCGCAGTCCGCGCAAACCCCTGCCGGGCCTGTCGCGGTGGCCGAGCGAGACATGGTGGCCGCTCCCTCCCGATTGGCTGACCGCGAAGCCGGGCGCTTCTGCCCCGGCTTCGCGGTCCTACACGCTTTCGTGGTCCCGGTCTGCCCTTCGGGCCGTGCCGTGCGACCGAAGGGGGCGGCGCCGCGCCCGGGGGGCGCCCGCGCCGGCGGGACGAGCAGGCATACTCCCTTGAAGAGGACGTACAGGTGGCGAATCCGGGGAGGTGGACATGACCGGAGCAAAGGACGCACACCAGCACGGCGTGGTCGGGGACGGCTACCCGGCGGGCGCAGGATGGGTGGTGCCGGCACAGGGGGAGCTCGACCAGGACACGCTGGCCCCTCTCGAGGAAGCTCTGACCTCCGCCGCCGACCGGCATCCGCTGGTGGTTCTGGACGCCGGCTGCATCACCTTCGGAGACTCCTCCTTCCTGAACCTGCTTCTGCGCCTGCACCACCTCACCGACCTGCGTGTCGCCGCCCCCTGCCAGCAGTTGCGACGGCTCTTCGCCGTGACCGGTGCCGACACGGTCCTCTCCTTGCACGCGAATGTCGAAGACGCCCTCGGGGCGTGAACTCGCGCGGGGCGAACGTGCCCAGCCCACTGCCTTGACCGCCATGGCCCTCACCTCCTTTCTGCCGGTGTGCCGTGCGTTCGGTCAGTACGCGCGTGGCCTCCCGGCCATGTCCCTTCCCCTGAGCTGCGGATGAGCCGGACCGAGGTGTGATTGACCGTGGCCTGTCGGCTCCTCGGCGGCGTTAGCCTTTGCCGGACCCGTCGAGAGTGAGGTTGGCGGATGGCCGAGCGGACGGGCACGGATTCACCGAGCGGGGTTCCACTGGTGCCGGGCGAGGGCGAGGGCGAGGGCGGTCCCACGTACTAGCAGTCCCGAACGGCCCGGCAGGTAGCCGTCAGCGCGCGGCGTTGGCGTATCGGACAGCAAGGTCCGCGAATGCGGTGGTCAGTTGCGGAGGGCCGATGACTTCGATGTCGGTGTCGAAGCGGCCGATCGTGGCGGCCAGGCCGGTCCATGACCAGGAGCCGAGGGTGAGTCGACAGCGGTCGGGGCCGAGTTCTTCGACGAGTCCGTCCCGGGCGAAAGAGGCGACTTCGCCGGCCGGGAGGTTGAGGACGACTTCGCCTTGGCAGGGCCAATCGGTGGTGGTGCCGTCGTTGCCGCGGAAGCGACTGGTGAGGAAGGCGGAGACGCTGCCGCCGGGGAGAGGGCGTGGGATGAACCGGGGTCCGGTCGGTGTGCGGGGGAGGACGCGGTCGACGCGGAAGGTCCGCCAGTCCTCACGGTCGAGGTCCCAGGCAACCAGGTACCAGCGGCCCTGCCAGGTGACGAGGTGGTGCGGTTGTACCCGGCGGGGCCGCTCCGCCGGCGCTCCTCGACCCTGGGCATGGTCGAAGCGGAGTTCCTCACGAGCGTGGATGGCTCTGCTCAGGTCCATGACGACCTGGGCATCGATCTGGGCCGCGCCGCGGCTTTCGGGTGGCTGGACGGCTGTGATGCGCAGCAGGTCCATGCGGTGACGCAGGCGGGGTGGCATGACCTGGCGGATGGTGGACAGGGCGCGCGCAGCATCGTCGGCGACCGTCGTGCCGGTGGTGGTTGCGGACTGCAGAGCTACGGCGAGGGCGACGGCCTGGCCGTCGTCGAACAACAGCGGAGGCATCTGCGTGCCGGCGTCGAGCCTGTAACCCCCGGCGGGCCCTTTGAAGGCCACGACCGGATAGCCGAGTTCGCGCAGGCGGTCGATGTCGCGGCGGACCGTACGCGTGGTGATGCCGAGCCGTTCGGCCAGATCCTCGCCGGACCAGTCGCGTCGCGTCTGGAGCAGTGAGAGCAGGGCGAGCAGTCGCGAGGACGTCTTCTGCATGTCTCACATTGTGGCGCAGTAGAGGACAGTCCCTGTCCTCTACCCGTGGAAAGTTGTTTTCCGAGCCACCGAGTAGGCATTGCGCCTCAGGCACGGTCGCCGAGCCGTGGGCTCGGCCGGTGCAGCGGGGCTCATTCGTCGAATCGAAGGCAAGGAGCAAGGCCATGTCCGTCACGACCACCACCCACCTGAACTTCCGGGGCGCCGCGCGTGAGGCGCTGGATTTCTACCAGTCCGTATTCGGCGGACGCGCGGTCGCCGTCACCTACAAGGACGCCGGCAACATACAGAACGAGAACGAGGCGGAATGGGTGATGTGGGGTGAGGTGGTCGGGGACGACGGCTTCCACGTCATGGCCTACGACGTGCCCTCGCAGCTGCCCTGGAGCCAGGGCGAGAACCCGTTCTTCGTCTCAGTGCGCGGCGACGACGCCGACGAGATCAGCGGCCTGTGGCACAAGCTCACCGAGGGCGCGACGGTCGTGCGGTCGCTCGAACCCGCGCAGTGGGCGCCGCTGTACGGCATGCTCACCGACCGGTTCGGCGTGACCTGGGTCCTGGACGTCGCCGTCCCGTACAACGGCTGATCCAGCCGACTGGCACCGGACCGTCCGGGCCGCCGCAACCGCGCGGCGGCCCGGACGGGCACGCGGCGAACCCGTAGACGAAAGGAAAGGAAAGCCAGGATGTCCCTCACGCTCACGGGCCTGCGCCGACGCCCGACCCGACGAACCGACCACAGCATGAGCACCCCGTGACCGTCCTCGACGCGCGAGCTCTCAACCGCGCGACCCTCGCCCGCCAGCACCTGCTGGAGCGAACGGACACATCGGTGCGCGATGCGGTCGCGCACTTGTGCGGCCTGCAGGCACAACAACCGCAGGAGCCGTTCGTCGGCCTCTGGTCCCGACTGCACGCCTTTCAACCCGAGGAACTCGATGACGCGCTGACCGGCCGCACGGTGGTCCGCACCCACCTGATGCGCCGCACCATCCACCTCGTCACCGCCGATGACGCGCTGGCCTGGCGGGCCCGCCACGACGCCATGCTGCGTCAGCGGGTGCTGGCCACCTACCGACGCGAACTCGCCGGCATCGACCTGGACGAGGTCGCCGCCGCCGGCCGCGCGGTCATGTCCGACCACCAGCCCCGCACCATGGCCGAACTCGTCCAACCCCTCCAAGGCCCCTGGCCCGGCCCGCCGCGCCGCGTCCTGGGCGAACTCCTCGTCGCAGCCCTCATCCCCATGGCCCAGCTCCCGCCGCGCGGCCTGTGGCACAAGACGGCCGGCGTACGCAATCTGCCCCTGGCCACCTGGCTCGGACGGGACATCGACCCACTTCCTGCCGATGGCAGCGATCAGGTCGGGCAACGGCTGGTGCGCCGCTACCTCGCCGCCCACGGGCCCGCGGCCACCGCGGACCTCCGTGCCTGGTGCGGCCTCGCCGGACTTCCCTCAGCCGTCAAAGCCGTCCGCGAACAGCTCGTCACCTTCCGCGACGCACGTGGCCGCGAACTCCTCGACCTGCCCGACGCACCCCGCCCGCACCCGGACACACCCGCCCCCGTTCGGTTCCTGCCGGCCTTCGACAACGCGATCCTCGGCTACCACGACCGCAACCGCCTCATCGACGACGCCCACCTCGGCCTGTCCGTCGCAGGTCACCGCGCGGTCCTCGTCGACGGACGAGTCGCCGCGACCTGGACTGTGCGCGACCAACACCTCCACATCACCCCACTGCGACCCCTCGTCGCCTCGGAGCGGGAAGCCGTCCACGCCGAGGCCCAAGACCTGGCCGCCTTCCTGGACCAAGGCATGGACCACGCCCCGATCACAGTCGCCGGAGCCGACAACTGACGGCACATGCGCCGTCTCGGCGCCCCCACGCGCCTTGCCGCGCAGCACCGAACCGAAGCGACTCTGTGGAGGTCGGCGGACAACTGCTGGATGGCGTCACAACCGTGCCGCCGCCGGCCAGATGGTTACGCCCGCAATGAGGAGGAGCGTGATGTTGAGGGCGATCCGGCGGTCACCGCGGCTCAGGTGAACCCTGGTCGCACCGATCTGCAGGACCGCGAACCCGATGGCCGCAGCAAGGGCCAGCCACGGCGCGACGCCGGTCAGCGGCGGGAGGACCAGGCCGATCGCGCCGAGCACTTCGATCAGCCCGATGGCCCTGACGGCCGGCATCGGCGTGCTGTCCACCCAGGCCATCATCGGTCGGAGCTGCTCACGGCCCTGCACCACCTTCAGCCCGCCCGCGTAGAGGTAGAAGAGGGCCAGCAGGCCGGCGCCGATCCAGTATGCGACGTTCACGATTCCCGTCCCAGGTGGCGCGTGGCGGGCTCGGTGGCGTAGCGGCGCATCGTTCGGATGCTCGCTTGCGGGGTCATCGCCTGGCCGCCGGCGATCATGTCCTGCAGGTCCCGGAAGTACTGCACGTACAGGTCCGGTGTGAACGTGCTGAGCATGACGGCCGGTTGGCCGGTCGTGTTGGCGAAGGTGTGAGGGGCTCCGGGCGGGACCATCAGGAACGTGCCCGGCGTCGCCTCGTAATCGTTCTCCCCGACGGTGAACCGCACCGTGCCGGAGATGATGTAGAAGCCCTCGTCGTGCCGGGCGTGACGGTGCTGCGGCGGTCCGGGCGTGTGCGGCGCGAGGACGGACTCGGCGAGCCCGAGCCGGTGGCCGGTATTGCTGCCGTCTTCGAGGATGCGCATTCGCGTGGTGCCCAGGAGGATCGTCTCACCTTCGCCCGGACCCACCACGGACACGGAGGGGGCTGCGATCGGCTCACTGGCCGTTGGTTCGTCAGTCATGCTGCGATTTCACGGCCTGGGCGCCGCGACTGTCCAAGACCCGTTCCACGACCTCGATACCCCCTGGGTATCGTTGCACCATGGAGCTACGCACGCTGCGCTACTTCGTGGCGGTCGCCGAGGAACTCCACTTCGGCCGGGCCGCCGCCCGGATGCACATGAGTCAGCCGCCCCTGAGCCGGGCGATCAAGGGGCTGGAAAAAGAGGTCGGCGCCACGCTGTTCGACCGATCGTCCGCCGGTGTCACGCTCACTGTGGTGGGGGCGGTGCTGCTCGACGAGGCGCGCGCCCTTCTCGACCAGGCCGATCGGGTAAGCGAACGCGTGGCCGCGGCGGCCGGCGCCGCTACCATCACCGTCGGCATCCTGGGCGACAGCACGGACCCAGGCATAACGCGGTTGGCCGGCGCCTACCGCCGACGCCACCCGCACGTCGAGGTCCGCATCCGGGAGTCCGACCTGACAGATCCCACCTGCGGGCTGAGCGCCGGACTGGTCGACGTCGCCCTGACCCGTGGGCCGTTCGACGGCACCGGCCTCACCGTGCACGAACTGCGTGCCGACCCGGTGGGCGCACTGCTGCGCACCGACGATCCGCTGGCCGGTCGTGACACCCTGAAGCTGTCCGACCTGGCCGACCGCCGCTGGTTCGTCTTCCCGAAGGGCACCGACTCCGCCTGGCAGTCGTACTGGAACGGAGGAGAAGCTCGTGAGGGTCCGGTGGTGCGCGCCGTCGTCGAATGCCGGCAGGCCGTCCTCTGGAACGGCACGGTCGGCATGACTCTCCTGGACCACGAGCCGCCCGAAGGGCTCACCGTGCTGCCCCTGACCGACATGCCACCGAGCCACGTCGTGGCGGCATGGAACGAGGCTGACACGAATCCACTGATCCGCTCGTTCGTCCAGCTCGCGACCGCCGCCTACCACGACTGAGCGCCCCACCGACCAGCCGGCACGGTTCGCGCACTGGCCGGTTCGTGGCTGTCGTACCCCGCTCCTAGAGTTCGGTGCATGCCCCGTCATACCCCAGCCCGCCCGGTGGACGTGGAGAAGCTCTTCCCCGAGCTGATCCCCTTCCGCCGTGAATCCGTCCGCCTGCACCCGCGCGCGGGCTCCCCCTCCTGCCACGACAGTTCCGTCGGAGGACCGCTCCCCGGCGAGTAGGGGAGGCGGCGGTGCGCTTCTGCTCCGCGATCCGCTGCCGGTCCTGGTTCAGCGCGTCTTCTCGGGCGTCAGGGGAGACCACCTCGCCGTGGGTGATGGTGCTGCCATTTCGGTGACCGGGGCCAGGCAGTACCGGATGGCGGAGCGGGTCGAGCGCGTACCTGTAGGCTCCGCGCTCGTGGACGACATACGACAGGCAACCATCACCTTCAGCGGAATCCTGACGCGGGAGGAATTCGACGAGGCAGTTGCAGCCACCGGGTGGTTCCGGCGCCTGCGGTGGCTCATCGTGGTGGCCGCGGTCCTGATGGCGGCGCTGAGCCTGAGGCCCTCCGCTCACGGCGGCCCGGTCAACGCCGGCCTGCTGACACTCGCTCTGGTCTACGGTGCGCTCGGCACGTTCCTGCCCCCGCTGCTCGCCAGCCGCGCGTTCCGCGCCGACCAGGCCACGGGAGAGAAGCAGGCCGTCATTGACGACGCCGGCTTCGTCGTCTCCCGTGGCGGCGAGGAATTCATGCGGATGCCGTGGCGCACCATTCACCGCTCCTACGAGACGGAGCGGGTCTACGTCGTGACCGGCCGCCTCGGCTGGAAGGCCGGCCTGCTGATCGTGCCCAAGCGGCTGCTCACCGGGCCCGGCGAGACCGAGCTGATGGGCGTACTGCTGGAGACCCGGGTCGGCGGCTCCAAGACCCGCCGGACACAAGGCCGCTAGATGATTGATCCTCCGGCCCGGCACTGACAGCGGCCGGAGTCTGCTTGTGGACGTGGAGGCAGCCTCTGTTGGGGCCTGGTCACCAGCTGGCGGAACTCTTTTCTCGGCCCGCTGGTTCGCGACGCTCGCCCTGAGCTTGACCACGGTTGCCCGCAACTGCTTCTCCGACTCCGGGACCTGCTGTGTTTCGTTGCGTACGAGCACATCGTTCGGCGGGGCAGCACGAGCTCGGTGCGGTTCCGGCGGGCGATGATGCTGCTGGCCTCGGCCGGCGGGAACTCGGTCCCGGTGATCGCACGGTTGGTCCAGGCAGACGAGGACACCGTCCGCGATGTGATTCACCGCTTCAACGAGATCGGTCTCGCATGCCTCAACCCTCGGTGGGCGGGAGGTCGTCCCCGCCTTCTCAACCGTGACGACGAGGACTTCGTCGTCCAGACGGCCACCACCCGCCCGACCGTGTTGGGCAAGCCCTTCACCCGCTGGTCAATCCGCAAACTCGCTGATCACCTGCGGCGCAACATCTCCCGGCCCGTCCGGATCGGCCGGGAGGCCCTGCGCTGCCTCCTGGCCCGCCGCGGGGTCTCCTTCCAGCGCACGAAGACCTGGAAGGAGTCCCGGATCCGGATCCGCCGTTCGATGCCAAGCTGGCCCGGATCGAGTACGCGGTCAGCGAGCGTCCGGACCGCACGTTCGCCTTCGACGAGTTCGGGCCGCTGGGTATCCGCCCCACCGCCGGCTCCTGCTGGCAGAAACAGGGCCGGCCCGACCGGCTGCCGGCCACCTACCGCCGCACCCACGGAATCACCTACTTCCACGGCTGCTACTCGGTCGGCGACGACAAGCTGTGAGGTGTCAACCGGCGCCGCAAGGGCATCGACCGCACCTGGGCCGCCCTCCGGTCGATCCGAGCTGCCCGTCCGGACGGCGCCCCAGTCTAGGTGATCCTCGACAACCTCTCCGCCCACCTGAACTGGAGAATCCGCAGGTGGGCCGTGAAGAACAAGGTCGAGCTGTGCTTCACACCCACCTACGCGTCCTGGGCCAACCCCATCGAGGCCCACTTCGGACCGCTGCGGCAGTTCACCCTGGCCAACTCGAACCATCCCAACCACACCGCCCAGACTCGGGTCCTGCACGCCTACCTGAGCCGGCGCAACAACAATGCCCGCCACCCCGACGTCCTGGCCGCCCAGCGCCGTGAACGTGCCCGCATCCGCAGTGAACGTCAGCAGCGCTGGGGCCGGCCACGTCCCGAAGCGGCGTGATCACGCGGGGAGGCACTCCAGTCGATGCCTGAGGTCACTCACTCATTTCGCCAACCGGAAGTGCACGATGGCGATGGTGTCGGTCGGCTCGATCTGGGGGTAGTGAAACCGCAGTCTGTCGTGAAGCTCGGCGAGATCACGGAAGCCGTCCGCTCGGGCGTCCGACTCGCTCAGCTGGGCAATCGTCTTAGCAGTGACCTGCGTGACGACACCCGGTAGTGCCACCTCGTCGTCCAACTCGAACACCAGGCTCACCGGGCCCGTCTCCACCGGGTCACGGAAACGTACCGTGGTCGTCTTCTGTTCGGCGCGTACTGCATCGAGATAGTCAGGATGGAAGTACAGGGTCTGAGTCGTCGTTGAGTGCTGCCATGAAGTGCTGTCGTCCATTCGGCGCACCCTAACGGAACGAGCAAACCCTCCGTGTCATAAAATCCGGTGGATGCCCCGGGCCCCGGGCCGGTGAGCGTTTCCGGTCACAGCGTTAGGACCTGTCCGGGCGATCACGTGCGGGAGCCAGATGACGAGACCTGCGGCGGTTGCGGTGCAGAGGTAGACGTAGCCGCGTTTGTCGTAGCGAGTGGCAACGGCTCGGGCGTTCTTGAGTTGGTTGATGGCTCGTTCGACGGTGTTGCGTTTCTTGTACCGCTCTCCCTCGAAGCCAGGCGGCCGTCCGCCGCGTGAGCCTCTGCGGAGGCGGGCGGCCTGGCTGTCGGTCTTCTCCGGGATGGTGTTCCGGATGCCGCGTTTTTCGCAGGTAGGCCTTGTCCTCCGCAAGGTTGTCGGGCTTCCTGCGGGGCCTGCCCGCCCCGAGTTTCGGGACGCGGATCTTATCCAGCACGGCCTGGAACTGGGTGCAGTCTGCCCGCTGCCCTGGTGTGACGATCAGTGTCAGCGGGCGGCATCGGCCGTCCGCGCTCAGGCGAAGCTTGGTGGTGAACCCGCCGCGCGAGCGGCCCAGAGCCTCACCTGCCGAGCCACCTCCACCAGGAGGGCATGCCGACGCTGCCCGGTGGTTTCGCCCTGATGTTCTTGCGGTTCGACCCCCGTTGGCGTGACGGCTGGCGGCGGGTCGGTGCGGGCGCCGGCCGCGTGCTGATGCGCTCGCGCGATGGTGTAGTCCACCGAGATGTCCCAGTCGATCTAGACCGTCTTGCATGGCCCGAACCGTTTGGGCAGGTCACGCCACTGCACCCCGGTCCGCACCCCGTGAAGAATCCCGTTGATCACCTGCCGGTGATCACGCCACCAGCCGCAACGCCCATTACTGACTGGCAGGAACCGCCGCAGCCGTTCCCACTCTGCATCACTCAGTCCGCCCCGCCCCATGTCCAGCTGAAATGATGCGTGGCCGGAACAGTCACGTGATCGACCTGGAGCGTCTGGGCCGATCGGGGGATTACTCCTGGGGTGGGCCGATGACGGACTGACCGATCTGCTCTGCCAGCCAGGAGGCGTGCCGTTCCTCGGACCCGTCGCGATTCCTGCGGCGCACGTGGACGAGCACAGTGTGGTCATCGGAGCGCTGGTCGGGGCCTTGGGCTCGGCAGTTGAACAGCAAAGAGACCCGGGCGTTGTTGGGTTCGCCGTGGATGCCACGGTCCGGTACATCGGGCCAGATCAAGCTGGACCACCAGATCTCGCCGATGTTCGGGCCGACCAAGGCAGCGAAGTCCTCCTCGACGCTGCCCACGGGCCGGTATTCCATTGACGCCCAGAGCGGCAGGTGCGGGGAGAGGAAGTCCGGATCTATGGAAAGCTCGGGCGCGTGGACTCCGCCGTGCAAACCCGTCGGGTCGGAAGGATCCCGCGCCCAGTCCTCGACATCCTCTTTCCGGAACCAGGCATCCGGCAGCGCCTCGCGTATCCGCAACACCTCCGGGACGGTGCACAGCTCGACGTCCACTGACACCTCCGTGTACTGCCGGTCGCCCACTGCCACAAGCTGACGCGCCACGTGCAGCGCCAGTACGGGATCGGTGGTGCGGAAGATCGGGTACGCGATGGGGTTGGACATGCGAGCACCTTGCCACAGCCGACAGCGGACGAAGATCCAACACGGATGGATCTACAGCGGCAACCTGTCCTCCGGTTGGTCGGGTGCCGACGACTGCTGATCCAGTACGCACCTCTTGCATCTCGCCCTTGTCCGGCCCGGAGCTTGGGAACATCGGTACTGCGGCTCTCGGTACTTGGACGGCGGCATGCGGCTGTCAGGGATCGCAAGGGGTGCCGAGGGTCTGTGCCACGATCTGCTCGGTGCGCTGGCGGCTGGTGACGAGGCCGGGTACCTCGGAGGTTCCTCCGCCCAGGGAAGCCGGGCAAGCCCCGCCGCACCCTGTTCTGTCAGCGGACCTGACCGGGTAAGCCGAAGGCGACCTTGGGCAAGCCCTTGCAGGCGGTCCAGCGCCTCCAGCTCCCGGTTCCGCCCGAGTAGCTGGGGTTTCGCGTGGTGCGGCATGTTACCTCCGGCATGGGTCCCTCCCGGAGGAGCTTCACCCATCCACGAACATCGGTGCTGGCTGACCTGCACGGATTCGGCCATCACCCCTGGCCGGCATCGTTGATTCAGCACAATATGACTGATGCGCGGCGGATACATCGACACATCGCAGGTGACGGTGACGACCGATGGGTCTCAAGCTTGAGGTGACTTGCGCAAGGTTGATCACCAGCGGGTCCGCGGGCGGCTTCGGGCGGGTCCTGACCGAAGCGGTTCTGGTCAGCGGAGACCAGTTCCTGGCGACGGCCCGGCAGGAGTAACTGGCTGACGATGAGCCCGCTTGCCTGCTCGAACTCCCTGGGGGACCAGTTCGCTGCACTCCTGCCCGCTCGGGGAGAGTTCGCCGCGGACCACTCGCTCCGACGCTGCACAGAGCGGAGCGGAAGGGTCGTGGACCTCTACGTCTACCTCGCCGCGCGCCTCGTCACGCTCCGCAGGCTCATTCGGCGCTTCCAAGGCGCCCGGACCATGGCCCGCCGCCCGAGCCTGGCGCGTGAGGACTACGTGCCGGAGAGCGTCTACTGGGACGGGCACCGCCCGGCTGCTGCCCAGGCTCCTCAAGGGCCGTACACGCGGGCCGGTGTTCGTTACCCATCGCCGGCCGGGGCCGGGCAAGGTCGTCCGCCCCGCGCCGCGTGCCCGGACAGCGGGCTGGCCCGCCTGTCGTACGGATAGGCCCGCGCGCTGCTGGACGAGCCCCCCTCCATCCGCGGGCCGAGGACAGGATGGGACCTACACGAGTACCGCCACTCCTCGCTGACCCACCTCGGGGAACAGGGCGCCTCGCTGCTGATGCTGATGGCGAAGTCCCGGCACGAGAAGCCGGAGAACGCCCGCCGCTACTTCAAGCCCTCCCCGGAGGCGATCTCCGGGCTGACCAGGTTGCTCGCCCCCGGCGACGCCCGCCGTTGACCGCCTGCGCCCGACAGAGCCGAACCCGGGCGAGCGTGAGCAGGTCAGAGACGGTGTCGCCGTACCTCGCGGTGGGCGGAGAGCAGGAGTGGAGCGTGCCGATGGCCGCCCATGCCGGCCCCCTGAGTTACCGTCCGTCGATCCCGACCACGACGATCGAAGACGCGGAGCCGTTCAGCGCGGAGTCACCCAGCCCGGTACCCAGGTCCCGGCGGTGTCGTCGCCGGCAGTTGCGGCAGTTGTGGCGGTTGTGGCGGTTGTGGCGGTGAGGTGGGCGCGGAGGGTGGCCAGGGCTGGGTGGGGGCTGTCGCGGTGCCACAGGAGCGAGTGCGGGTAGACAGGGGTGGGGTCGGTGACCGGGATGCGGCGCAGGCCGTGGCCGGCGGGCCAGACGAGGCGGGTGTGCTCGCCCATGAAGGTGGCCAGGGCCGGGGTGTCGGCGACGGTGTCGAGGAGCGCGTCGGAGCCGAAGTTGGGGCCGGTCGCCTCGATGGTGAGGCCGAACTCGGCCACGAGGTCGTCGTAGTAGGCGGCCCACTCGCTACCGGGGACGATGCCGGGCATCCAGATCCGGTGTCCGGCGAGCTGGGTGAGGGTCACGGACCGGGCAGCGGCCAGCGCGTGGGCGGAGCCGGCGAGGAGCTGGAGCGGTTCGTCGAGCACCCGGACGGACTCGATGTCCTCGGGAAGGTACCGGCCGGGCGCGGCGACGGCGCGGAAGGACGCGTCGATCTCACCCGACCGGATGGAGGCGACGGCCGTCTCGATGTCGAGCAGCATCACCACGTCGAGGTCGATCTCGGGGTGCGCGTGGTGGAAGCCGCGCATCAGGCCCGACGCCGCGCCGCGCGAGGCGATCACGTCAACGCGCAGCGGACGGCGGCCGGCGCGCACGGACGCGACCGCGCGCTCGGCGGCGCGCAGCAGATCGCGCGCGTGGGGCAGGAACGCCTGCCCGTCGATGGTGAGCTCGGCGCCCCGCGGTGTGCGGGTGAACAGCCGCACACCGAGGCTGCTTTCCAGCGCGGCGATGCGCTTGGAGACAGCCTGCTGGGTGATCGACAGGTCGGCGGCGGCCTTCTGGAACTGGCCCGCATCCGCGATGGCGGCGAAGGTGCGTACAGCTTCGAGATCCATGCCGACCCACCTTAGTGAACAACAGACGGTTGTGGAGAGACGGCATTGCAGTTGTTTGACCTGTGGTTGTGCTGCTCGCTTAGCTCTCATCGGTCAACGTCGGTTTGTTCGAGTGGGATGGCGAGGGGCGCGCTGAGCATGCTGGGCAGGAGAGCGTTGGGCCGACAGTTCGGCTGGCTGTGGGCGGCGTACGCGGTGAGCGCGTACGGGTCCGGGCTGGGGTTCGGGGCATTACCACTGGTCGCCGTGCTGGTGTTGCACGCTGGCCCCGCCGAGGTGTCCGCGCTGTCCGCGGCGGGGCCAGCGGTGGGCGCGCTGATCGCGGTGCCGCTCGCGCCGTGGATGGAGTTCCGGCGCAAGCGCCCGGTCATGATCGCGATGGACCTGACCCGCTTCGCGGCCATGGCGACGATCCCGGCCGCCTACGCCTTCGGCCGGCTCGGTTTCGTCCAGCTGCTCGTGGTCTCTGCGGTGGTCGCTGCGGCCAAGATCGCGTTCAACGCGGCCAGCGGCGCCTACCTCAAGGCCCTCGTCCGGCCGGATGACCTGCTCGTGGCCAACGCGCGGTTCGAGTCCACGAACTGGAGCTCTATCGCGGTCGGGCCCCCGCTGGGCGGAGCGGCGATCGACCTGTTCGGGCCGGTCACCACCGTGGTGGCCGACGCGCTCAGCTACCTGGTCTCCGCGTTGAGCATCACCGCGATCCGCGGCCGGGAGGAAGCGCCGCAGGCAAGCGACAAGAGCCCGGTCCGGGCGGGCGCGCTGGCCGAAGGCTGGCGTCACATCATGGGCGAGCCCGGTCTGCGGGCGCTCTACCTCAACCAAATGCTCGTCGCCGGTTTGATCATGGCCACCGAGCCGCTGCTCGCCGTGCTCCTCTTGCGCCAGCTCGGCTTCCCGCCCTGGCAGTACGCCCTCGCCTTCGCCGCCCCCTGCGTCGGCGGACTCATCGGCTCCCGGCTGGCCCGCCGTGTCGTGGCCCGCTACGGCCGGCACGCCGTCTTCCGGACCGTCGGCACCCTGCGCGTCATCTGGCTGATCGGCCTGGTCTTCGTCCGCCCCGGCGTCGTCGGCCTCGTCACCGTGATCGCTGTCGAGCTGGCGATCATCATCAACATGAGCCTCTACACCCCGGTGCTCGCCACCTACCGGCTCGAACACACCCCCAAGCATCTCGTCGCCCGCACGCTGACGGCCTGGTCGATCGGCCAGCAGGCGTCCATCGCCCTCATCACCGCGCTCGGCGGGCTGCTCGCCGACGTCACCAGCCCACGTACCGCTCTCACGGTCGCGGGACTGCTCATCCTCACCACCCCGCTCCTGCTGCCGCGACACGACCACGTCGCGTCCGAGCCGGAACTGGCCCGTAGCGATTCATGACATACCCCACTCGCCGCTGACGCCCGCAAGCCGCAGCTGGCCCGCCGACGCGTGTCCGCGTCGACCAGACACACACCAGTAAGGAGAACTCTTACGTGAGCCCTGTCCCCGCCCTCGACCCCGCGCAGACCGCTCTTCTCGTCATGGACTACCAGCCCGCGATCCTGGCCCTCGTGCCCGAAGGGGACGGCAAAGCCCTGCTCGGTCGCGTGGAAGGGGCCATCGCCCACGTTCGCGCGAAAGGCGGCACCATCGCCTACGTACGCGTCGGCTTCACCGAGGCCGACTGGGACGCGATCCCGGCCGTCAACAAGTCCTTCGGTCCGCTGGCCCAACACCGCGTAATGCACCACGAGGACCCTGCCACCGCCATCCACGAGCGCCTGGCTCCCCAAGAGGGCGACATCACCGTGCGCAAGGTTCGCTACGGCGGCATGTCCACCACCGACCTCGACCAGCAGCTGCGCGAGCGCTGCATCACCACTCTCGTCGTCTCCGGCATCAGTACCAGCGGCGCCGTCCTGTCTACCGTCATCGACGCCGCCGACCGCGACTACCAGCTCTACGTCCTGTCCGACGGCGTCGCCGACCCAGACACCGACCTCCACAACGTCCTGCTCCATCAAGTCTTCCCCTCACGGGCCCACCTCATCGACACCGCCGAGCTACACGCCCTGCTCCGGACTGACTGACTCGAACCATGAGCCGACGCGGGCCGCCGCAGCGTACGAAGTGTTCGGCGTCCCCGACCTGTTGGCGATGGCCGGGCACGTCGCTGGACCGGACGCGCCCGGCCACCGTGTGTCGGTCATCTCGCCACGGCTCCGGGTCACCGCCTCGGGCGGCACGAGCCTGGACGTGCGCCCCTTGCACGAAGTCGACGTATCAGATCCTGCGCTGCGCCTCCTCGACTGATCGGCGCTCTGAGTCAGGGTGATGGGCTGCCAGAGCCGCGATGTCAGTCATCTGTCGGGGGTGTCGGTCCGATGTCGGTGGCTCGTCGGCGCGCCCTGGAACCTTTCGTGAAACGGCCGCCCGGAACTCACCGGCCGGCCGGATCCCGAAGGAGCCACCATGTACACGCCCGTCACGATCATCGGCGCGGGACTCGGCGGACTCACGCTGGCCCGCGTCCTTCACGTCCACGGAATCCCTGCCGCGGTCTATGAGGCGGAGCCGTCCCCGACGGCGCGCCCGCAGGGCGGGATGCTCGACATCCACGACTACAACGGGCAGCTCGCCCTCAAGGAGGCCGGTCTGATGGACGAGTTCCACGCCATCGTCCTGGAAGGCCGTGAGGCGATGCGGGTCCTCGACCCGGACGGGACCGTCCTGCTCGACAAAGCCGACGACGGCACGGGCGGACGCCCAGAGGCACAGCGCAGTGAACTGCGCCGGATCCTGATCGACTCGCTCCCGGCCGGCACCGTCCGATGGGGGCGCAAGGCCAGCAGCATACGCGCCATCGGCGAGGGGCGCCACGAGGTGACGTTCGCCGACGGAGGCACCCTCGTCACCAGCCTGCTGGTCGGCGCGGACGGCGCGTGGTCACGGGTTCGGCCGCTGCTCTCCACTGCCACACCCGAGTACACCGGCACGTCGTTCGTCGAGACGTACCTGTTCGACGCCGACACCCGACACCCGGCCGCCGCGAAGGCGGTCGGCGGCGGGATGCTGATCGCGCCCGCGCCGGGCAGGGAGATCTTCGCCCACCGGGAAAGCGGCGACACGCTGCACACCTACGTGGCATTGGCCAGGCCGCAGGACTGGTTCGCTGCCATCGATTTCACGGACGCCGCAGCGGCCACCGCGCGGATCGCGCAGGAGTTCGACGGCTGGGCGCCGGAGCTCACCGCGCTCATAACTGACGGCGATACCGGGCCGGTCCTGCGTCCCCACTACGCTCTGCCGACCGGGCACCGGTGGGACCGGGTGGCGGGGGTGACCCTGATCGGCGACGCCGCCCACCTCGCGGCCCCGAACGGCGAAGGCGCCAACCTCGCCCTGCTCGACGGCGCCGAACTCGCCAAGGCCCTCGCCGCCAACCCCGACGCCATCGAGGCCGCCCTCACCGAGTACGAGCACGCCATGTTCCTCCGCAGCGCCGAGGACGTCACTTTCAACGGGGTCGAGATGTCCGAGATCTTCTCCGCCGAAAACACCGCCCACGGCCTGATCGCCATGACCACCGAGAAGGGCCAATGAGCCGCTAGCCGAGGTCACGATGGTGGCTGCCACCTCTTGCTCAACTGCCTCACGCACTCAATGACTTCAGTTCGTGGAACGGTCACCGCGACCGTTCCACGAACGGTTTCGCAATTCTCGCCAACGAACATGCCCAGGCGCTCGATGGTGAGTTGCTGTACTGGGTCACCTTCGACACGCCGCAGCACGACAGCGGAGGGGACGGCCCCTATCGCAAGGTCCCAGATCCGGGGTCGCTACCTGAGGGCCGTGCACCGCTGCGGCTGGCTGCCCGGCGGTGTCCGTGAGGGGAGGCACGACCGCGAACTGCAGGTTGAGCCGCCTATCCATGTCCAGCCGGAAGGTGCCGTACGGGTCGGCGACGGCCCGGGCGTTCAGGAGGGTGTTCCTTGAGCGCCTTGCAAGGGCCGCAGGCAGGGCAACGCGGAGGCCGCCGACCGTGGGGCGGTAGGCGGCCTCCGCGATCGGGGGCGCGGTCAGGCGCGGACGCCGATGACGGTCTTGCCGCGGGCGCCGCCTCGCTCCACCTTCTGCAGGGCCTCGGAGGTCTCGTCGAGCGGGAAGACCGTCTCGACGATCGGCCGGAGCTGTCCGGACTCCACCAGGCCGGCGAGGCGGGCCAGCTGCTCGCCGTGCGGGCGCATGAAGAAGCTGCGGGCCTCGACGTTCCACTGCGCCTTCTTGGCCTCGGCGTCCGCGATGGGGACGATCGAGACCAGCGTGCCGCCGGTCTTGAGCACCCCGAACGACCGCTCCTGGGTCTCGCCGCCGATGGTGTCCAGTACGACGTCGACGTCGGAGACGACCTCGTCGAACTTCTCGGCCCGGTAGTCGATCACTCGGTCGGCACCGAGCTCGCGGACCAGTTCCACGCTGCCGGCGCTGGCGGTGGCCACGACCTCGGCCCCGAGCTGCTTGGCGATCTGGACGGCGGCGGAGCCCACGCCGCCGGCGGCGCCGTGGATGAGCACGCGGGTCCCGGCCCGTACGTCGGCCTGCTCGGTCAGGGCCTGCAGGGCGGTGAGCGCGACCAGGGGCAGCGAGGCGGCCTCCTCGAACGTCAGGCCGGACGGCTTGGCGGCGACCAGCGACTGGTCCACGGCAACGTACTCGGCGAAGGCGCCGCCCAGGCGGGGGTCGACGCGGGAGAAGACCTCGTCGCCCACGGTGAAGCGGGTGACCTCGCCGCCGACCTCGCTCACCACACCGGCGAGCTCGCTGCCGATGACCAGCGGCTGGGCCGGCTCACCCGCGCTCAGGAAGCCCTTGACGATCAGGTGGTCCACCGGGTTGACCCCGGCCGCGCGGACCTCGATGAGCACGTCGCGGGGCCCGACGGCGGGGACGGGCACGTCGGTGACCCGCACGACGTCGCGGACCTGGCCGTACTGGTTGATGACTGCTGCCTTCATGGGGAGCTCCTTGATCAAGTCTGTGCCGGGCTGCCGAGCAGCCGGGCTGGGTGGGGGGAATTGGAGGGGGCGCACCGAGGTGGTGGGGTGCTGGTGTGCGGTGGGATCAGGCGGTGGTGGCGCTGCGGTCGGCCGCGGCCCTCTTCAGGGCTTCCAGCAGGACCTCGGGGCTCTGGGCGCCCTGGAGCACCAAGGTGCCGTCGATGACGAAGGTGGGGACCGCGGTGACGCCGAGAGCGGCGGCTTCGGCAAGTTCGGCGCGGACCTCGTCAGCTCCCTCGGACGAGGCGAGGAAAGCCAGCGCCGCGGTGCGCTCGAGGCCGGCCGCCTCGGCGAGCTCCGCGAGCGCCTCGCGGTTGCCGAGGTTTCCGCCGTCGGTGAAGTAGTGCGCCAGCAGGCGCTCCTTCACCTCGGCCTGGCGTCCGTGCCGCCGGGCGAACCACAGCAGCCGGTGCGCCTGGAAGGTGTTGGCTGCCAGGGCGTCGTCCATCCGGAACGTGATGCCCTCGGCGGCCGCGGCCCTGGTCAGCGGGCCGAAGATGGTCGCTGCGGGGCGACCGAACTTGCGCTCGTACACGTGCGCGGAGGGTTCCGCCGTCTCGGAGGCCGCGGGGTTGAGCTGGAACGGCCGGTAGACGACGTCGACGCCCGCCGCCTCCGGAAAGGCGGCCAGGGCCTTCTCGAATCGGCGCTTGCCGATGTAGCACCACGGACACACCAGGTCCGAATAGATCTCGACCTTCACGACGCTCGCTCCTGACGGGCCTGTCTTGCGGGTGGGTCCGGTTCCTCTTCAGGAGTTCCGGACTGCTCGTTCCATAACGTAGCCCATTCTGGAACGAGCGGTCAAATATGTGCTGCCCCGGCCGCCGACCTTCGCTACCGTGGGGTGCATGGCGAGACCACGCACGTTCGACGAAGAAGCGACCCTGGACCGGGCGATGATCCTGTTCTGGCACAAGGGCTACGAGGCGACCGCGATGAGCGACCTCGTGGCGGAGCTGGGGCTGGGCCGCGGATCGATCTACGCGGCGTTCGGGGACAAGCACCAGCTGTTCATCCGGGCCCTCGGCCGCTACCTGGACCACCAGACCCGGCTGCTCGGCACCGCGCTCGACGACGAGGGGCCGGCGCTCCCTCGGCTCCGGGACGTCCTGGGCCGGCTCCTCGCCGCTGACGCGGCCTCCGGCAGCGCCGGATGCTTCAGCGTCAACAGCATCGCCGAGCTGCTGCCGCAGGACGAGGAGGTCGCGAAGCTGGCCCGGCGGAACCTCCGGTACGCCGAGGAGGCGTTCACGACGCAGTTGGAGCGGGCCGCGCGGGACGGGGAGCTCGCTCCGGCCGTCACCCCGCGGCAGGGCGCGCAGCTGCTGCTCAACCTGGTCCAGGGCCTGCAGATCATGCGCAAGGTCGACTCCGATCCGGCCCGCGCCGCGGCCTGCCTGGACTCCACCTTCGCCCTGCTGACCCGGCCGCTGGACACCGTCGCGGCACCCGGCGACGGCTCGGTCATGTCCTCGACGGCGACGTAGCCTCCCGGCGGACAACACACCCGGAGCGCTGAGTCGCACCCGTCGCCGGCCCGTCTCGTGTCACCCTGCGGGGGTGATCGCCAGGTGCCGTGGCGTACATCGAGCGTCGCCTCGGGTCGGCCCGCTCCGGGAACGGACCGCCCAGCCGCGACCGGTCCGGCAGGGCAGCCGGCCTGCTCGTCACCGCCTCCTCGGTGACCGTGTTCCGGGGCTCCGGTCCCGGCTCCACCTGGGTCACTGCCTCCTCCCCGCCCTCGCTCGCCGCGTACTGGGACGCCAGGAGGACCGCGCGGGTAGCCAGGCCAAGCCCCCGCCAGGAGGACCGGAGGCCGTACGCGACATCCACCTGGCCGGAAGCCAGACCCGTGTCGCAGCATCGGATTCCGCGGACATCACGCGGAGCTACCCGCCACCCTCCGCAAGGGCCGGCCGACGATGCGGTAGGCGGCCGACTTCGACACTCCGAACAGCGTGGCCAGCTGCCGCAAGCTGAGGTTCGTCCGCCAGTATGCGGCGACCAGCAGGACGTGGACGGGTGGCTGCGGACCACGAGTTCACGGACTGCTTTCAGTGCAGATCGAGCAGCATCACGTCATGGAGGTCCGCGCCCTCGCCCCACGGCCGTGCCTCGCCGATCTTGCGGTATCCCCAAGCCCGGTAAGCGGCCGACGCCGCCTTGCCCGCCGGGTGGACGTTCAGTTCCATGAGCCCGAAGGTGCGTTGCCCGTCCTCGCGCCGCATGTCGTCGGGCACGGGCTCGGTCAGTTCGTCCCACCACACCGTGGCGGGCCCGAGCGGGTGGCCGTACGCCATGCCGATCGGCTCGCCGTCCTCGGTACGGGCCAAGGCAGCGCGAAAGGTGGGATTGCGAGCCTGTACGGGGAAGCGGCGGAAGGCGGCGGCCACATCGTCGTCGGTCTCGTTGTAAGGAGGCTCGGCGAACGCTTCGGCGTAGATCAGCTCGAACGCGTTCCCGGCCTGCACAGCGGCCGATCCGTCCAAGAGCTCTATCGTGATGGTCCCTTGCTGCGTCATGTGGTGCCCCCTCGAACAGTCACGCAACTGTGCTCGCCGCGCACTCGCGGCCGCTGGTCGGGGTCGCTGTGTTGGAGCGGGCCCTGGCTCGCTCGATCTCGTTGATGTGGGCTTCTGTCCACTGGCGCAGTGAGGTGATGGGTTCCGCGAGGCTGTGGCCGAGGTCTGTCAGGGCGTACTCGACGCGGGGCGGGATGGTGGGATACACGGTGCGGGTCACGAACCCGTCGGTTTCGAGGCAGCGCAGGGTCTGGGTGAGCATCTTCTGTGAAACGCCCTCGATGCGCCGGCGCAGGTCGGTGTAGCGCAGGGTTCCCTCGATGAGGGCATCTACGACCAGGATGGTCCACTTGCCGGAGATGTGATCGAGGACTTGGCGTGTAGGGCATTTCGCGGAGTAGACGTCGGCCGGCAGCCCGGATGATTCCACCGTGGTCTCCATGCGGGGAGAGTAACGCACAAATAAGTGCCTTCTTCCTGTTGGGGAGTGACTCTCCAATAGTTACTGGCATGACGAAGCACACGATGTCCGTCGCGGAAGCGATCCGTACCCGCCGCACAGTCCGCCACTACCTGCCCGACCCCATCCCGCAGAGCATGCTCGACGAGCTCCTCGATCTCGCCGTCGAGGCTCCCACCAGCTGGAACCTTCAAGACCGGTCGATTGTTGCGGTGTCCGGTGACGAGGGCCGTGCAGGACTGGCCTGGGCCACCGGGGGCCAGCCGCAGCCCCAAGAGGCCCCGGTCGTCCTGGTCTTCGTCGCCGAGCCGCAGGCCTGGCGGGAGGACCACGGCGACGTATATGAGCAGGCGCGGCGCAGCGGAGCGTGGAACGACGAGTTCATTGCGGGGTTCTCCGCCGCGTCGCAGGCGTTCCAGGAGGATCTGGACCGGCGTGGGCTGCTGCGGGAGTACGCGGTCAAGGACGCCGTGATAGCCGCATCCTTCGTGATGCTCGCCGCCACCGGGATGGGCCTGGCGACCTCGCCCATGAACGGCTGGGACGAGGCGAAAGTGAAGAAGGTGATCGGGATCGCCGACCGCGACGACCTGGCCGTCGCCTTGCTCGTATCGGTCGGCTACCCGGCCCAGGAACGGCCTCATCCGGGCCGGCGCCCCCGGCGGCGCACCGTCTTCTACGAGTCGTACGGAGCCGCTGCAACGCCGTCCCAGGACGGATGACGTCGGCGGCGCGCACGCGAGGGGTGCTCGCCGCTCACATCCGGGCCCACCTGTCCGAGCTGCGCGACACCGAGGCACGGGTGGCGCAGGTCGTCCTGGACAAGGGTTCGGAGCTGGTGCACCTCAGCGTCAGCGATGTCGCGGCGCTGGCCGGCACCGCGCCGTCCTCCGTCGTACGGGCCTGCCAGCGACTGGGGTTCCGCGGGTACCAGGAGCTGAAGATCGCCGCCGCCCGGCAGGCACCCGCGCATGAGCCCTCCCAGGACCGGGACCCGGCCGCCCGCGCCCTGGCCGACACGGTCCGCGCCGCCCGGGAAGCGCTGGACGGGGTGGCGGCGACGGTGACCCCGGAACGGCTGCGCACTGCGGCCGGACTGATCGACGCGGCCGCTCGGGTACTGGTGGTCGGCGCGGGACTGTCCGGCGCGGTCGCGCTGGATACCGCCTACCGGCTGCGCGCGCTCGGCTGCGCGGTCGACGCTCCGGCCGACCCGCTGACTGCGCAGCTGGCCGCATCGCAACTCACATCCGCCGATGCCTGCCTGGCCATCAGTCATACGGGCGCCACGCGCAGCACGGTGGAGGCCGCCCGGGGCGCGCGGCGGGCCGGGGCCCAGGTGGTCGCCCTCACGAGCTACGCCCGCTCGCCGCTGAGCGAGTCCAGCGACTGCACGCTGGTTGCCGGCGGCCAGGACCTGGTGTTCGGACTCGAAACCGTTGCCAGCCGGCTGGCCCACCTCACGGTGATCGACGCCGTCGCCCTCACCCTGCTGGGGTTGCGCGGGGCGCCGGCCGAAGCGGCGCTGCGGCTGTCGGCCGACGTCACGGTCGACCACTCGTACTGACGGTGCGAGGCATGGGGGTGCACCGCTACAGCGAGTTCATGGACCTGTTGCTGGCTCAGATTCGCGAGCGGTCTGTCCCCAGCGCACCGCTGACGCCGACGGGGACCCGTTCCAGTCATCTGGAACGGCTCCTACCGGCCCGGGTAGCGGGGCGGCACCGTGGGTGTCACCGCCCCTTCGCGGCGGCTGCGTACGGAGCAACGCGCGTCAGGCCTCGACCGCCGGCGGGCCCGTCAGTCCTCGACTGGCAGCGGGACGTGGCCTGCCGCCTTCTGCACCGCGGCCTCCAGCTCGCCGCGGTCCAGACCCATCGTCTCCGCGTAGTAGGTCAGGGTGTCCTGCAGCGGCTCCCAGACCTCACGCCACTCTTCCCACGCGTCCCGAAAGGCCACGCGCTGCTCCTCGGTCTGATGACCCGAGTCGTCGCGTTCCTCCTGAAGGCGCTTCACCGCGGCATGCGCTTCGTCGCTCGCTTCCTGCAGCCCGATCAGTTCGTTCATATAGTCAGACAGTTCGATTTCCACTCCTGAATCTTAAGCGGCAAGACCCGCCTGGCTAGCAGCGCCGCCGGACCGATGGACCGCTTGCATCCGCACCGATTCACGGCGTTGCCGTCCCACGCGGGTCAGCCCGCCCCGCCCCATCCACATGCCTCAGACGCCACGGAATGCAGCCACCGCTCCAGGCCCTCAGGATCTTCGCTTCCTCTTCGCCCCCGGTGACGAGGCCGCATCGACGGGCCCAGGTCACTTCGATGGCGGTTGTCGACCGCCCTTGAAGTCGTAGACGCGGGGGTGCGTCGGCCGGGCATGGCCCAATCCGGGCGTCGCCGGCCGAGGACTTCGCCGAGGACTTCAGCGGGCAGGTCGCTGAGGAAGCGGGCGATGCGGGGTGCGCCCTATCCCGCGTCCAGCGCGATCAGGATGTCGTGGTCAACCGGGCAGTACGCCCAGGCCCACCCGCAGGGCCGCCATTGCGGCGGCCTCCTGTCGATCGCAAACCGCACGGCCGGTAAAGCCTTAGCCCTTAGGGGGTGAATCGCCCAGAAGCCCGTGACCCTCGGCCGGGACCTTCCGTACGTTGGCCCCTCTTCGCTCATCACCACAACTGGGGGGCCGGTGCGCAACCACCGACTCGTAATGACCGCTGCCCTCGTGGCGGCCGGTCTCGGCATCATCCCGGGCACCGCGCAGGCGGCGGATCCCGTACCCGTCGCGGCTGGCGTGGCCGAGGCGATAGCCAAGGCATCCACATCCGAGGGCTTTCACAGCCCGGCCGACCGCACGATCCGTACCGCCCTGCCCGCCGCCGAGGGGAACGCCAAGACGGCCGCACCGCAGACCGCGCGGACAGCGCAGACCACGCAGGCCGCGCAGACCATGCAGACCGCGCAGACCACGCAGGCCGCACCGGACGCGGGGGCCAACCCCGCACTCGCGGTGGACGTCAGCGGCACCAGCTACACCGCGCACGGGATCGAGCTCACCGCCCTGATCACGAGCGCCGACTTCGCGCTCGACGTCGTCATCGACTGGGGCGACGGGAAGACCGACACGGTCACCGCCCAGGGCAACGCCGAGCTGCACCACTCGCATACGTACGACAAGTCCGGCGAGTACCAGGTGAAGGTGACGGTGACCGACACCGCCAACGCCGTCCAGGCCGCCAACGGGGGTGCCTTCCTCACCCCCGGCTCCGACTTCACGCCACACACCCCGACCCGGCTCCTCGACACCCGCAACGGCACCGGCGCGCCCGCGGGCAAGGTCGCCGGGCAGGGGTCGGCCCGGGTGAAAGTGGCCGGCAACGCCTCCGTCCCGGCGGGCGTCACCGCGGTCGCCCTCAACGTCACGGTGACGGAGACCGTCGACAGCGGGTACGTGACCGCGTGGCCCGGCGCGGGCTACGACCGCCCGGGGACCTCGAACCTGAACTACACAGCCGGCCGGTCCATCCCGAACCTGGTGATCGTGCCGGTCGGCGAGGACGGCTACGTGGAGCTCTACAACGGAGGACCGAAGCCGGTCGACCTGATCGCCGACGTCACCGGCTACTTCACCCGGGCCTCGGCGGGCGGCTACACCTCGATGACGCCCGCCCGGTTCGTGGACACCCGTGAGGGCCTCGGCGCGCCCGTGGGCAGGCTCCCCGCCCGCAGCGCGTTCACGACCCGGATCGGTGGCCTGCGCGGGGTGCCCCAGGGCATCACAGCCGTGGCGCTGAACCTCACGGTGACCGAACCCGAGGGGCCGGGCCACCTGACCGTCTTCTCCGGCGACGGGCCGGTCCCGACGGCGTCGAACCTGAACTTCGCGCCCGGTCAGACGGTGGCCAACGCTGTGATCGTGCCCGTGGCCGCGGACGGGACGATCAAGGTCTTCAACGGGTCGTGGATGCCGGCCCACGTGGTGGTCGACGTCGTCGGCTACTACAGCAAGGACAGTAGGGCCGCCTTCCTGCCCTTCACCCCGTTCCGGACGCTCGACACCCGCGTGGAGGCCTACGGTTGGCCCGGCGGCCGGTTCCGGGCCCGGGAGTACATCACGCAGGGGTTCACGCCCGAGGCAGCGACGGGTGTCGAGGCGTACGTGCTGAACACCACCGTCACCGAGACCGGCGGCACCGGATACCTCTCGGTGGCGCCGAGCCCCTACCCGCTGCCGGCGGAGGGCGAGCCCGCCGCGCCCGCCGGGCCGCGCCCCGGCTCCTCCACCCTGAACTGGACGTCCGGCGAGACCGTCCCGAACCTGGTGCAGGCGAGCGACGGCGACCACGGCGTCATCACTTTCTGGAACCAGGGCTATCAGGACGCCGACCTGGTGCTCGACGTCTTCGGCGTCTACCAGTCGAAGTGATCCCCGCGGGCGGCACGCCCGTGCGTGCCGCCCACGGGGCCGGGGCCGCCGGTTCAGCTTCACGACGGTGATGCCCTCAAGGACCGGCTCGGAGACCCTCCTTCGCAGACCCACCCGAACGCGGCGTACAGGATGGCCCTTTGATGGGACACGGGGACGTCTCGCTGTACGCCCCGGGCGGCGCACCGATGACAGTGGAGGTGGGGTCCTCGGCGCGGGCCGCCTGGTCCCTGGGGTCGGCTGCCGGCTGAGGGGCGGGATTCGCCAAGGTCGGGGGTAATCTCGCCACACGCGAGGTGCGCGAGCGGCGTCCGGCCGGCGACCAGGGGGTACGGGAGCGATGGCACAGGCAGCGCCGCAGGCGGAGGACGCCGTGGGTCCGGGCTCCGGACCGGGTGCGCTGCGGGTCGGGGTCCTGGCGTACCCGGGCTGTTTCGCGTCCGAAGTGTTTGGCGTCCCCGACCTGTTGACGATGGCCGGGCACGTCGCTGGACCGGACGCGCCCGGCTACCTGGTGTCGGTCATCTCGCCGCGCCGCCGGGTCACCGCGTCGGGCGGCGCGAGCCTGGACGTGCGTCCCTTGCACGAGCTGGACGTCCTCGTGGTCCCCGGCTTCGAACTGCACCCGGATACGGACCTCGACGCGCGGCTCGCCCGGCTCGCCCCCGAGATCGCGGCGATCCGCGCGCAGGCCGCCGCCGGCACCGCCGTCGTCTCCCTCTGCGTCGGCGCGTTCCTGCTCGCGGAGGCCGGGCTCCTCGACGGGCGCCGGGCCACCACCTCCTGGCTGCACGCCGGCGAGCTGGCCGCGCGCTGCCCGGACGCCGACGTACGGCCCGAGCACCTGGTCGTCACCGACACAGGGGTGACGACCACGGCCGCCTTCAGCGCCATGTACGACTTCGCACTGGACCTGATCCGTCGGCACAACGGCGCCCGGGTGGCCCGGACCACTGCCCGGGTAGCGCTCGTCGACGACGCGCGGACCTCACAGACCCCGTACGTCGACCCTCGGCTCCTCCCGCAACCCGGCCGGGAGTTCTCCCAGCGGGTCATGCGGCGGCTCGACCAGAACCTCGCCCAACGCTACGACCTCGCCACCCTCGCGGACGCCTTCCGGGTCAGCACCCGCACGCTGCTGCGCCGCTTCGCCGAAGAGACCGGACGAAGCCCGCTGGCCCATCTGCAGGCCTCACGGGTCCGCCGCGCCCGCCATCTTCTGGAGACCACCGACCGCACCGTCGCCGCCGTCGCGGCGGCCGTCGGCTACCAGGACCCCGGCACCTTCGCCGCTCTCTTCGCCCGCCACACCGGCCATCGCCCGAGCGCCTACCGGGCTGCCTTCCGCCGCACGGAGCGGGCGTCCTCCCCGGACAGCGGCGGCTAGGGACGGTGAGGAGTGTTCGACGGCGGAGGGCAGGCAGTCCGAGGCGAAGGCGGGGGCCAAGGCGGCGGGGGAGTGGCGGGCCAGGTCGGCGCACTCGGGAGCCGTGGTACGGCTTTGACCGTGACGCAGCCGTCGGCTTCGGCCCATCGGTAGTACCAGTCGCTGGTGTCGGTGAGGGAGTCGGCGTGCTGCTCGAAGGCGTCGCGGCCCTCGTGGTTGCTCCAGGGGTGGATGGCTACTTCGACGCATCCGGGCCGTCGTCGAGTCCAAGTTCCCGACCAAACGCGGCCAGGACCTGTCCAGGGTCCGCTCGATGCGGGAGCGCAGGTCCGGTGCTGCAACGTCCAGGCGTCCCAGGCCGGTCGTGATCTCCACGGGGTGTTGGCCTCGGCGTGTTCGGAGTCGGGCTGAGCGGGAACCGGAAGTGCAGCCACACGCAGTGGGAGATGACCTCCACCGAGTTCCGGTGGCTCTGTGTGCAACCACAAGATCATCCCACGCCCGGCAGTCAACGTGACAGTGCCGTTCGATCCCATGCTCAGCAGGCCTGGGCGGAGCTCTCAGTGAAGCTGCTGGGTGCCGGCGCTGTCGTGGACGAAGACGGACCGGGTGTCGGTGGAACGGTAGCTCTCCTTCATGGTGAAGGCCTGGGGCGTGCCGCCCGCGGGGGCGTCCGGGGCCTCGAAGTACAGGACGTAGGTCTTGGAGGTGACCGACTCGCTCTCCAGCTGCAGCCAGCCCACGACGCCGGCAGCCGGAAAGGTACCGGTCGCGGTGATGGTGGTCTTCGTGGTGCCCTGCTGGAAGGCGAAGGCGGCTGTGCCGAGGTCCAGACGCTTGCGGGCGCCGTCTTTCCAGCGCTGGAAGAGCGTGATCCACTCCTCCGGCCATGGGCCGCCGGTCGCTGTGGGCGGCATGTCGCTCTGCAGCCGCGCCAGGATGGCGTCGGCATTCGCCACGACGTCGTCGTAGTCCCACAGATCGACTGCGAAGCCCATGTGGGCCTTGTCGGTGGCGCGGAACATCGGCTGGATGTGGAGCTCGAACACGGGAGTGCGCATGCTAGCCGTACACCTCCACCAGAACGCTGTTGAGTGTGATCTCCCCGATCAGCTCGGGTGGCTGTTGTGGCTCACCCTGCGGCGTGGGTGAAGCCGTGTACTGGAGCGTCAGCAAGTGCTCCTCGGCTTCGGCCGTGGCGGCGAGCACGGTCGTCACGTCGAAGCGCGCGGTGACCACGGTCGGGTGGTCGTGCGGCTCCGTTCCGTGTCCCGGGTGGCCGTGGTCGTGCGTGTCCGTCCCGGGGTGGCCGTGGTCGTGTCCGGGGTGTCCGGTGCCCTCGCCGTGCGGGTGGGCCTGCCACATCGCCAGGTACCCGATGTCGAAGCGTTTCGCGAACTCCTCTTCGTCGCGCAGGTATGGGATGTCGACCGGATGGAAGAACGCCCGCAGCACATAGCTCCCCGTCAGGGGGATCTTCACCTTCTCCAGGCACAGGCCCACGCGCCTGCCCCGTGCCGCGTGTGACGCGGCCGCCGCGATGCCGAACTGCACCCGCCCCTTCTCGCGCAGCTCCGTTACGAGACCGGCGTCGGACACCGGAGTGAGCGGGACCGTCTCCAGCAGCGGAGGCGTGAGGGGGAGCGGGGTGGGCGGAGCGAGTACGTCGAACGCGGCGTTGAGCCGATCGGTGTACTCGTACCGGTAGTCCAGCGCGAGCGTGTCGGCGAAGTCCGCGACCTTGTGTTTGGGCTGCGTCAGGAAGCCGCGCAGCTTGCTCTGCGGAGAGGTCGGGGCGGGCATCGCGTGGCGCCGCTGCCATTCGGCCCAGAGCAGGTCGATGAAGCAGTGGAAGCTGAAGTAGATCGGGTCCATCGCGGCCGTGGTCGGGACCGACATCAGGCCGCCGATGAAGTTGGGATGCATGTAGTCGTGCGGGCCCCGCTCCAGCCGGCCCTTGTTGCCGATCGGCGAGCCCTTCACGTAGCCGCCGAACTCGGCCTGGTTGTTCTCGTGGAGCACGATGTCGAGGGTGTTCGCCGGCAGCGGCGTCGACAGGTTCTCGTTACGGCTGGAGTCCAGCCCGGGCTGCGAGAACGCGGCCGGGAACTTGCCCGTCGCCTGGGGATGGATCCAGTCCCAATACGGCACGGTGACATTCGCCGTTCTGGGTGGGTCCGCCGCCTGCAGCAGCTTCTCGAAGTAGTGCAGGTGAGCCCGGTGCCACGGCAGGAACAGGTCGCTGCCGTGTTCGCACGGGCCGACGGACCCGTCGTTGTGGAGCGCAGCCTGGAAGTCGTATCCGCTCGCGTCGTCCGGATCGGCGGCCGAGCGTGCGCGCAGGATTTCGATCGCGTGGATGTAGTCGCTCAGCTCGCTCGGGCTCAGGGAGTTGATGTCCCGTCGGCTTCTGACCATCGCTCCACCTTCGGTTCGGCTCTCCCTATACGTATCAGCAGGAGCGCTGTGGCGCGTGTCACAGTTGTGGCGTGTCCGCGTGAAGAGGCACAGGGGGGCTTTCTTGTCGTGGTGGGCCCTGGAGGCAGGGCGGCGAGGGTGGCGGGGGCGTTCGCCGCGGATCGAGGAGTCTGGGTTGAGGTTGCCGGGGCGAGCCCGGTATAGGCGGTGAAGTGGGCGGCGGAGGGGAAGTTGCTGCCGTCGCCGGCGTCGATGAGGATCCTGGCTCCGGTTCTGCTGCCGACTCCGGGCATCGAGATCAGGACTTTGGAAAGAGGGTGGGCCTCCAGCAGTTCCTCTATTCGCCCAGCCAGGAGTTTGCGCTGGTCAAGGACGGCGGCGAGGGGGAGCCGACCAGGCTCGGGAGGATCGGTGCGGCTGCTTCGGTGCCAGGCACGCCAGGTCTGTTCGTCCAGGGCGCTGAAGAGGCCTCGATCAGGCGCTCGGCCATCCGCGGTGCTTTCGGTTGCAGCGGCGTGACCAGCCGGCGTCAGTCGGCTTTGCGGATATGGGCCGGTGACCCGAACCGTTCGAGCAGGGCCGGGACGGCCGGGTGCGTTTGTCGAACGCCCTCTTGCCGACCGGTGTGACGGCGGCGGCGTGGTGTTCGCCCTTGCCGACGTCCAGGCCGAGGCAGAGGTCGATGTCGCCGGTGTCGATCACCTGCGTCCTCCGGTCGCGCTTTCGCCGGCCTCACCCACGGCACCGATCGCCACATCCACAGTACGAAGTACCTCCTGACCTGCGAACAAGCCGGCAGGGAGGGCGGCCGGGACTCCCATTGCCAGGCCGACGAAGACGGTAATGGAGGGGGCGAGCCGAGGTGGGTTCCTGGTCGCGGGCTTCGAGGCGGCCTGCCCCGATCGGGTGGACCGTCCGGGGGCTCGCCCGCACCTCGCTCGAACGGCCTGCCGGATGGATAGCGTTTCATCCCGTCTGTATAGAAATGAGAAAGGTGTGGCATGACCCAGGTCCTTGAGTATGAGAGCAACGCCATCGTCGAGCTGCTGAGCGTCCTCCCGGCGGACCGCGATGCGGAGTGGCTGAAGAACTCCCTTCAGCAGGCGATCATGGTGGAGATCGCGACCATCGGTCCGTACGCCAGTGCCCTGTGGTCGATCAAGGAGTCGAACGCGGCGGTAGCCAGGGACATCCGGGAGATCATCTTCGATGAGATGACCCATATGGGATTGGTGTGCAACATGCTCACCACCATCGGAGGGACGCCAGTCCTCGCCGACCCCAAGGTGGTGCCGAAGTACGAGCATGCGCTGCCGGGCGGCGTGCGGCCCGAACTCATCGTCTTCCTGGAGGGGCTGACCAAGGACTCGGTCGAGATGTTCTCCGAGATCGAGCGCCCGGAGCACCCGGTCGCCCAGTTCGAGACCTTCGCCACCATCGGGGCCTTCTATGCCGCGATCGAGGAGGCGTTCGAGACGCACCAGGGCCTGATCAGCGGCGACCGGCAGATCGACTTCTCCCTTGAGAGCCACGGCCAGGGCAACAAGATCGTTCCGCTCGACAGCATCGAGAAGGTGCGAGCCGCGATCGAGATCATCAAGGAGCAGGGTGAGGGCACCTCTGCCTCACCCGAGAACCCCTTCCCCGGTAAGCCCGGCGAGCTGGCGCACTTCTACGTGTTCCGGGAGATGTTCCACGGCAAGAAACTGATCAAGGTGTCGGAGAATCCGGTCGTCTGGGACTTCAAGGGCGACGACGTCCCGCTGCCCCCGGCCTTCCCCATGGGACGGGTGCCCGAGGGCGGTTGGGCCAACGGCGGGCCGAACGCGCCCACGCCCGAGGTCCAGCAGGTGCTCAGAGCGTTCAACACGCATTTCAGCGCGATGCTGCGCTCGCTGGAGGAAGCCTGGCTGACGGGTGACTCGGACCTGCTGTTCCCGGCGATCTCCCACATGGGCGGGATGCGCACCGAGGCGCGGAAGCTCGTTCAGCTGGAGCTGCCCGACGGCAGCGGGAAGACCTACGGGCCGGAGTTCCTGTACGTCGAGGAGTGAGATGCTCCACCGCCTCCCGCAGGGCCAGCCGCTGCCGCTGTCCGACGGACAGGGAGCCGACCGGGGCGGACAGCCGGCGCGGGCAAAGAGCCGCAGCGACAGGAGTCGTTCGGCGTGCTCCTTCGCGGGAGCCGCCCGTCCACCGCGACGCCCGCCGCGGCCGGCAGCACCCGTCGGGCGTCGCCGGAGAGGCCCGGGGCGGCCCTGCGCGTAGGCGGAGAGCAGTGTTCCGCGGCCGCCCGAGTCGGCGGACCCGGCCTGACGCGCCCCGTCCGGTGGTGGCGATGCGCGGCAAGGCGGTGAACCGCCCCCGGTTCAGGGCCGTTCAGGACAGGTCACGCGCCTGGCGGCTGACGCGGTGGGCCGACCAGGCGAGCACCGCGGCCGAGCGGGCGGCGAGCCACAGGATCGCGGCGCCGTCCGAGGCGCCGGGCGCGGCGGACACCGTGTGCCACAGCCACGGGGCGATGACGAAGCCGGCCGCCAGGGCCGGGGCGAGCCGCCACAGGACGAAGGGCACCGCGGCGTACCAGTCGAGAGACAGGGCCAGCAGGTCGTATCGGGGCGCGCCCCGATAGGCGCCGACCAGCGTGCTGCCGACGAGCGACGGTCCCGCCAGGAGCAGGGCCGTCGCGTAGGCGCTGAGGTCACCGGTGGGCATGCCTGGGAGGTGGGCGACCGACCAGGTCACCGCGGCCGCCGCCCACAGCAGGAGCACGGGTACCGCCAGGTGTCCGACCGCGAGCACACCGGGCGGGAAGGGCAGCAGCAGGGCGCGCCGTGGCCGGTCGGTGTCCTGGTAGGCGGGCTCGGCCAGAGCGACCGCCGCCAGGTAGAGGGGCACGACCAGGATCAGGCCCATCGCCGCGGACCGGAGCGGCCCGACCGGACCGTGGGAGCTTTCGGTGAGCCATCGGGCGAGCAGGTGGGTCGCGGTGGCGCCGGCGACCAGGGCCGCGAGGGACGCGATCAGCCGCCCGGGGTGGCGCAGGAGCACGACGGCGTCCCGCCACACGATCACCGCCCACCGGGACCGCGGCATGCGCAGGCGGCCGCGTCGCCGTCCAGCGGACTGCAGGACGAGCGTCAGCGCGCGCAGGTCCAGCAGGGTCGCGCCCTGGGCTGCCTGGCGGCTGGTGCGGCTGCGCAGGAGCAACTCGGCCGTCGGGATGGCCGCAGCCGCTCCGAAGGCCGCCCGCAGCGCGACGGCCGCGCAGAGCAAGAGGGCACCGAGCGCCACCGACCAGGCGAGCAGGTCCCCTTGGGCCGCGCCGGCCGTCGCCCAAGCCGCCCACCCCCCGGGCCCGCACAGGGCGGCCAGTGGGGTGACGGAGGGAACGGCCGGACCGACGAAGACGATCGCGCAGCCGACGACGGCCGAACAGGTGCCGAGGGCGCGGGCCCGCCCGGCCAGGTCCGGCCGGACCTCGATCAGCGTCCCCACGGCCACCGCGAGCCAGGCCAGGGCCAGATGCGCACCGAGGGCCACGGGCAGGGCGGTGAACCGCGGGCGGCCTTCGAGCAGCAGCGCGAGGGCGGCCGTCAGGGTGCCGGTGAGCAGACCCACGACGGTGGCGACGACCACGGCGCGTGCCAGGCGGGGGCGCAGCAGCCGTCCCCGGTCGCCGGGCAGCGGCAGCAGCCAGGTGATCTCGGCCGTGCCCAGCAGTACCGGGCCCAGTCGTATGCATGTGGCCGCTTGGCCCGCCCACAGCAGCAGACCCGAGGCGACGAGGACGGCACGGGTGGCGGCGCCTCCGGGGGTGCCGAGGGCCTGGCCGATGGCGGGGGCCGTCCGTACCAGACCGGCGAGCACCACGACGGTCGAGACGGCGACGCACACCCACGACCACACGTCGTCGAAACGCGGCCGTCCCGAACCGCGTGCCCGCCGAGCACGTGCCATCTGTGCCATGGCATCGGCGGTGGCGTTCTCCTCGTCCCTCGCGAGGCCGGTGGTCACCGCCATGGCGACGCCACCGCCGCACCGGTGACTTCGGCAGGCGTGCCGAGGGCGGCGACGCGTCCCCGGTCCAGGAGCAGGACCCGGTCGGCGGCCTCCTCCACGGTCGCCCGGTCGTGCGACGCCAGCAGGACCGCCGTGCCGACCGCCTTCGCTGCCCGCAGTGCGGTGGCGAGTCGGCGCCGGGCGCCGGTGTCCAGTCTCTGTTCGGGCTCGTCCACGACGATCAGACGGGCCGGACGCACCAGGACCGCGGCGAGCAGAAGCATCTGGCGCTGTCCCGCAGACAACGCGTCGGGGAACGCGTCGGTCCGGTGGTCCAGTCCGAGTTCCGCGAGCACCCGCTCCGTGGCGGACCCGGCGTCCTTGCCCATGCCGTGCGCGGTGGCGACCATGCGGATGTGCTCACCGACCGTCAGGTCGGGAAAGCACTCGGCCCCGTCGAGCAGCAGCGCGACGTCGCGCCGGAAGGCGGCGTCCGCCTCGCGCGGTGGTCGATCGGCGAAGAACACCTCACCTTCGTCGGCTTGTTGCCGGCCGACGCAGACGCGCAGCAGCGTCGACTTGCCGGAGCCGTTGGCGCCGGCGAGGGCCAGGCAGTGGCCCGCTCGCAGATCCAGGTTCACGTCGTCGAGCACGATCTCGTCGCCGTAGGCGATGTGAATGCCGGTGGCCCGCAGCACGGCCGCCGGACCGGTGTCCGCCTCATCGCTCATGTCCGGTCGCCTTCATGCCCGTTCGCCCGTCCGGCCGCTTCCCGTTGCGCGGCGCAGAGCCCAGCGGCCGCCTCCGCCAAAATATATTCATCGTGCACGAATATACCCAGGCGGTTCAGCGTCATGTGGGTGTGGGAGACGATCAGGCCGGGCGTGGCGTCGTCGCCCAGGGAAGCGGTCGCGAGCGGCAGCGCCGTGGCCAGGGAGCGCGCCCACGGGGACACCGCGGACGTACGCCCCGCCAGCGCGGTCGCGCTCACCTTGGCGCGTCCCGTGAGCACTCCGGCCCAGTCGGCCGCTCTGCGGGCCAGTTCCCCCGCCGGGAAGACCTCCCGGGGAGCGGACCGGGACCAGCCGCGCCAGTAGGCGGCGTGCAGCCTCAGCTGGCGCTCGACCGGGTCACCGGACGACTCCGGCCGTGGGGCGAGGGCTGCGGCCTTGAGGAGGACCTCAAGGCCCAGCAGCCTCAGCCGGAGCTCGTCCAGAGCGGATCCGGCGGCGCGCAGGGACAGTTGGCTGGACAGCATGAAGGATTCCTCGGCCGCCTCCAGTGCCGGCCCGGTTCCGTAGCGTGCGGTCTCCGGTTCGTAGAGCGCCGGATGGACACCCGGCGCGAGCACGGTGGCCGCCACCCTGCGGTCCACCGTCGGGTCGCTCGCCGTGGAGGCGGCGGCGAGGTCTCCCACCGAACGCAGGTAGTCCTGTGGGGCGTGGCCGTCCTGCGGCAGGTCGGCGAAGGCCTGCCGCACCGCCGCGTCCAGGTCGGCCGACCGCGTACCGGGCTGCGGCAGGAGCCGCAGGCGCAGGTGCGGGCCGCCCTCCCAGTAGCGGATGAAGAACCAGCGGCGCAGCAGGCCCGCCTCGTGCAGCGGCGTGATGAGGGCCGGCAGGTTCTCCCGCACCAGCGGGGAGAGACGGTCGGTTCCCAGGCCGTCCGCCGGCACGTGGACGTGCCAGGACAGCCAACCGGCGGCGTTGGGGCGCGGTGCGTTCACGACGCACCGCCCTGCGCGCCGGACGGGGACGGGCAGCGTCGTACGTCCAGCGCCGGTTCGGTGAACCGGTTCGGTCCGCAGGCGAGTTGGTACACCGGCACCTGTGCCGCGTCGAGCCCCAGGGCCTCGGCGGCGCCCTCACCGTCGTAGCTGCGCAGTGGACGCGCGAACAGGCCGTGCGCGGCCATCGCGTACGACAGGTGCTGCGCCGTCCAGCCGGTCGCGGCCAGCAGGTCGGCGGCGAGCCGCGGAGCGGGCGCCCGCGAAGTCCCGCAGGCCTGCTCCAGGTCCACGGTGAACATCCAGACCAGGTTGCAGGCGTCGAGTTCGAAGGCGAGGCCGGGGGCGGCGCCTGAGTCGATGAGGAGGGCTCCGCGCGCAGGCTCCAGGCCGCCCACGCGCAGGGCCGACCCGTCGAAGTGGACCCGGTGGCAGCCGTCCGCCACGCCCTCGACGCCGCGTACCCAGCAGTACAGCCCGAGGGCGGAGCGGGCGGTCAGCAGTGGCCCGAGGCCTCGGGAGCAGGCCACGAGCGTGTCCAGCGCGTCCCGCCAGAGCGCCGCCGGAGCCGGCCGGTGCGCGCCGGTGAAACCGGATACGCCGCGCGGCACGCGACCGCTGTTCCGGTTCCAGACCACGTCGTTCCAGGTCGGGGCGGGAACGGACGGAACGGACGTGCGGGGCGCCGTGGACGGCGCGTCCTGGTCGTCCGCCATCAGGTAGCCGGGCAGCGCGGGCTCCGGCAACGTGGCCGCCCACGCCGGAACGACCTCGGCCGGTCCTGCGACCGTCAGAGGACGACCGAGCGCGCGGCCCAGCAGCGCCGCCGAGGCCAGCACGTGCCCCGTCTCCAGGCCGGCCAGCACCGGACGCAGCGGTCCGTAGAACGACGGCAACGCGGACAGCAGCGAAAACGTCTCGATGAAGTCCCCCGCGCGGCCCGCCGAGGCGGGCACTTCGAGCGATCCGCCCGCCTCCGGCAGCAGGAAACGCGCGACGCCCGACTCCTGGGCCACCAGCCGGACGGAGAACTTCGAGCGGGCCGAAGGGTAGGCGCGGTGCTCGCTGTACGGGTTGTCGGCTTCGAAGCGCACCGGCGCGCAGACCGTGGCGGCGAGCTCGTGCAGCGGGACGCCGGCCGGCGGAGCGGCAGCCGGCCAGCGCGTCCGCTCCAGCAGGTCCCAGCGGGCGGGCATCCCCGTGCGGGCGGGGCCGGGGCCACCTCCGTCGGCGAGCGCGGCCACCGCGGCGCGCACCCTTTGCCGCTCGGGCCGGGCCTCGGGGTCCACCCGGGTGTCACCGGAGGGGGCGGCGCCGAGGATCGCGCGGAGTTCGGCCGCGCGGGCGGGAGCCGGTGAGCCGGCGGGGGCAGAGGGAACGACCACGGACGGCAGCCACTTCTTTCGTAGGACGGACACGGCACGTACGCGCCGGTCAGGGGAACGGATGGACGGTGAGCCGTTCCAGGGACGAGCCCTCCGGCCCCCTCGCCGCCGACAGCCGAGGCAGGCCGAGGACACGCTGGTGGGCGAAGCCGAAGGTCAGCGGGACGGAACCGGGCACGAGCACGCGTACGGACCGAAGGCCCGCGGCGTCGTGCTCGCGGCCCGTCTGGTCCACGACGAGCACCTCGTCCATGCCCGCCGCCGCCAGCAGGTCCAGCATGGTCGCGCGTGCCTGCGCCAGGGTCCGCGCGCCGCGCAGCGGCGACGAGGGGAAGGCCTCGGCCAGGGGCAGCGACGGGCCGTCGAGATAGGGCTCGAAGGCGTCCGCCGCCTCGGGGACGGCGTACCACTGGATGTGGTCGTCGAGCCCCGTCACGTTCCAGCGGTCGGCGCGCAGCCGACGGGCGCGCTGCGGATCCGGGGCGACGACGTCCCCGAGCACCAGCGGCGCCAGTTCGGAGACCGCCGCACGCACGGCCTTGGCCGGGTCGGGATGTGCGGCCGCCGTCGTGAGGCTGTACTTGTCCGCGGAACCGGGATTGAGTGCCAGGGCCCACACCGCCGGCACGGGCACGTCCCGGGTGAGGACCAGCAGGTGCACGTCGTAGCCGACGGCGCGCATCGCGGCGCGCAGTTCGAGGCTCGTGGGGTCGTCGACCGAGGACCAGTCGATCCGCGGCACGGGCCGCCCGCCCCACCAGGTCAGCAGGAAGGCGTCCCGCTCGACGACTTCCAGCAGGGCGTGCAGCGCCGCCTCGTCGAGGCTCGCGCCCAGCGCGCAGCCGTTGGAGGACTCGTACAGCACGCGGCCCCAGGTTCGGCCCGGCCGCGGCTCCGGGTGCACGTGGTACGAGCCCGCCTCCAGCGGGACCCAGCAGTCCTCGGTGGTACCCCACACCCGTGCCGGTATCCACCGCAGGACGTCATCGGGGGAGAACGGGTCGACCCGGCAAGAAGGGTGCGCGTACTGCTCCGGCGCGAGGACCCCGAGCCGGCGGGGGTCCAGCGCCCGGCCCGGCAGCGCGTGGTAGGCGCTGTGCAGGGGTCGGGCGGCACGCACCACCGCTTCCGAGCCCGACCGTTCGAGACGCTCCAGCAGCGCCAGTCGGGAGGCCGCCTCGATGGTGCGGCCGCGGCCGTAACCCGCCGCCTCGGAGGCCTTGCCGTCCCGCGCGTGTACGGCGGCCACCAGTGAGGCGGGGCTGTCGGGGACCGACTGGAGGCCCACGACCGGGCCGTAGCGGCCGTCCACGAGGAGACCGGTCAGTGTCCGCAGCGCGAGGTCGGGGCCGGGTACCTGCCGCAGGTCCGCGTCGAGGCCGAGGTCGAGGTCGAGCTCCGTGTCCGCACCGGGGGCGGGGTACGGGTCCGCACCGGGGCCGGGGCCGGGGCCGGGGTACGGGGTGCGCTCCCCGTCGGTGGCCCGCCGGTCCGCGTCGGGGGCCGCGTCAGAACCCGCGCCGTCCGGCAGGTCGCACGCCGGACAGCCGGTCTGCTGCGCCACCCGGTGCCGTGAGCTGCCGTGGGAGGACACCAGTACCGTGCCGCCCGGCCCCAGCGGCTCCCGTTCGGCCAGGGTGATCGCGGCGGCCAACGCGTAACCGGCCGCCTCCGCCTGCCCGGCGCCCGCGTCCAGCCTGCGCGGCGGTTCGCTGATGCCCCTGGTCCGCAGGTGGGCGGCCACCTGGCACAGCGGGCAGCCGCCCGGCGCGCCCCGCTGCCACCGCGGCCCGATCTCGACCCCGTTGCCCCACAGGCGTACGGGCAGCAGGGGCAGTCCCGATGCGGTGGCCTCCGCCATCCGCTCCTGCTCCCAGGCGGCGTCGTGCCCTGTGATCACCATGACCAGGGCACCCTGGCCGGAGGCGAATTCCTCCAGCAGGTCCGTGCCCCGCTGCGACGTCCGGCACGCGTCGTGGACCGCGAGCAGCGCCGTCATCGCCCACCTCGCGGGACCCGTACCAGCGTCCCGCGCACCAGCGGGAAGGCACCCAGCAGCACATCAGGCTCCGCAGGGTGGAACTCGCACGCGTACCCGACGAGGCCGGCCGCGACGGCCCGGACATCGGGAACCCGGTCCGCCACGTCCTCGGTGATGCGGCAGTCCACGCTGAGTGATGACGACAACTGTGCCTCGCTAGCGCCTAGTTGAGCGCGCGCTCGGGCGCCGGCGACCGCCGCCGCCAGCGCCGCGGACCGGTCCTGTCCCCAGGCTCCGGCCGGCCAGGCGACCGCCCCGCCGCCGCTGCCTTCCCCATCGGCGGCGGGGCGGTACTCCACCTCCGCGAACACCAGCCCCTGCACCGGCTCGTGTACCCGGTGGCGCCAGGACGCGCCGTCCTGTGCGAACCCGTCGAGCCCGCCCGCTGCCCACTGCGGTCCGGCGTGGCCCAGCCGCTCCGCCGCGAGCCGCAGTGCCGCGTCGAGCAGCGCCGCGTCCGGCGTCGCGCCCGCTCCGGCAGCCGGATCGCCGCCGCGCAGGAACGTCCGCAGCGCCTCGTGGTCGGCCTCTGCCCGGGTGCGGCCCCAGCCCGCGGCCTGCGCGGCGTCGGGAAGCCCCGGACCCGGTACCACGCGGCTCAGGCACAGCGGCAGCTGCGGCCAGTCGCCAGGGGTGTCGAGGCGGTGGCAGCCGACCAGTTCGGTCGCGTCGGGGCCGCTCGCTGCGGGGCCGGCAGCGGGCTCCCGAGCAGGACGCAGCTCCAGCGAACGCCAGCCCAGCGGGCGGGAGTCCACGACGTGCACGGTGTGCACGGCGTCGTCGCCCAGCCCGGCGAGCTCCCGGAAGCACTGCTCGGCGGCGAGCTGCGCGGCGAGGTCCGCCGCCACCGCATCCGGTACCGCCGACGCGGCGGTCGGCGGCGACGAGGCGGTGAGGCGGGCGCGCAGAGCGGCCAGCCGCGCGGGATCGTCGAGACCGGAGGAGGCGATCCACAGCCGGTTCCCGGCGGCTTCCAGGCGCACGGACAGCCCCGGCTGGGTGAGGGTCAGCTCCCACTCTCCCGCGCCCGGCGCGCGCTCCTCGGGTGCGGTCGTCGCGGTCACACCCCGTCCGGCGAGGGCCGCCCGAGCCACCTCCGCCAGACGCTCCGGGCCCGTGACCGTGACCCGGGCCGCCACGAGCGCCCGCAGCGCGTCCTGGGGCCGGTCGCTGTAGCTCTCCACATACGCCACCGCGGCCGCCGGCACACCCGAAGGCACGTCGTACGCGTCCACCAGCGCGCCGTGATCGCGCAACTGGGCCACCACCCGTTCGATGAACGGCGCCGCCTTGGGGTTGCCGGCGGCAGCCACCAGATCGGCGGTCGTACGGGGCTCCTCCAGCGCCCTGATCCACGCACAGGCCGGCTCGACCAGGGGCGGGGGAAGTTTGAGCGTGAAGGATTCGCGCGGCGTCTGGACGAACACGCCGCCCGCGAAGGCCCCGTAGACGGTGCTGGGGCGGAGTTTCACGAGCATGTCAGACGGGCCTCGCTTTGAGTCGGTCCTGCCACGGCTCGCCGAGTCGCGTGTCGACGGCGTTGGCCAGGCAGTGGCAGTAGAGGTAGCGGTTGAGGGGGGTGACGCCGATCCATTGCAGGGCCTCGTACAGCCAGTTCACGACGGTCCGGAAGGCGGCGAAACCGTCCGGTGCGTGCTCGGCGAAGCCCAGGTCGGCCAGGCGCTGGTGGAAGGGGCTCGGCGGGCGCCCGGTCGCGGGGCCTCGCCCCGCGGGGGCGAGGAGGGCGTCGAGGTCCGCGCGCAGCGCCGGATCGCCCAGGTCCTCCAGGGCGGTCCGGCACACCGTGTAGCCGGGAAGCTCCTCCGGCCGGCTCAGCGCCATGTCCACCAGCAGGTCGGTTCGCGGCCGGTGGCGCTCTGCCGCCTCGGTGAAGCGCGCCCGCAGTTCCTCGCCGTCAGGGCGGGAGGCCAGGAACGCCTCGGCATGGGAGTGGAACGACAGGGAGCCGAACCGCGCGCCACCCGGGTACGCGGCCGCCACGGCCGACATCCACCGCAGGGCGAGACCGGGCGCGCGGGACCGGGCTGTGGTCGCGTCGGAGGTGAGCGCGTCGGGCAGGTCCCGGACCAGCCCGCTGAGGAACCGGTGCCGTACGGTCTCCAGCGGGGTGACGGCGGCGTGATCGGTGGTGACGGCCACGGCTGCGTGCGGCTCTGGCAGGGGCTGGCGGACCTCGGCGCCCTCGGCCCGTGCCAGTGCGCGCACGCGCCGGCGGTACTCCTCGGGCGACCAGGCGGTGCCCGTTCCGGCAGCCGCGGCCAGCCGCTCGCGGACGGCCGTCAGAGCGGTCGGCGCGGGCTCCCCGTACCCCAGGTGCAGCGCGAGGTGCGGGCCGCCGTCCCAGTGCCGGGTGGGGAAGCACACGGTCAGGGCACGCTCATCGGCGAGCTGCGCGAGGAGGGGCAGCACTCCGGCGGTGAGCAGGGGGAAGGGGTCCGTCCGGTAGTCGTGGACCCGTACCGTAGTCAGCATCCCGGCTCCTGTTCCGCGTTCGCGCCCGCGTCCGCCTCCGCCTGTGCCTCCGCCGCGTCGAACTCGTAGACCGCCTCGCGGACGGATCGGCCGGGGAGCGGCTCGGGCAGGCACTCCTCCAGGTACGGGTGGGTGAAGTCGGCGGCGTCCTTGGCGAACGAAGCCAGGCCCAGTGCGCCGGCAGTGTCCACGAACCGCGGCTTGGGCTGGGGTGCGGGGCGCGTCGTGACATCCGGTACGAGCGCCTCGCCTCGCTGCCAGGCCGGCAGCTGTTTGACGAAGAACCGTGCGGGTACGCCGTGTTCGGCCAGCACCCGGACCAGCCGGTGCAGGTCGTCGGCCGTGCCGCGATGCGCCCCCGTCAGCACGTCGGTGTCCGGGAGGTACCAGCGGCGCCGCTGGAGCACCAGATCCCCGTAGAGCAGGCGGGGCACCGCCACGACACCGTCAGGGCCGGGCCGGGCGCTCTCGCGGAAGAAGTGGTCGTAGGCACAGCTGATCGCACCGCCACCCTGGAGCCACAGCACGATCCGGCTGGGCGCGGGCAGCAGGTCCCACCGGGTCGAGGTGATGGTCATCGGGCGCAGGCCGCGCGGGGTGTGCCAGCCGAGACGGCCGGGGGATCCGTCATCCACGAGGAAAGTACCCGACCAGTCGGCCGGTTCCATGGTCTCGTCCAGGAGCCGGGGGTGGCAGCCGGTGTTGAAGCCGTGTGCGGCACGGTCCTCGGCCACTCCCGGGCCCAGGACGCGCCGAAGCCGTCGGCGCAACCGGTCGGTGGCGTCGCCGCCCGCGGCCCCGTCCAGCCGCAGGAAGCGCGATGCGGTGGCGCCGTATCCGCCGAAGCAGCTGTTGACCACCCAGGTCCCCGCCGCGTGCTGCGCCATCAGGGCGTAGGAGGTGCTCTCTTCGTCCAGCCAGGCGGGCAGGTTCGCGGTCCACGTGCGGACGAGCTCCTCCCCGAGGACGGCGTCGACGCCGTCGCCCGTGGCGGAGGCCGACGCCAGTACCTGGGCCGTGTCTGCCAGGACCCGGTGCCGGAACCCCCACAGGTCGGCCATGGCCGCCTGGGTGTCCGGGTCGGGCAGCGCCTGGCCGGCCGCCGCCGCGGTGGCGAGCCGGGCAGCTTCCTCGGCCAGGCCCTCGGCCTCGTCCAGCAGCCGGACCTTCCCGCCGCGTGCGCGGACCGCGGCCTGCAGGGCCAGGCGGAAGTCGGCCTTGAGGTCGAAGGCCCGGAGCACGGGCAGCAGCTCCACGGCGGAACGCAGCGAGGCCGCTGGGCGCGGGGCGGCCGGCAGGGTGGCGACGGCGTCCTCGTACACCTGGGGGGCCAGCGCGTCCGCGTGGGGCAGCCTGGCGGCCGCCGTGCGCAGACGCCCGTGCAGATCGGGCCGTGTCGTCACGTCGTCCAAGGCCAGGCGATCGGCCACCTCGGCCATCTCCGCCACCACGCTGCGCAGTCCGCCGCCGTCGGGCAGCGCTTCGAGGCAGGCACGCAGGAAGTCCGGGTCCTGGTCGTCCACCGCCAGGGCGGGGGCCAGCAGGCCGGCTCCGAGCGCGGCGCGCATCACTTGCCGGGCCCGGCCGGGCGGGCAGTCCAGTGCGGTGGCGAGGGTGTCCACGAGCGTCGCCCAGTCGTGTACGCCGAAGCGGGCGGCGGCCACCAGCTCGGTCAGTTCACGGCCGCGGCGAAGGGTCACCTTGCGGGGCCTGGGGTGCGCCGGCGTGATGGCCATGAAGGCCAGCTCCGAGGGCCCGGCGGTCAACAGGGGGGCGAGTCGTACGTGTCCGGGAGCGTCGGCGTCGGCTTCGAGGCCCGCTTCGAGGGCGGACAGCAGTGCGCCGCGCTGGACATCCACGCCGCGCAGGAGTTCCGACGGCGGCGCGGCCTCCCAGCGTGCTGTGCCGTCCGCTGTGGCGTCGTCGGGTAGGGCGGAGTGTGCGACGGCGGTGAAGCGTGACCGCGGGCTCGTACGGGTCATGCCGCGCAGGACGTACGCGGTGATGCGGGGTTCTGATTTGCGGTCGGCCCGGTCCACGGAGCCCCGGCCGGCGGCGTAGCGGCGTACGGCGGCACCCATGTCGGGGCTCACAAGTTCGATGGAGGAAGACAGTGCGGGGTCTGCGCACAAGCCGCTCAGGACGAGTCGCTCATGGATCAGTGCGTGCTCGCGTTCGCGCGTCACGGAGAGCAGGAGGCTCCGGTAGGCGCGTGCCGCCGCGGCCCAGCGGTGCACGGCCGGTACCGGGCCGATCGCGTCCGCCGCCGGTCCGGTCGGCGGGGTCAGCGGCTTGTCCCGGATCCTGCGCCGCATCCGCAGGCAGGCGACACGGGCCTCGTCCTGCTCTTGCCCCGTACGGGCCTCCAGCTCGGCGTCCGCCTCGCGGGCAGCGGCTAGGGTCTGGGCGGCCGCGGTGAGCAGCCGGTCCCAGGCGGCCGCTGCCGGTGGGCTCACCAGGGGCGTGTAAGGCATGGGGTTGACCCGTGTAGTGGCCGTTTCGGCCATGACGAATCGCCGCGATCGCCGCATGCAGGCGGTGCCCTTCTTGCTTGCTCGACGTGGCCGCCCTTGGCGGCCGGCCGTTTTCCGTTCCGTGCCGTCCGGTACGCCGGAGGCCGCCGTGCGGCCCCCGGCGACGGATCAGCTGCTGCTGCTGCAGCAGGAGCAGCTGGCGCGGCAGCAAGAAGCGCCGTCAGAAGCCCCCATCACCGGAAGACCAGTGGTGTCGGGAACGTCTTCCACGGAGATTTCCTCAAGAGAGAACTCTTCGAAATCGATGTCGAGCGCGTTCATAACGCCTCCCTTTCGTCGGTCGGCCGGACACGTCAGAGGTTGTCGACGCCCGGCCGAATGACCAGAACTGGTGGGTACATTTCGATCGTATGAACGGTTGATCAGAACGTTCCAGCCTGCTTTCGGCCACTCCTGACGCCCGGCTCCACCCCGCCAGCGGGCGGCCGGACCGAGGCGGACATCCCTGAGTCCATGCGGGACAACGGCGGTCGACGACACGTCGTTTGGCCGGAAAAAACGCATTGCCCCGGACAGGCGAATATGTCGCGCCTGTCTCCTCGGGGATCCGGTGCAGGCCCCGTGTTCCAGGCGCCGGCCGGCGGGCGGCCGTCGTCTCCTGCCGGCTCCGGTCCGACCGGACCTGTTCGGAGGTCGTGGCCTCCCGGGGGTCAGGTGGCGGAGATCGTCTTGCCCCCGGCCGCGAATTGGCAGGTGCAGCCAGAGCGTGGAGAGGCCCGGGGGAGCGGTCTACCCGCCCTCCGTCACCGCAGCCTGAGCCTCCGTCATGGCTTCATTGCGGCAGACCTGCCACGCCCGGCGGGTGGCGTACGGGAGGCGTGGCGGGTCCTGCGCCGGGCGGTCAGGCTCCCTTGCGGAGGATTCGGGTGATCTCCAGGCCTTCGGCGGTGGTGAGTCGCTCCTCGCACGGAACGCCGAGGGCGTTCGCCAGATCCCGGCCGTGCAGGTCGACGGCGGCTTCGACGAGTTCGGCGAACTCGTCGACCGCCAGGCGGCCCTGCCGCCACGCTCCGGCCCAGGTGACGGCGACGATCAGGGCGGCCGGCCACCACCACAGGGCGGGCAGGAGGTAGAGCAGGCCCCAGGCCGCTCGGCGGGCCGCCGCGGTCAGCGCGGCTCGGGCGGCTTGTACGTTCTGGTGCACCGTGTCGGGCAGGAGCAGCCAGAGTCTGGGCCAGGCCGCGGTGAGGTCGATCCGGTACGACTCGTGGACACGGGCATCGGCTGCGATCAACCGGTCGCCCATCCAGGTGGGGCGGGCCGGGCGGGTCAGCGCGATGAGGTTGCGGGCCTCGTTCAACTGCACGGTGTCGACGGCCCCCTCGTTCCGGGGCGTACCGGGGGCGACGTCCTCGTCCGCCTCCGGTACGTGCACACCGAGGGGGTCGGCGGCCGCCCGCAGGGCCCTGGCGGTCAGCGCCTGACGGTATCGGTCGTCCGCCGTGATCCACCGCCGTACGCGCCGCAGGGTCAGGGCACGGGCGGCCGGCCGCAGCGGCGCCGGCCAGTCACCGAGCCACAGCCGCTCGACTCCGCCCCCCAGCGCGGCGGCGAGCCGGCTGACGCCGGCGGAGGCCGCCAGGACGAGAGCCGCGACCAGGACGACGGAGCCGGGCGAGTGGGCGGCGGGACCGCCGGCCAGGGTGTCGATCCGCCCGGTCAGTCGGCCGTGGTCGAAGGCGTGGCCATGGCCGAGAACCGAGGCCGCCGACATCACGGCGAGGTATAGGAGACCGGGCAGGACGAGCAACGAGAGCCAGGTGTCGGCGAGTTTGCCACCGAGCGTGGCGAGGAACGCGGTCATGCTCAGAGCCGCACCGGGCGCAGCGGCTCACCGTACAGCCGGCACGTCCCACCGCCGTCGAGCGCCACGCGGTCGCAGCGGTCGAGCGGGCACACACGGGCTTCCTCCACGGGGTGCCCGCCGCCCAGGTAGGGGAGCCGGCCCCCTCCGGGGGAACGACGGTCCCCGAGTCCGCGGGCGACCCCGCAACGGCGGAGCAACTCATCGGCTCCGCTGGTCAACTCCGCGGTATCGGCACCCGCTCGCAACTCGGTCAGGATGGCCTCCAGGACCGCCAGCTGTCCCGCCCGGTCCACGACCACACGGATATCGGCGAGCTGCTCGCACAACCGCGCCAGCCGGTGCCTGTGTTCCACCATCCGTCTGCCCCCTCGCTCGGCGCCGTCCCCGCCAAGTACCGTAACCCTTATGGCGGTTGCGGCGCGGGACGAATTGGTGCGGGCTCTCGCCGCCCGTGTCCTGCTGTTCCGGTCGTCCATGGACCGCGACGCCGTACTGGCACCCCAAGCCCTTTGGCAAGTCGGGGAATTGATGCGGCTGGTGACCGATCCCTCCACCGATCCGGAGGCGGTCCGGGCCATTGCCGACCTCCACCTCTGCCGGAGCCTGCTGCTGGGGGAGGAGAAGGGACGCGAGGACGCCGCCATCGCCGCCGCTCTGGCACGGTATGCCGGCCCCGAGGGGGCGTCGGCGGCGGGGGCCGTGGAGACCGTGCGGCGCGTGACCTCGTTGTACGAGGAGGCCTCGGACCGGGTCGCGGCGGCCGAACGCTCCCGGGACACCGCGCTGTTGGAGCTGGCCCTCCGGGCGGCCCGGGCCGCGGTCGACGGGACCCCCGTGCATGCCCGGCCGCTCAGAGCGTCCACCCTGGCCCTGTGGGGTCGGGCCCTGCGGCTTCGGTACGAGCGCGAAGGCGACCCGCGGGACCTCGGCGACGCCATCTCCGCGCTGCGCGAGGCCGAGACCGGAGCGGGCAGCGGTCACCCCGACCGGGCGGCCGTCCTGTCGGGCCTCTGCGCCGCACTGCGCGAACGCCACGAGCGCACGGGGGCGCTGGAGGACCTGCTGGAGGCGGTACGGGTGGCCCGCGCGGCCGTGGAGGCGGGCGGCGAAACCGACCGCGGGGGCCGGCTCCACAATCTCGGTCTGGCACTCCGGGTGCGCCATGAACGCACGGGCGACCCGTCGGACCTGGCGGAGGCCGTCTCCGCACACCGTGAGGCCGTCGCGCTCACCCCGCCGGGCCACCGCGACCACTCCCTACTCCAGCAGGGCCTGGCCGGCGCGCTCCGCGTACGATTCGAACTCACTGCCGACGAAGAGGATTTCCGGGCGCGCGTCGACGCCCTCGAGGCGGCGGTCGGGGCGGCAGCGGCACACGACGCCCGCGGCGCGGGACCGGCCGACGCGGGACTGGACGGCGCGGGACCGGCCGACGCGGAACTGGACGGGCTGGGACCGTGGCCCGGCGCCGTGCTCAACCTGGCCTCCGCGCTGTGCGAACGGTATGAGCTGACCCCCCGGGACAGCGACGTGGCCCGCGCCGAGCAGCTGCTGCGCGCCGCGGAGGCCGCAGTGCCCGCTGGGCACCCGCTCCAGGCCGCGATCCAGTACCAGCTCGGCCGCATGCTGGCCACTCGCGACCGCCCCGGAGCGGCGGCCTGTCTGCGGACCGCCGCCTTCCATCCCGTCGCCGCGCCCCGGCTGCGGCTGCGGGCGGCCCACGCCTGGGGTCTGGGAGCGATGCAGGCGGGGCTCCCGCAAGAGGCCGTCACCGCCTACGCACAGGCGGTCGCCCAGCTGCCCGCCCTGGTGCCCCGCCACCTGGCCCCCGCCGATGCCGAGCAGGCGCTCTCCGAAACCCGCGGGCTGGCAAGTGACGCCGCGGCCTGCGCGCTCGCCGCCGGGGACGCCATGGGGGCGCTCGGTCTGCTGGAGCTGGGGCGCGGCGTGCTGCTCGGACAGGGTATGAAACACCACGACGACTTGGCCGAACTGCGGCCCCACGCGCCGGAGACGGCCGACCGCCTCGCGTGGCTGCGCACCCGACTCGACGTCGTCGGCGGTGCGGGGACGTCCGACGAGCGTCATGCCCTGGCGGCCGAGTGGGATTGCCTCCTCGCCGAGGTCCGGGCCAGGGACGGCTTCGAGGACTTCCTGCGGCCACCGCGCCCTGCCAGGCTGTTGCCGCACGGCGCACACGGCCCCGTCGTTCTCGCCAACGTGAGCCGCTTCCGCTGCGACGCCCTGGTGATCGATACCGGGGGCCTGCGCGTCGTACCGCTTCCCCGCCTGACCCTGGCCGAGGTGGTCGACCGTGCGGCGGCCTTCCTCGGCGCTCTCGGCCGGCTCGACGAACCGGACGGCGCAGATCTCACGGCCCAGGTGTCCGACGAGGACGAGATCGATGGGCACCTCGGATGGTTGTGGGACCGCCTGACCGGTCCGGTGCTCGACGCCCTGGGCATCACCGGCACGTCCGGTACCGAGCCTCCTCGCGTGTGGTGGATTCCCACCGGGCCGCTGACCTTCCTCCCGTTGCACGCCGCAGGGCACCACCGAGAGGGGGCCGGACGTACGGTGCTCGACCGGACGGTGCCGTCCTACGCCCCCACCGTGCGCGCCCTCGCGCAGGCCCGCCGCCGCTCGGCGGGCTCCGCGTCCTCCTTCCTGGTGGTAGCCGTGCCGGAGGCACCCGCGGCCCGGCCATTGCCCGGAGCCTCCGAGGAGGCCGCCGTCCTCGCCCGCATGCTGCCCGGAGCACGCCGGCTCACCGGGGAAGCGGCCACCCGGGACGCTGTCGTCGCAGGCCTCGGCGACCACGCCTGGCTGCACTTCTGCGGCCACGGCACCGCCGAACCGGCCACGCCCTCGGGCAGCCGGCTGCTCGTCCACGACCACCTCGACCATCCGCTCACCGTCGCCGGGATCTCCCGCCTCGACCTGCCCGAGGCCGAGCTGGCCTACCTGTCCGCATGTACAACGGCCCGCACCGGATTCACTGTCATGGACGAGGCGCTCCACCTCGCCGGCGCCCTCCAACTCGCGGGATTCCGCCATGTGGTGGGCACTTCGTGGGCCATCGACGACACGGTGGCCGTACGGATCGCCGAGCGGGTGTACGGGGGCCTCGGCGCTCCGCACCCGGTGGCCGACCGCGCCGCGTACGCCGTGCGCGCGGCCGTCCGGGCGATGCGTGACCGGTATCCGACGACCCCTTCGCTCTGGGCGGCCCACATGCACGCCGGACCGTGAACTCATTCGAGCCAAACCTGCTCCGAGCCTCGTACGGGGCGCCCGGAAGGCCACAATGACGGCACGGTGTCGGACGGGGAGGGCCATGAGCGCGTGGTGGAAGAGACGCAGAGAAGGCCGCGGCGGAACGACGGGCCGGGGAGCGGGCGGCCGTCCGGCCACCCGGGACGAACTGATCAGCGCGGCCTACCACCAGGGCCTTCCGATACCGGAAGACCTCGCACGCGAGGGGGCGGAGCTCGGTAACGTCGAGGCGATGACCGTGTACGGCATCGGGCTCGGCAACAGGGGAGCCATGGCCGAAGCGGAAAGCTGGCTCCAGCGGGCGCGAGCGGCGGGTGACCCGATGGCCTCCATGGTGCTGGGCACGATACGTATGGACGGGGGCGACCTCGACGACGCGGAGCGGTACTTCCGACCGGTGGCCGACACCGGCAACGCCATGGCCCGCCAGGCGCTGGAGGAACTGCGGGCCCTACGCGCCGCCGCGGCCCGCACCAGCCCCCCGGAGCCCGCCCAGCCCCCACGGCCCACGCAGGCGCCGACCGTCGGCCCCGCCCCGGCGACCCCGCCAGAGTCCGCCGTCGAATGGGCCGCCCGACAGCTGATGCTCCACCTGGACGACGGCCATCCCCATGTGCACATGGCCATGGCCGTACTCGAGGCCCACGAAGGCCACTGGGGCAAGGCCCGAGCCCATTTCGCCGCCGCGCTGGACTCCGGCGACTCCGACGTCCTGTTCTGGATCTCCCAGATGCACGTGGCCGAGGTCGGCCTCGAAGGAGCGCGCGAGCATGTCCAGCGGGCGGCCGACGCCGGGCATCCGGTGGCCCGGCACACCATGGGAGCGCTGCTTGCGGAGACCGGCGACGTGGAGCGTGCGGAGCGGTACTACCGGCTCGCCGCCGATGCCGGCCACGTGGACTCCTACGTCAACCTCGGCGTCCTGCTGCGCAGGCGCGGCGACCTCGACGGCGCGGAGTCGTACTACCGCAAGGCGATCGAGGCGGGAGACACCGCCGGCATGAACAACCTGGGGAACCTCCTGCGCCAGCGCGGCGACATGGACGGGGCCGAACGCTGGTGGCGCGATGCGGCCGACGCGGGCAACACCGACGCCCTGGTCAGCTACGGTGCCGTCCTCTCCAGTCGCGGCGACTGGGACGGGGCCGAGCGGCTGTGGCGCCGTGCCGGGGCAGAAGGCCACGCCGCTGCGAAGATCAATCTCGCGGAGGCCCTGATGCGCAGGGGGCGTGCGGAGGAGGCCGATCGCTGGGCTCGGTCCGTCGCAGGCTCAGCCGATCCCACTCCTCCCGCCACGGCTCACCCGGACGTGCCCGACCTCGCCGCCGTGGCCGACTGGCTCAGCGTCCCCGCCCGCGCCGGCGACGCCGACGCCCAAGCCGCCCTGGACCTCCTGGACGGCACGTGATCGGCGACGGGTACGGGTAGTCGCCAACGAGGTCGACGGCGGCGGCTTAGAGGTCCTAACAGAAGCCGTTGATCATGTGACCTTCGGTTCGGATGTTCGTTGGTTTGGCCGTGGGGAAACGTCAGTCGCGGCCGTGGATCGTGTCGGATGAACTGTGGTCGC